>JAJZAM010000218.1 GCA_021799445.1 Actinomycetes bacterium
GCGTTCACCACCGCCAGCGACCAGCGGCCGAAATCGTCCCTATCGGCGGCGCGCACCCCTAACATCTCCCCCACCACCAGCGCCGGGAACGGAAAGGCGTAAAGCTCGACTAGGTCACCGTGACCCAAACCCACGAAACTGTCCGCAAGGCCGTCGGCGAGAGCCTCCACCCGTGGGCGCAGCGCCTTGATAGCCGACGGCAGGAACGCAGGGCGAAGGACGCGCCGCTGGCGTGCGTGGTCGGGGTCGTCTGTCGAGCCGAGCACGCCGCCGCGCTGGAAGAACACCCCCGGCCCGTCCCCGTTGCGCCACACTTCGGGCTGCTTTAGGGCTGCGACCACGTCGTCGAAGCGTGACAGGACGAGGAACGGAGGGTCGTGGTCTGCCTCGTGGTGAAGCGGACGCTCCTCTAGGAGCTCGTGGTGCCACTGCGCGGGTTCGAGGTCCCTTGCGTGGTCCACGTGGCGACCCGCGGGCCGAGGTGTCAGGTCGGTCATGGCGAGATCCCCCCGAGCCGGTGTCCTACACGGCGCCCTTGGCTGGGTCCCCGACGGGAACCGCTTCGAGGACCTGGACGTCGGGAGGGCCGGCCAGGCGGCCTTTAAGGCCCGCGTTGAGCGCTTTGATGTTCGCTCCTGTCCCGTGGGCGCCCAGCGCCGCGCTGTCCCGCCACTTCTCGACGAACACGAAACGGTCCTTGCCCTTATGAAGCGCGTACAGTTCGCAGCCGTCCTCGGCGTGCACGTCGGGTATGAGCCGGGTGAGGACCTCCTCCACGGCGTCGAACTCTCCGGGCTTGGGGGTGATGATGGCAACAATTACAGGCACCGCCTCAGGCTAGCGCTACCAGCCGTCCCCAGCCCCAGAGGGGCCCTGCCGGGACGGATCGGGCCTGCTAGCTGGGGATCAGACGAACAGAAACTCCGGGGAGGTCTCCGAAGCGGGCGCTGTTGTCGGTGCTTAGCACCATGCGGTCCGCGGCGCGTGCGCACGCTGCGACGACGAGATCGTGAGCGCCCCGCTTGGTACCTGAGCGTCGAACGTAGGCCAGCAACTCCGCGTGATGCGTCGCCGTGGCCTGGTCGTAGACATGAACGGGGACCACCGCCAAGACCTCTTCAAGGAACGCTCGCTGTGCAGCGGCCCGGCCCGGGTCGCCGTCCAATTCGACGCCGGCCAGGTACTCCGCTACGACAACAGCGGGGATTGCGAGGTCGTCGGCGTCGAAAAGCTCATCGGCTTGGAGGCGTCCTCTGACAGCGGCGATGAGAACGCCGGTATCGAGAATCAGTCGTGCCAAGGGTCGCCGTCCAGGTCGGCCGATACCGTCCGACCAGCGGATTCGACGTGCGCAGCGAAGACGTCGTCGAGGGCTGGGTTGCTCCTCCAGCGACGCAACACCTCCCCCAGCGCCCTACCGTTGCTCGCCGGCGCTGGGATGACCAGCGCTACACGCCGCCCGGCCCGGGTGACCGCTATCGTCTCGCCGCGCTCGGCGGAGTCGAGCACCGAGGAGAAGTTCCGGGAGGCTTCAGAAGCCGACAACTCGTACACGCCATCAGATTATCAGATCCCGATTATCTGAAGGTGCTCTTGACCACGACCGCCAGCACCTCGATGCGCCATAGCACTACAGGCTTCGCGGGCCTTTGAGTGCTAGATTAATGGTACGCGGACTACCATTGACCGGGCAGGGCGATTGGTCATCTCTAAGGCGCTTCGCGACCGGGTAGGTTTGCAGGCGGGCGACGTCGAATTCGACGTGGACGGCGCCGCTGTTCGCATCGAGCCGCTAGCAAGCGGCGCAGTGGATCGCCGAGACGGGTGGCTGGCGATTCCCGGCTCCGGTAGGGTGCTCACCTCCTACGAGGTGAGCGGACTTCGCTATGGCGACCAGAGGTAAGGCTCTCGATGCTCTCCTCGAAGGTGACCGCGGTCGCCCGGAAGTCGCGGCGCTGCCGTGCTCACGCCGGGGCCCTTGTCACTGTGTCGCCGTGCACACGGGCAGTGCGGTCAGCCAGCAGCACCCGCAACCTGGCGGCGCCAAGCTCGCCGACAAGCTCCCGTCGGCGCGCGTTCGTGATTGCCTCCTCGACGATGTTGCCCTCGAGCCCTTTGGCAATGGCCTCCTCGATCGCAACCTGCGGCGCTAGCACAGGGATGCCCTCGACCTGGTCGATCTGGTCCGGGTCGAGGCGCCGTTGACGAAGCCGAAAGCGGCGATCGTTGGCCCGACGCACCCGCTGGCCGGCCGGGAGGATGATCTCGATCTCCCGGGTATTTACGTCCGCGAGGCCCCACAGCGCGAGCGCCGCGTCCCCGGCGACAACTCCCTCCCCGCGAGCAGCAAGCACCGCCTCGTGATATTCGTCGAGCGGTCCCACCGGCAGGGCAGTAAGACGGTCGAGGCCTTGGGCTCGCCTTTCGAGGCGGCCCGTCATGGCCAGTCGGCGGAGGTAGTCGGGGCGGATGCCAGCCTTCTCGGCCTCCTCGGTACGGACGAAGCCGTGCTGTTCGGCAGCCAGCCCGACGAGGCGGTCTTAGGGTTTGGCGGCCACACCTGAAGTGCAGCAACTCTGGCACGGTATTGACGCTCTATCCGATTCAGGAAGTCAATACCGTGGTGTTATGGGAACGCTCCTGCCGTTCTCCAGCAGAACGCTTGCGTGACGTGGGTTCCGCTACCTACTGCGCTCCACTCCCCAGCATCTGGGGGAGTGGACATTAAAACTCCCCGCTGGCGGCCATGATAATTCTGCGGTGTCGGCGATGAGCTCTCCCGGCATCGTGAGTCGAGTGGCGTAACCGTTCGCCGGATGTCGCCTGTTGGAGGCGGACCCCTCCCCCGCCTCACCCGCTCGTACACCACTCGTTAGGACTCAACTCTCCCGACCGAGCCACTCCCACGTCTTCCACCAGATCGGCTGGGAGCGTGGCGGCCATCCTGGGCATGGCGCGATCCACTCTCCCAGCGCCTAGGAAGCTACGACCAGCGGGGGTGTCACGTTCGGCTACGCCATCCCGCCCGTGCCGTCTCGCTGATAGTGCCGCTTCATCGGAAGCACAAGCGGGTGACCGACGCCGGAATCGTACGCGGCGCCGGGTAACACGCCGGTTAGAGCGGGAACCGTCCACGGATCCAGTCGGCCAAGAACGGGTCGGTGATTTTCACGCCCGTTCCGGTCTCGATGAGGTCTCCGCCGTCGACGAGCTTCCGCCGCGCTCGGGCGGCGGCTCCCCCGAGGACCCCCAGGAGAGCGGCTTCGGCGCCGTATACGCTTCCCGACACAGCGACTGAGCGTAGCAGCGCCTTCTCGGAGTCCGTGAAAGAGGAGAAGATCCGTTCTAACGGTTCGGCTTCGCTGCGTCTCAACTGATCGAGCGCTTCAACAGCGGTTTCCGCGGTAGCCACCGCCCCCTGCGGGGTTTCGCTCCAGCACCGGTCGGCGTACTGCATGGCCCGCATAGGGTGACCGCCGGTCATCTGGTACACGATACGGGCGACCGGTCCGGGTTTGCGTTTCGTGGACGTGAACCCTTTCTGGATGATCTCGGTCAGAGCCGGCTGGGTGAGAGGACCGATTTCGACCAGATCGGCTTGCCCGTAGAACGGTTCGCTCCGGGAGGTAAACAAGGTTCGCATCATCGCCGGCTGTGATCCGGCGAAGACGATCCCAAGCTCGCGGTAGTGGTGCTGCAGAGCGGTACGCAACATCCCAGCCGCCTCTGGTATCCGGGAGATGAAGGAGAACTCGTCGATTACCAGCAGTGTCTGATGGCGGCTGGCTGCGGTGACGAGCACTTCAAGCAGGGCGGAGAGTGACAGCGCTGGGTCCGGCCGGTCTCGGGCCGGGCCTCGCAGATCGATTCGCAGTACTCCAAGGTTGACCGACAACGTGGCGGCGATCCTTTCGATCACGGAGCCGAACACCCCGCCCGAGGAGACGGCCAGCGCCTGATCGAATCGGGCGGCGACATCGGCGATCGAGGTAACTTCGTAGAGGTCGACCCACACAACGGTTCTGCCCTTTTCGGAGGCG
>JAJZAM010000034.1 GCA_021799445.1 Actinomycetes bacterium
TCGCAATCCCTAGCAGGCCTACCCCTAAGGCGTAGGCGGCGAACGCCAGCAACGATGCCAGTATCAGTGCGGCTATTACGTCAAGTCCCCAGTAAGCCATGTTCACCTCCACTTCCAGCGACGCTCAGAACCGAGCGAAGTTTGGAACACCAAACAGTATACCAGACACGCGTACGTGTACGCAAGATGTGTTAGGTTGTGGGCGTGGGTACGAAAGACAGGTCCATGTCAGCGGCACGCGCCAAGACGCAGGTCCCTGCCAATACGAGGGCACAGTGGGGGACGCTTTCTCGCAGCCAGATCGTCGCTGCGGCCACGAAAGCGGTCAAGGGCGGCGGATACGCGTCGATGACGATACGAAGCCTCGCTGCGCAAATCGGAGTGTCCCCGATGTCGCTCTACCGCTATGTGAGGGACAAGGACGACCTTCTAGACGAGGTAGTCGACGCTCTGCTCGAGGAGGTGTGGCGACCGGCTGCCTCAGAGGACGAGTGGAGAGCGTGGATAGCCGAGGCGGCCGACAATTTGCGGCGCTTTCTGGTCAGGGAGCCGGCCGCGTTGCGTGTCTACCTGGTCCACCCGGTCGTCTCCAAGGCGGCGCTGGAACGCATGGAAGCAATGCTGGGCGTCTTGGGCCAAGCCGGCCTGGATAACGAAGCGGCTTTGAGCGCCTACGGGGCCATCCACACCTACACCATCGGCTTCGCCGCCTTCGAAGCCTCCCGGTCGCGCAGCGTCGGTAGCGAACCGTTGGCGGGTGATCTAGCCGGGCGTCTCGCGTCGTTCTCGTCGCCCCGCCAGTTCGGCGAAGGTCTCGGTTACCTGCTGGATGGCATCTCCCAGGCAGCTGAAAACTGTGCTGGCCGTTTCTCAAACGCCTCAAACGCCTCAAACGCCTCAAACGCCTCAAACGCCGGGCAACGCTGACGTGGCCCGGCCGCCAGACGGTCAGCCGTCGCCTTCACGCCTAGGAGACCTGCTAGCAAGACCCGGGTGGCGCCGGGCGGGCGGAGCGCTGGGAGGCCGCATCAACTCGATGTCGTACCTGCCGAAATGGCTGATCCTCGCTTCGGTGATCGGGGTCATAGCCGGGCTCGGCGCGGTCGTGTTCTACGAGGCTCTAAGCGTCTCGACTCACTTCTTCCTCGGCTTTCTCGCCGGCTACAAAGTGCCGACCCCAGCAGGCGAGGGCAACGCTGCCGGATCCGCCCACTACACGAGGGCGTGGGCGATACCTCTGGTGGTCGTCCTCGGAGCGCTTCTATCGGGTTTCTTGGTCTTCACGTGGGCTCCCGAGGCCGAAGGCCACGGGACCGACGCTGCCATCGACGCCGTGCACCACAACCCCCGCGGCATCCGGCTGAGGGCCGTCGTGGTGAAGATCGTAGCGTCGGCTCTCACCATCGGGTCCGGCGGGTCCGGTGGCCGGGAAGGGCCGACAGCGCAGATAAGCGCAGGGTTCGGCTCTCTGATCGCACGGATCCTGGACCTGTCCCCCGAGGATGGCCGGATCGCGGTGTCAGTCGGCATCGGGTCGGGTATCGGGGCTATCTTCAGCGCCCCGCTCGGCGGGGCGGTACTCGCCGCCGACATCGTCTACCGCGACGACTTCGAGTTCGAAGCCCTGCTACCCGGAGTGTTCGCGTCGATCATCGCCTACGCCGTGTTCGGAGCGTTCTTCGGCTACCAGCCTCTGTTCGCCATACCGGGCGGCTACCACTTCCACCAGCCCATCCAGCTGTTGTGGTTCGCTATTATCGGCGTGCTCGCCGGCGGGCTCGGGCTTTTGTACTCGAAGTCGTTCTACGGGATCGTCAAGCTGTCGCATCGCCTTCCGTTCTCCAAGAAGCTGCGTCCCGCTCTCGGAGGGTTGGTGGTCGGTCTGATCGCTTTGGGGTTGCCGGAGGTTGTCGGCACCGGATACGGCTGGGTGCAAAAAGGTCTGAGCGCCGAAATGATCCACACTCCGCTCCTCGTCATCTTGGCGTTACCGCTCGCCCGTATCCTCGCCACCGGCTTGTCCATCGGGACCGGAGGCTCCGGCGGGGTGTTCGGACCGGGAATGGTGATCGGCGCTTTCACCGGTCTGGCCGTGTGGCGCGTCCTTCAGCCCATCGCCCCGGGTGTCGGCCACGAGCCGGCGCCGTTTGTGATCGTGGGGATGATGGCAGTCTTCGGTGGTATCTCGCGGGCGCCGGTCGCCGTGATGCTGATGGTCGCTCAGATGACCGGGAGCATCGCTCTTCTCGGCCCCGCAATGGTCGCTATTGCGATTGCCTGGTTCATCGTCGGGCGCGCCGACGACAGCATCTACCGCTCCCAGCTGAAGACCCGGGCCGACTCGGCGGTCAACAGGTTGCAGTTCGGCCTTCCGCTCCTCGCAACGCTCAACGTGTCCGAAGTGGTCAACTCACCAAGGGTGGTCCTACCCGAATCGATGACGGTCCAAGCAGCCGTCGCAGCGCTCCACGAGGCTGCCGTGCCCGGAGCCCCAGTCGTGGACTCTAAGGGTAGTTACATCGGCACTGTCGAAGTAGAAAGCCTCTCCACCCTGGCCGATAGCGTGGCAGCTCGGCGGGTGGGTGACTTCGCAGATTCGACAGTCACCACAGTCGCTCTCGACGCAACCCTAGACGTCGGTCTCGAAGCGCTGATCCAAGCCGGGGGGCATTGGGTTGCAGTCACGACCAAGAATCGTGAGGTCGCCGGGATCCTGGCGATCAGCGACATCGTACGCGCCTACAGGCAGTCGCTTGACACGAACATCGGCAAAATATCCCAGATAACTTCGCACGCCGTGGCTGTAGAGGAGCGCGTGGGACCCCAATCGAAACTGGTGGGGGCGCCTATCAGAAGAGCAGGTCTGCCGGCGGGATGCGTGGTTATCACAGTGCAGCGGGGCAACGACCTGCTCTTCGCGACCGGGTCAACGACGTTCGAACGAGGCGACGTGGTGAGCTCACTTACCAGCCCCCAAAGCGTCGAAGCGTTACGCCGGCTGGTTAGAGGGGCCGCCGACGACCAGCCCTTGGCCGCCCGCACCGGCGACCAGGCCGGCTGACGAGCGCTGCCGGCCCGTTGCGTCCCAAGGCTCAAGGGCGCCGGCCTGTGGCCGATGGTCCTTGCGCGGCGAGTGTCGCCTCCCAGGAGCGCTGATACCAACCTCCCGCTTCGACGAGGTCGTCGTGGGTCCCGTCCTCGGTGACCCTTCCGGAGCTGACCACGACGATACGGTCCATGTTGCGGGCCGTCGACAAGCGGTGGGCTATGACGAAAGTGGTCCTACCTGCGGTGACGGTGTCCATGGCGGTGTGCACCAGTTCCTCGGCGGCCGGGTCCAAGTTTGAGGTGGCCTCGTCTAAGAGCAGGATCGCCGGGTCCACTAGAAGGGCCCTCGCCAGGCATATCAGCTGAAGCTCCCCAGCCGAAAGCGACCTGCCCCGTTTGCCCACGACATGGTCGTAGCCGCCTGGGAGGGCTTCGATTATCGCGTGCGCGCCCACGGCGCGGGCGGCTTCTACGACCTCGTCGCGGGTTGCGTCGGGTCTGCCGTAGCTGATGTTGTCGGCTATCGAC
Source organism: Actinomycetes bacterium (assembly GCA_021799445.1). Taxonomy (GTDB): domain Bacteria; phylum Actinomycetota; class Acidimicrobiia; order Acidimicrobiales; family Palsa-688; genus JAJZAM01. The sequence goes on from JAJZAM010000034.1 coordinate 3,577, forward strand.
GCGGTGAAAAGGAACGGCTCCTGGGGAACGTAGCCCAGGCGCGAACGATATGAGCGCAGGTCGAAGCTGCGGGCGTCGGTCCCGTCTACTAGCAGCGACCCGTGGGTTGGGTCGTGGAAGCGGGCTATCAGCTTCAAAAGGGTCGACTTTCCGGCACCCGTCTCGCCGACCAGTGCCACGTGCTGGCCAGCGGGAACGTCGAGGTCGACGTCGGTCAGAGCGTTGCGCTTCGCGCCACGGTAGCGGAAAGACACTGACCGCAGGGTCACTCTTCCCCGAAGCTTCGACGCGTCTTTGGCATCGGGGGGTGAGACCACCGACGGTGTCTCGTTTAGCACCGTGTTGATCTTGCGGGCCGCGGCGAGAGCTCTCTGGTAGGAGTCGAAGGTCTGGGCGAGCTGCTGAACCGGTGCGAACAGCTGAGTTACGTACAGCAGGAACGCCACCAGTACACCTATTGGGATCTTGTGGTCCACGACGAGCTCGGAGCCGACCCATAACACGAGCACGGTCGACGTCGACGCCAGAAGATCTGATAGGGCGATGTAGGTGGCTTGGACTGACAGGGCGGCGAGGCTGGCGTCACGGTAGCCCACGCCGATCTGGGAGAAGGTCTGCAGTCCCGCCTCCTCGCGTCCCAGGGCCTGAACCACCCGCACGCCCGATATGGTCTCTTGAAGGTATGCGTTGACGGCTGCGACAGCGTCCCGCTGACGGTCGTAAGCCCGGCTTGACCGAATCCGGTACACGACAGTCGCCGCGACGAGGATCGGGATCACCGAGACGGCGACCAGCGCAAGTTCCGGGTCGCTCACAAAGAGGACTATCAAGATGCCGGCGAAGCTGGCGAAGCTGACGAGAGCGTTCACGAGGCCGTTTTGCAGCAGCTGGGAGAGGGCCTGGATGTCGTTGGTGACCCGGGTGACGATCCGACCGGTCATCTCCGACTCGTAGAAGTCGACGCCGAGGCGTTGCAGGGCAGCGAACAGACGCACCCGCAGGCCCAGCAGTATCGACTCTCCGGTTCGGCCGGTCTGGATCGTCTCCGCCCACTGGTCCCACCATGCGATCAGCGTCACAGCGAGGAAAGCGCCTGCAACCAACAACAGAGTGCCCTTGGAGTGAGCTTCGACGCCTCTGTCAATCCCGGCGCGTATCAGCAGCGGGCTAACCAGGCCGCTCAGAGCGTCGAGCGCCACCAGCACCAAACTTGTTGCTAGGGCCGCCTTCCACGGCAGCAAGAAACGCCGGAGGCGCAGCGGCCCTCGGGCCTGAACCTGGGCTTGGAGATCTACCTTGGGGAGGTCGTTCGCGGGTGGCAGTCGGGCGATACGCTCACGCATGGCTGCCGGTGGCTGGCCGAGCATGGCAACCCAGCCCTGACCTCCACCCCCGTGGCCTCCTCTGGCGCCGCGACCGTAAACCCCGGCAAACCCGGGAAGCGGAGCTTGTGAGCCTTTTTCTGTCTTGGCTGGCGACTTGGAGGGGAGCTGCTCCCCGGTGCGGCCGGCGAGGTCGCCGTCACCACCGAGGTCCATGAAGGTCCTCATCCACTCGGAACGCTCAGCCAGCTCGTTCGGTTTTCCCTCGTCGACTAGGCGCCCGCCTTCGAGGATAGCGACCCTGTCGACCAGCCCGAGAACTGACGGCCTCTGGGAAGTGACGAGTATCGTCGGGCGGTTCGAAAGGTTGCGCAGCGCGCTGATTATGAGCGATTCGGTGTGGGGATCGACGGCTGACGTAGCGTCGTCTAGGACCAGGATCTGCGGGCTTTCGAGAAGGGTCCGAGCCAGGGCGATCCGCTGGCGTTGCCCCCCCGACAAGGTGATGCCCCCTTCGCCTACCACGGTGTCGTAGCCGCTAGGGAGGGCTTGTATGAAGCCGTCCGCTTGGGCGATCCGACAGACCGCCCTGACCTCTTCGTCGGTCGCGTCGGGACGGCCGAAACTGACGTTCTCGGCGATAGTGGAGCCGAAGAGAAAACTGTCCTCGAAGACCATTCCGACCTGTTGGCGCAGCGAGTGCAAAGTTACAGACCTGATGTCGGTGCCGTCTATGCGAACGGTGCCAGAACGCGGGTCGTAGAGTCGAGCGACGAGAGCGCACAAACTTGACTTGCCCGAACCCGAAGGGCCGATCACCGCCACAGCCTCGCCAGGGTCGATGTGGAGGGTAACGTCGGCGAGCACAGGCTGGTTGGTGACTTCGCCGTAGACGACGTCCACGGAGTCGAAATCGACCGAGCCGGCGACCCGCCCGAGGGCGACCGCGTCGGGGCTTTCGACCATGTTCGGCTTGAGCTCAAGTATCTCAGTGACCCGTTCGATGCCGGCTCTAGCTTGCTGGCCTACCGTCAGAATCCCTGCCAGCATCCGGGCTGGTGCGGCCAGCTGGGTCATGTAGGTGGCGAACGCCACGAAAGTACCGATCGACATACGGCCGTCCAGAGCGAACCAGCCTCCGAGGGCTAGGACTCCGAGCTGGCCGAACGAGGGGATCGACTGGAGCTCCGCTGTCATGCGGGCGCGAAGGCGAATATTTCGCAGCCGCGACGAGTACAGCTTCGTCGCTCCGTCTGTGTAGCGCTCGACCTCCCCGTCCTCGCGACCGAACGCCTTCACGACCCTGACGCCGCTGGTGGCTTCCTCCACGACGCTCGTCAACTCCGCTTCTCGGCTTTGCGCGTCCCAGCTCGAAGGGAAGACGCTGTGGCGTAAGGACCTCGCGGAGCGGAACGTCGCAACGGGTACTATCAACGCCACCGCAAAGAGGGGAAGGTTTAGGAAGGCCATCACGACGAGGGAGATCACCGCTTGCAGGACGCTTCCGATGACCATCGGCCCCCAGGCGAGGAGCTGCTGAATGAGCCCAAGGTCACTGTTGGCTCTCGAAACCAGCTGTCCGGTTTGCAGACCGTCGTGCACTGACATGTCGAGATCGAGGAGATGCTTGTAGATAGCGTTGCGGACGTCGAGTTGCACGTCGAAGCTGACGCGGCCACCGACGAATCGACGCAGAAGGGACGTCGCGAAACGTAACACCCCGACGCCTACAAGAGCGACGAGGGCCCCCCCGATCGCCCGGTTCCCGGCGAGGTCGTCGTCGATCACCGAACGTTGCAGGACGGGTATAGCAGCGAGCGCTCCCATCGACACTGCCGACGCAACCAAGCTGACCGTCAGCTTGAAGCGGTGCGGGCGCAAGAAAACCTTGGCCTGTTCGCGCCACGGCGCTTTGACAGGACGGCCGCCGGGCCCGGCGGCGGGTGAGCTCAAAGGCTCATCGCCCTAGATGAGACTGCGATCACGCCGGCCGGAGCAAACACCACGTGATTATTATGACCCCGGGAGGGTTGCTAGCGCGCTGCGGGGTCCTTGGACGCGCCGGCAGGCGACGGTCACCTTGAACCCGCCGGTTGTGGTGTGCAAAGGTCGGTGAGAGTCGGATCGGAGGACGACGTTGGCGGTAGCTGCGATCGTGGGAGTCGCCCAGGTGCTGCAACGCCCGGGCAGCGTGGACCTTACCGAGGCGCGCGGCCCTGTCGAGTTAATGGCCCAGGCTGCGAGCGAAGCTGGCAGGGACGCCGGGGCCACGTCGCTGCTCCGGCGTGTCGAGTGGTTGGGTGTCGCAGGGGGGTGGTTCCGTTACAGAAACCCAGGGCAGCTGGTCGCTTCGCTCATCGGCTGCGACGGTGCCAGGACGGCTCTAAGCTCGGTGTCAGGTACGGGACCCCAGGAGATGCTAGCGGTTGCGGCTCAGAGGATCTGTCGTGGCGACCTGGACGTGGCGCTGGTGGTTGGCGGCGAGGCCCGCTGGTCCCATCAGCGGATGAAACGTTCGGGTGTGGAGCCGCGATGGACGACATCCCTGGGCGAAGGCGATCCGGAGAAGCTCGGAGGATTTCCCGAGGAGATGATCCAAGAGACCCTTGTGGTCGGACCTCCCGCCCACGGGTACGCGCTTATCGACGACAGCCTGCGGTCGAGCGCCGGCGAGACGGTCGACGAGCATCGGGACCGAATAGCGGGCCTGTGGGCACGTTTCAGCGTAGCAGCGTCGCGTAACCCGTTCTCGTGGCAGACAAAAGCGTTGAGTGCCGCCGAGATCCGGGAGCCTTCCCCGCAAAACCGGATGATCGCCTTCCCCTACACCAAGGCGATGGTGGCAAACAACACCGTCGACATGGCCTCCGCCCTGCTTGTCTGCAACGTGGACGTGGCGTTGAACGCCGGAGTGCCCGCCGACCGGATGGTCTTCCCGCTGGTGGTCGCTTCGGCGCACGAAACGTGGAAGCTGGCGAACCGTGACGTGCTGCACCGCTGCCCGTCACTGGAGACCGTAGGCGACACCGCCTACCGCCATGCAGGTGTCCGCCCGGAGCAGATCAGCCACGTCGAGTTGTACTCGTGCTTTCCGTCGATCGTCGAGATCTCCTCCGCAGCGCTCGGCTTTTCAGAGGAGCGTGACCTGACCCTCACCGGCGGGCTTGGATTCGCAGGGGCTCCGGTCGGCAACGCAGTAGGGCATTCGCTGGCCGCAATGGTCGGCGCTGTCCGCTCAGGTGGGTACGGTCTCGTGCACGCCAACGGCGGTGTCGCCACGAAGCACTCCGTGGGCATCTTCTCCGACTCGCCCAGCGTTCCCTTCGAGCGCGTCGACTGCCAGGACACAGCAGAGCTTCGAGCCAGAAGCGAACTGCCGGCCGACTTCGCAGGTCCTGTAGTCGTCGAGGCGGCCACGGTTATCTTCGACAGGCAGGGACCCTCCCACCTGCTTTGCTCTGTCATCGGAGCCGACGCGGCCCGAGGGTGGGCCAAGACGGCGGAACCGGACGCTATCGCCTTGGCGATGGCGCAAGGCGTCGCCGGCGTCGAAGCGCAACGCCACGGGGACGCCACGCTCTCGCTGTGATAACACGCGACGGGGACGCCTCGACGGCAGGGTGCGGACGGAGTGAACCGGGTAGGTAGGGTAATTGTGGTAGGTATTTGACACTAGACGCGACGGACGAGGAGCCAGATATGCCACAGGAGCGGGTGAGCGTTACAAGACGGATCGCTGCACCGGCGAGCCGGGTGTTCGAAGTTGTCACGGATCCGCAAGGGCACGTGCGTATCGACGGCTCGGGGATGCTCGAAGCTAGTGGGGGAGAGTCCCGCCTGACAGCGGTCGGGCAGTCATTCGACATGGACATGGACCGCGCCCCTCTCAACGACATTCCTGGGATGGGCAAGTACAAGGTTCGCAACACCGTGACGGCCATTGTCCCCGACCGGCTTTTGGAGTGGAACGTGGCGGGTATAGACAAGCCTCCGGTAGGGCACGTCTACGGGTGGCAGATCGAGCCTGACGGCGACGACGCTTGTCTAGTGACCAACTATTGTGACTGGTCGGGTCTTGGCGAGGGGAGCCGCGGGGCGCGGCAGTGGCCGATAGTTCCTTTGGAGATGCTGGAACGTTCGGTGGATAACCTGCAGCGGATCGTCGCCTCGGAGTCGTAAGGTCCGGGCCGCTCAGGGTGGAGCGCGCCCTGTAACAGCCCGGCGTCGCCTACCCTTTTGCCGTGCTTCAAGGTGAGAACGGCCGCAAAGCAAGGCTGGCTGCGCTGTTATTGTCCGTCGCGCTCGCAGCGGCAGCGTGCGGTGGAACCGGCGCTGCCACCAAGACTGCTGCGGGGGTCGGTACCGGCTCTGGGGGGACGGCGGCAAGCCCAACCAGCAAAGCCCCGGTAACGACCGATCCAACCACTACGGTGCCTTCGACGACGACTTCCACTACAACAGCGCCCGTCGGTCCGGCACCGCTGCCAGCGCCCGCCCCTCTCACCCCGATAGGCGGAGGTCAGGTCTCCGGCCAGGGTGTCTGGAAGCCGGCGGGGCGAACCGTCAACGGTCACGTAGCGGTCTACGAGACGACGCTCGTAGCCCCCGGGGCCACGACACCGGCCGGCGTCGCGTGGATGGACACCCGACTTCTCTACGCCCGCTTGTACTCAGGTTCTCTCAGCCCAGGGGGAGGGCCCTACATTTTCACGGCTCCGATACTTCCCGCTCAGGCGGCCAGCCTGGTGGCCGCCTTCAACGGCGGTTTTATGATGCCCGTCGCCCACGGGGGTTACTACACGGAGGGGAAGATAATCGACCCTCTCGTGACCGGTGCGGCCTCGCTGGTCATCTACTCGGACGGAAGCGTCAACATCGGGGCTTGGGGATCCGACGTGACCATGACACCCAACGTGGTGTCGGTCCGCCAGAACCTGGTCCCTCTCGTCGCGAACGGGGCTCCCACGCCGCTCGCTTCGACGCCCTACTGGCTTGACTGGGGTGCCACCTGCGGTGTCGACTCCTGCGTCGGGGCCGGCGTCGAGAACCAGTGGCGTTCCGGTCTGGGGATCACCTCCGACGGGGCGCTCGTGTACGTGACCGGCCCGTCGCTGGCACCGCTGCAGCTCGCTCAGCTGCTCGTTGCCGCCGGCGCCGTGCGGGCTATGCAGCTCGACATCAACCCCGACTGGACCGTTTTCGTCACCTATGATCCGCCCGCCGGGGGTCTTGCGTCGCCGGCGAACGGCTCCAAGCTGGTAGCTTCGACGGTGCAGGGTCCTGCCACATTCTTCAACCCTTCCTGGGCCCGGGACTTCGTTACAATGTCGGCTCGTCCGGCGAACGCTGGCTGAACATGGGAGATGGAGCAATCCCCACAGTGGACCGAGATCTTTCAGGGCCATCCCCCTCCGAACCGGGAAAACCCTCCGAAGCGGACAAAGTAGCCTCGGACGTTTTCGCCAAGACCGCCGACCCGAGGCTCGAAGAGTGGCGCAGCGCCGAGGCGATGGGACTGCTGCCGTTCTACAGGTCCGTCGAAGGAGAGGTCGGTCCCCGGTCGGTTTTCGAAGGTCGACCGGTGGTGATGCTCGGATCTAACAACTACCTGGGCCTAACGGCTGACCCCCGGGTCAGGAGCGCCGCCCGGGACGCCGTGGACCGGTACGGCACGGGCGTTACCGGCAGCAGACTCCTCAACGGCACCTTACCTCTCCACGACGAGTTGGAGGAGTTGATAGCCGACTGGATGGGAACAGAGGCAGCTCTCGTGTACACGACCGGCTACCTCGCGAACCTGGGGCTTCTCGGATCTCTCCTCGGTGCCGGCGACGCTGTGGTGGTGGACTCGGCGGCGCACGCAAGCCTCGTCGACGGTGCCCGCTACTCCGCAGGTACCTTGCGCGCTTTTCGCCACAATCGGCCCAACAGCCTGGCCCGAGCTTTGCGAACGTGGAGGTCCCAACCCGGTTCCGGCGGCGTGATGGTCGCAGTCGACGGCGTCTACTCCATGGAGGGTGACCGTGCTCCCCTCGAGGACATCAAGTCGATCTGCGACAGGTTCGGGGCGCGGTTGCTCGTCGACGAAGCCCACGCCTTGGGGGTGGTCGGCCCGAGCGGCGCGGGTACCGCAGCCGAGGCGGGTGTCGAAGCCGATCTTTTGGTGGGGACATTCTCGAAATCCCTGGCAAGCTGCGGCGGTTTCGTCGCCGGGCCGCGTTCGGTCATCGACTTTCTGACGATCACCTGCCGGCCGTTGATGTTCACCGCGTCGGGTGTTCCCGCTGCTCTCGCCGCTGCGCTCAGCGCTGCGAGGATAGCCCGCAGCGAGGACTGGAGGAGGGAGAGCGTGCTGGCCCGTGCTGAGCAGCTGCGCAGCGGACTGTCCGGCCTGGGTTTCGACGTAGGGGCTTCGTCGGGCAGCGCGATAGTCCCAGTGTGGGTTGGGGACGTATGGGAGGCAGGGCTGCTTTGGAACGCCTTATTGTCCCACGGCGTGTACACCAACTGCGCGATACCCCCGGCGGTTCCCCGGGCGTTGCTGCGCACGTCGGTCATGGCAACCCACACGGAGGCTGACATCGCTCGCGCTATAAGAGCTTTCGACATGGCCCGCGAAGAGCTTGCTGCCAGCCGGTCGCTACCCGCCGGCACCGCTTAGCCGGCGCTGGTAGAGACGCCAAACCTTCGAGCGGGTGGCGCCCATTGCGGCCAGCTGGTCATTGATCGGACGGTTAGTCGCCAGGGTCCACGAAGCTTCGGCTGTCTCGATGTTCGGGTCGGCCATGAGCCGCTCGACGATCTCTTTGTATAGCAACGGTCCCAACGCCAAATGCTGGTAGTCGGGCCGCACCCCGAGCGCCCACACCCTGGCCCTGCTAACCGTTTTCGGGCCTTTGACCAGCGGGTACCAGCCGGCCGGCAGCAGCCGTCCGCTGCGAACCTTCCTCATGAGCTGGTTTAAGTCGGGGACTGCGAGGCAGACGGCGACGGCGGTACCGTCGTCGGTTTCCAGTCCGAAAGCCCATTCGGGACGGATGATCTTCTTTAGCTGGCGGGCGAGGTGGCGGACCTCGGCCTCGGGCATCGGGGCGAAAGCCCAGTTGTCCTGCCAGGCGGCGTTGTAGATGTCGAAGAAGCGGCTGACTTCGTTGTCGAAGTCAGCCATGTTGACGCTGCGGGCTCGCACGCCAGCGCGCTTCTCAATCCTAGCAAGGGTGCGCTTTTGACGTTCAGAAAGCGAAGTGGACGAACGTTCGAAACGCCACGCCCACAGGTCCATTGCCTGCTCCCAACCGTAGTCGCACCACAAGCGCTCGTAGTAGGGGGGGTTCTCCAAAGTGAGAAGAGCCGGGGGGTCGTCGAAACCCTCAACTTGAAGCCCCAGCTCGTCGTTGGTAGTGAAATTTGCCGGTCCGACCATCGTTTCCGCCCCTTGCGACGCAGCCCACGCCCCGGCGGCGTCGAAAAGTGCGGCGGACGCACCGGCGTCGTCGAAGCAGTCGTAGAAACCGACCCAGGCCCACCTGACGTCGTGGTAACGGTTGAACTGTCCGTCGACGCACGCCGCGATACGACCGACCGGCCGTCCGGAGCGTAAGGCGAGCCACAAGGCTGTTTGTTGGTGTCGCGCCGCGGGATGTCTTGGCGAGAGCCGGTCGTACACACTGAGGCGCAGAGGCGGAACCCAGGCAGGGTTGTTACCGTGAATACGAAACGGCACGTCGACGAACGCGCGCCGTCCCAGAAGGTGGCGCACCTGTCGTATCTCCAAATCGGCCATTCAGGCAATCTACGCGTGCGTTCCCTCCGCGGACCAGCAGGCCCACTTTCCGTCCCGCCTTGGGGTCTTCGGATGAACCGGCTGGGGAGCCCGGCTGGGATTCGAGCGGCCGGGCGTGGCAAGCTGGCAGGCGATGAGTGATGCCAACCTAGGGTTGCCTCCGCTGCCGCCGGTCGAACAAGTACGCCCCGGGTTGTGGAGTGTCCCAGTCCCAATCCCCAACAATCCCCTCCGGTACGTTCTCGTGTACCTTTTCGAGACCCCGCGAGGAGCTTACCTTGTGGACGCCGGTTGGAACACCGACGAGGCGTTCGACACGCTGGTGGGAGGGATAGCCACGGCGGGTTACCAGATCAGCGACGTTCGGGGTGTGGTAGTAACCCACATCCACCCCGACCACTACGGCCTCGCCGGCAGGGTACGGGAAGCTTCCGGCGCGTGGATAGGGCTGCACCCCGCTGACGCCGCTTTGATCGGGGAGCGCTACGACGAGCCGTCGGAGCTGCTCGAACGTATCGCCGCTATGCTGCGACGCGACGGTGCGCCCGACGACGAGATCGCCGAGCTGAGGGACGCGTCTATGCCGCTGCGGTCCTGGGTCTGGGCTGTGGCCCCTGACATCTTGGTCAACGACGGGGACAAGGCCGACGTTCCCGGGTGGGATATCACCGCGATCTGGACGCCGGGGCATTCGCCGGGGCACATCTGCCTTTACGAAGCCGGTAACCGTCTGATGCTCTCAGGAGACCACGTTCTTCCCCGCATAACACCTAACATATCGTTTCATCCCCAAGCCGGGGCTGATCCGCTCGGCGACTTTCTCGCTTCGCTGGACAAGGTGGGAGGCTACGACACCGACGAGGTTCTTCCCGCTCACGAGCACCGTTTCAGCGACCTGCGGGGCAGGGTAGCTGAGCTGCACAGCCACCACCGCGAACGTTTCGGCGAGGTGATAGAAGCGATACGCTCGGGCAAGGACACCACCTGGCTGATCGCGAGCGCTATGACTTGGAGCAGACCGTGGGAGCAGATCCGCGGTTGGATGCGCCGGGCGGCGACAGGCGAGACGCTCGCCCACCTGACCTACCTGAAGAACCAGGGCGTGCTCGAAGAAAAGGTAGGTGAGCCATCCAGGTGGGTCATCTCCGACGCCTCGGTGAGGGCATGACCGCAAGCGACGAGGTGCCGGCGTCTCTGGCTGGGGGAAGCCTCGAAGGGTCCACCAAACCTACTAACTGGAACTTCGCTGACGTATGGGAGGCCGTCGCAGAGGCTTTCCCGGACCGCGTCGCCGTGGCGCAAGGGTCCCGGCGTGTCGACTGGCGAAGCTTCGAGCGTAGGGCTTCGGGTGTGAGCGAGGCTTTCCGCCAAGCTGGCCTCGCCCCAGGGGCCAAGGTCGCCCAGTACTTATATAACTGCCCCGAGTACCTCGAGTCCGTCTTCGCTTGCTTTAAGGCGAGCATGGTGGCGGTGAACACCAACTACCGCTACAGCGAAGCCGAGCTGGTCTACCTTTGGGACAACAGCGACGCTCAAGGCGTGGTGTTCCACGCCTCGTTCGCGGATCGAGTAGAAGCGGTCCGGGCGAAGCTGCCGTCTGTGAAGGCGTGGATCTGTGTCGGTGAGGACGGCTACTCCTGTCCGGCCTGGGCTCAGCCTTACGAGGAGGCAGCGGCGATCGAACCCTCGGGACGCCAGCCCAAGCCGCGCAGCGGCGACGACCTCCTCTTCGTCTACACCGGCGGCACGACCGGCATGCCTAAGGGCGTGATGTGGCGCCAGGACGACCTTTTCGAAGTGCTGAACCGCACCGCCGGGTTGCGGTACCCTCCGGGGGCGACCCTCGCCGAGGTGAACGCAACGTTGGCTAAGCCGCCTCGGCACCCGCCCGGCCGTTTCGTGCCGGGCCCTCCGCTCATGCACGGGACGGGCCTTTTCACGGCGATGTCAGTCCTGGCGAGCGCTGGTTCGGTCTTCATGCCCGAAGGTCACCGCTTCGACGCTGAGGTGCTGTTGGACCTGATAGCCAAGGAGCGGGTGAGCGAGCTCTCGATAGTCGGCGACGCGTTCGCAAGGCCGATCCTCGCGGCGCTGGACGCCAACCCGCAGCGCTGGGACATATCCTCGCTGTGGCTGGTGGTCAGCTCTGGCGTCATATGGTCAGCTGAGGTTAAGCAGGGATTTCTTCGCCACAACCCGCGCCTGAAGCTCGTCGACACCCTCGGGTCGTCGGAGGCGATAGGCCTGGCCCGCTCCACGTCCAGCGCGTCCGACGTGACCGCCACAGCTGGGTTCTCCCTCGGACCCGACACCGTGGTGATCGCAGACGACGGTACCCGCGTCGAGCCGGGATCGGGGCGCCGGGGCCTCGTTGCTATTAGAGGGCGTGGGCCCGTCGGGTACTACAAGGACGAGGAAAAGACGGCAGCCACCTTCAAAATGATAGACGGTGAGCGTTGGAGCGTGCCCGGCGACTATGCGACGGTCCTAGCGGACGGGTCACTCCAACTGCTCGGTCGTGGGTCGGTTTGCATTAACAGCGGCGGGGAGAAGATCTTCCCTGAGGAGGTCGAGCAAGCCCTGGTCAGCCACCCGGCTGTGGCCGACGCGGTCGTGGTCGGGGTGCCAGACGAACGCTTCGGGGAGATCGTCGTTGCCGTCGTGGAAGCGGCCGGTGGGCACAGCCTTGAGCTCGAACAGCTCGCCGCTTGGTCACGGCGGACGCTGGCTGGCTATAAAGCGCCTAAGCGCATGGTCCTAGTCGACACCGTCGGGCGTGCCCCTAACGGCAAGGTCGACTACAAGCGGCTCAAGGATCTGGCGGAGCGGAGCCTTCGAGCCGGTAGCACCGCAGCGTCGGGATCGTAGTGGCGGGCCGGGTGGCGCAGGCGGTTCGCGGCCCGGCGCCCGCCGGGCATCCCGGCTTGTACGACGTCTTCATCGCCCTGCACGTCAGCTTGGCGCTCGTCGGCTTCGGGGCTGTCGCGCTGAGCGGAGCCTACGGGATAGTCGGCCGGAAAGGACTTTCGCGGGAGCTGGTGCGCTTCATATCCGGTCGAACCTGGGCGGAGCTCGCCTTGGTAGCAGCCCCGCTGTTCGGAGTCGCAGCGATGACGGTAAGGCCCGGGGGGTCGGAGTTCGCGCAGCTGTGGGCGATAGCCGGGCTGACGATCTGGGTTCTCGCCTCCGCGCTGTTACTCGGCGTGCTTCGCCCAGCGGAGGCCAAGCTTCGCTCGGCGGTCACCGAGGCTCAACGGGGCGCCGCCTCAGGCGACGCCGACAAAGCGATCCGGGCTCACTCCACTCGGATCGTATGGGCCGGGGCGGTCAGCGACCTGCTGTTTCTGTGCGCTCTCATGATGATGGTCACCCAGCCTGCGAGACTATAAAAGCCGGGAGATGTGAAGCTCACCTAGAGATTTAGACTTTGGCTGGGTCGCGGCGTTCTAAAAGAGGCACCCGGAGAGCGCGGAGCCTACGATGAGAACATGAGTGGCGCTGGCGGCACCCGTGTGACAACCGGCCAGGGGGCGGTCAGATCGCCTGGCGGAGCCGGGGACGGATCGACGCGACAACGAAGGGGGCGCCCAGACGTTACCGACGCCGAGATCCTCGAAGACTTCCGGCTGGCCATGGTGTCTAGGTTCCTCGACGACAGGGAGATCTCGCTGCAAAAGCAGAGCAGGGTGTTTTTCCAGATCTCCGGGGCGGGCCACGAGGCCCTTGCGCTGGGGTTATCCCGCTATCTGCGACCAGCCTACGACTGGTTTTTCCCCTACTACCGTGACCGGGCCCTGGTACTCGCGCTGGGCGTAACGCCGTTCGAAATGCTACTGCAGGCGGTCGGCTCCGTCGAAGACCCGGCCTCGGGGGGACGTCAGATGCCGTGCCACTGGGGAAACAAGGCCCTAAACATCGTCACGCAGTCATCTGCCACCGCCAGCCAGTGTCTTCCCGCAGTCGGATGCGCAGAGGCCGGCCGTTACATAGTGCGAAACCCGGGCCTCGACGGCTGCTCGGCTAAAGGCGACGAGATCACCTACGTCTCTCTTGGCGAGGGGGCGACCTCGGAGGGTGAGTTCTGGGAGAGCCTCAGCTCCGCTTGCACCTTGCACCTGCCCGTTCTTTTCGTAGTCGCCGACAACGGCTTTGCCATCTCCGTGCCTTCGTCGGATCAGGCCCCGGCTCCGATCTCGGAGCTTGTCCGGGGTTTTCGCGGGTTGAGCGTGGCCAAGGTCGACGGGACCGACTATTTCGCTGTCCGGACTGTGGCCCGTTCGCTGGTGGCCCGGGTCAGAGCCGGGGTTGGGCCAGGACTTTTGCACGCTACGGTCACCCGCCCGTACTCGCATTCCTCGGCGGACACGCAAAGCAAGTACCGATCCGAAGAAGAGCTTGCCGAGGAAGCCGACCGAGATCCCCTGCGTCGTCTGCGCGCCGCGATCCTCGCCAGGGGCCTGGCTAGCCCCGAGCAGCTGGACGCAATGCGCGACGAAGCGCGCGAAGAGGTAGCCGCCGCGTCGAGAAAGGCGCTACAAGCTTCTCGCCCCGACCCTGGAACTATCCGCGCTCACGTGGTTGCGCTTCCCGACTTCGACGAAGGGGTGGAGCCCTTATCGCCAGCCGGGTCCGAGCAGGTGGCCCTTGGTGAAGCCATCCGACTGGCGCTGCGCGAGGGGATGGCGGCGGACACGAGGGTGAGGGTGTTCGGTGAGGACGTCGCCGACGCTAGAGAGCAGATCCTCGCAAAGGTGGAGGGCAAAGGCGGAGTGTTCGGAACTACGTTCGGACTTCAGCGGGAGTTCGGCCTCGCCCGATGCTACAACACGCCTCTAGCCGAAGCTGACATCGTCGGTCGAGGTGTCGGCCAGGCGATTCGCGGCCTGCGTCCAGTCGCCGAAGTCCAGTTCTTCGACTACATCTGGACGGCGATGCAGCAGATCAAGACTGAGGCGGCGACGATCAGGTGGCGTTCTAACGGAGCGTTCGTCTGCCCGCTGGTAATCCGAGTCCCGATAGGCGGCTACCTGTCCGGCGGGGCGATCTGGCATTCGCAGTCGGGAGAGTCGATCTTCGCCCACGTGCCGGGGCTCACAATAGTGATGCCGTCGCGAGCCAGCGACGCAGTCGGTTTGCTTCGCAGCGCGCTCGGCGCCGAGGACCCGGTGCTGTTCTTGGAGCACAAGCATTTGCTCCGCCAGGCGTACACCAAAACCCCCTACCCGCCTCCCGGCTACAAGGTCGGGTTCGGCAAGGCGAGAGTCGCTGCCGACGGGCGCGACCTCACGGTCGTCACGTGGGGAGCGACAGTCGAGAAGTCACTTCAAGCGCTACGAAGCATCGACGGTGTCAGCGCACGAGTGTTGGACCTACGCTCGATAGTACCCTGGGACAAGGAGCTGGTAGCGGAGTCGGTGGCGCTCAGCGGCCGGGTTCTGGTAGTCCACGAGGACGTCCTCACCTGCGGTTTCGGTGCGGAGGTCGCAGCGTGGATAGGCGAGAACTGCTTCGCCGACCTGGACGCCCCGGTGATGCGGGTCGGAGCTGCCGACACTCACGTAGCCTACGAGCCGGGACTGGAGGCTGCGATACTGCCTCAGGT
>JAJZAM010000219.1 GCA_021799445.1 Actinomycetes bacterium
CGGTGCCGCCGCTGACCGTCCCGGCCGGCTAGCCCGGCGAAAGGCCCGACCCGGAAGCGCCGGGCGGGCACGGTAGGTTGTGTCGGTGAGGTCCTCAAGGGACAACCGGGTCAGGCTGCTGCTAGCCATCGCAGCCTTCGCTCTCGCAGGGCTGGTGTTGCTGGACAAGTACCATTCGTCGCCGGCGGCCACGACCGCTACGACTGGGAAGGCTCCGTCCGCTGCTACCGTCCCGGCGAGCGTCGAGTCCAACCCTGCCACCTCGAACGTGGCTGCCAGCACAACCTCTCCCCCGCAGACGTCGCCTCCGACGACGAGCGCTGCTCCCCCGATCTACACGGTGGCGACAGCTGACCTTTCCATCCAAGGCCACGACCTGAGCGGGGCGACGGTAGCGCTGCCCACGACGGTGCTTTACCCCGCGGTGACTTCCGGTTCGAAGCGCTTCGGGCTGGTGGTCTTCTCACCCGGTTTCGACATCGACCCTACCGTCTACCTTCCGCTGATCAGCGCTTGGGCAGCCGCCGGTTTCGTCGTAGCCGAGGTCAGCTACCCCGACACTCTCCCAAGCTCTCCTCTCGTCGAGTACAACATGGTGAATCACCCTTCGGAGCTGTCCCAGGTGATCACCGACTTCGTCGGAGGTTCCCCCTACGTTCCGGCTTCCATCTCCACTCTGGTCAACCCTACCGAGGTGGCAGTGGCAGGCCAGTCCGACGGGGGGGACGTCAGCCTCGCCTCAGCGGCCGCCGCCTGCTGTATGGACACGCGAATAAAGGCTGCGATCATCCTCTCCGGCGCAGAGGAGATCCTGTTCGGCGACAGCTATTTCGCCCACGGCTCACCGCCGATCCTCGTCGTCCAAGGTGGCGCGGACACGGTTAACGTGCCCGCCTGCAGCGAGCAGATCTACGACGGCGCGCCGCAGCCCCGGTACTACCTTGCGATCCCGGCAGCCACGCACCTTTCTGCTTACAGCGCCCCGGTCGGCCCGGAACTGCTGGTCACACGCTCGGTGACCGTAGCGTTCCTGGAGAAGTACCTCGACGGGGCGTCCGTGTCGACCTCGCAGCTCGACGCTCTCGCAAGCTCCCAGGGGTCGGTCGCTTCGCTGGTCGACGGAACAGCCGCCGTGCCGCTGGTGGGCAGCTGCGAGGGCGCTCCGCCCGGGCCGTGAAAGCGCCGACCCGAGCGCCTCGGACCTCGTCCCTGCGTGGGGCCCGACCCCGACCGTCGCCCCAGCGGGCCGCACCGCTCTTTCAGCTTGGGCTAAGCCAACCACCCTGGCTGAGCAACTAGTTTGGTAGTGTGAAAGATCTTCGATCTCTGCAAGCCCCCGACCGGCGGACCGACTTCCAGAGCCGCACTTGGAACCGTCGGGCGCAGGGCTGGGATCACTCTGCGATGCCGGGATTGGAGAAGGTCACCGCAGCTGTGTGCGACAAGGCGAGCCCTGTAGCCGACCTGGACGTCGTGGACCTAGGGTCCGGCAGCGGCCAGGTCGCCTTGAAGCTCGCTCCCGAGGCCCGTTCGGTTCTCGCAGTCGACTTCAGCGCAGACATGCTGCGCATCCTCAAGGACCGGGCGGCCGAGCAGGGTCTGAGCAACGTGAGCACCCAGCTGAGCACCCTTCAAGCGCTGAGGCTGCCCGACGCAAGCGTCGACGTGATCGTGTCGAACTACGCGCTACACCATTTGCGCCACCCTGAGAAAGTCGAGCTTCTCGGCCGCTGCGCCAGGTGGCTGCGACCGGGAGGGAGGATCGTCGTCGGGGACATGATGTTCGGCCTGACCGGTGACTCTCAGGGACGCCAGATCATCGCCGGTAAGGTGAGGTCAATAGCCAAGCGTGGACCCGCAGGGTGGTGGCGCATAGCGAAGAACGCGTGGAAGATGCTCGTCGCCCGCCAGGAGTGCCCCGAGCCGATGTCAGCGTGGGAGTCTATGCTCGCATCGGCCGGTTTCGAGGTGTTCGACTCGGGACGGGTCGTAGCAGAAGCGGCGTTCGTCGCGGGTCGTCTGCCGGCGAACGCGACGACAGCCTGAGCGTCCGGTTGACCGAGACTTCGGGCGCCGGCAACGCCCGCTACCAACCGCAGGTGGGTCCTCTAGAGGTCTCGGAGTGCGAGAAGTCCGCCCTCATCCACCACGCCACTTTGGGCGTGGAGTTCCTGGCGCGCTTCGGACCCGGCTTCCTCGCCGCCTACCACCGGGCCTGGGTGCGCAGCCCGAGCGGCCTGGCCCTCGCTGCGAGGGATCCCCAGGGGCGCCTGATAGGCGTGATGCTCGGATCGCTCGATCCCGCTTCGCACTACAAGGCGATGCTCGCTCAGTCAGGACCGACGCTGGCAGCGAGAATGGTCGTCTCCGCCGCGGCCAGGCCCCGCCTCGCCTACGAGCTGGCCGTCACGCGATCCGGCCGGTATTCACGCGCGCTGTGGCGTCACCTAAAGGCCAGGCTCCCGCTGGGCCGCCGGAACCCTGCAGCGGCGGGCTCGCAACCCGCGCAGGCTCCGTTTAGGATCGGGGAGATCACCCACCTTATGGTCGACCCGGCGGTTCAGCGCTCAGGTGCGGGACGGGCTCTGGTCGAGCGGACCGTCGAACTTGCCCGATCGGCGGGCGTGGGCAAGCTGGTCTTGGTGACACCACCCGACATGGCGGCCCGTCGCTTCTACGACGCTCTCGGCTGGACAGCCGGCGACGAGTTGACTAGCCGGAGCGGCGAGAGGTTCGTCCCCTACAGCCTGCTCCTCTCCGAGGGGTCCTAGGGAACTTCAGGACCCTGACGCTTCAGCGCCGGCAGCGAAAGCTTCCTCTGGGCGGGCTGCGTCGACAGCCCAGCGAACCGGGGCTTCGAAAGACGCCGCCACGCGACCACCTGACCATCTAGTGACGAACGAGAAGCGGTCAGCGCGGATCACCCCGTGGCGCCATTCGACCCTGAGGTCCCCCTGGCACGCGAGGCGCTCGATGCCGTAGGCCGGAACTCTGGGCCGCAGCCCTAGCAGCTCGCGTTGCGCCGCAGTCGGCATGACAGGACGTACGTGCTCCCAGCCAGAGTCGGGCTTTATGCCGCAACGCCTCTCAAGTTCTATGTACAGAGCGGTCCGGTGGAAGTCAGCTTCGAACACGGGTTCCGCGATCTTCTTGGGAAGCCAGGAGCAGTCCAATACGACCGGGCTGCCGTCGATCAGCCTTAGACGTTCCAAGTAGACGAGCGGCTCACTCGGGGGGCATCCCAGGGCCTCCGCCGCTTCAGGATCGGTCCTCTCCTCCAAGAAGCGGACGACGCTCTCTTGGACGAACCCTTGCTCCTCGGCGGACCGGTAGAGGCTGTAGATAGTCCCGAGCGTTTGCTCGAGCGAACGTGGGCGGACGAAAGTCCCACGACCGCGGCTGCGCTCAAGCCGACCGTCCTGCTGAAGCCGGCGGACCGCTTCCCGCACCGTCTGGCGACTGACGTTGTAGCGGTTTGTCAGCTCGACGTCACTCGGAAAGCGCTCCTCGAACTCCCCCATCTTCAAGCGGGTTTCGAGGTCGGCGAGGATCTGGACCCAAAGCGGCTCGCCGCTGCGACGGTTCAGACGGGTAAAAGGCATGTAGCTTGCCGGGGGCGTTCTAATAGCGACGGTCAGGCCCGCCTCAGAAGACCTTTCAGCCAGCCGCCGGTCGAGTCGACTTTGTCGTGACCCTGGCAGCGCTGGTCGTGAGGGACCGAGCCGAGAACCTGCTCGACGTGCTCGCCGCAGCCAGCCCAGGTCGTCTTACCGCATGTACGGCACTTCACCGCGCGGCACATGGCGTCTCAACAGTCATATCAAGCCTTCCCTTTGAGCATCAGGTTCCAGTATAGGAAAGGAAGCCCGTGTCGTTTGAGCAGCCACATGTCGTAGCGTTCTTTTTTGGTGTTGATCACCGGGATCGTCGGGTGGGGTTTCATCGTGTAGTCGAACTCGGCGAGGAGCATCTTGTTCCGGGCGGTCGTGAGAGGGCACGAAGCGTACCCGTCGTA
>JAJZAM010000035.1 GCA_021799445.1 Actinomycetes bacterium
CGGGGTTCCGGGGCGAGCTTGGCGGAAACCCACGATCGAAATGCTGCGAAAGTTCGCGGGGCGAGGGTTCGCAGCGCCGCGAGTGGGCCGAGCGCGAAACCTGACGCTTCGGCGAGGACGTAAGGTGACACCTCGCCTCTGCGGGCGTCCTCGACGGCAGGCGCCAGGGCTGCCAGGCCGGTGTGGGCCGCCAGCAGGGACCCCTCCGAAGCGCGCTGTGCGACCGTAACGGTCTCGTCGACTTCGAGGGTCGGTCGCACAAGAACAGGGCAGAGGTCCACTTTCGCCCCGCCGTTCCAGGGGTGTACCCGAACCGGGAAACCGAAGAAGCCGGCGAAGCCGAAAGTCTCGTAGTCCCCGCTCGCTTCGATGTGGCGTCTAAGGCCCTCCGAGCGAACGTCGATGCAAAACACGAACTGGGCCGCCGCAGAGCGCGCCTGGCGCTCAGGGCTCACACAGCGCGCCTGGCGCTCAGGGCTCGCACAGCGCGCAAATAGTCGGCTTGCCGTCCCGGTCAGATCACCCAGAAGCTTGTCGCGGTAGTGGATCTCGTAAGCCCTGAGCCAGACTTCGCGATCCACCAAGGCGGCCGAGCCAGCCGAGTCGGGGATCAAGTCGACACCAATCTTCGTCTTACGCTGCTGCGGTCCGGTCGGCGCCGTCAGACCTGGCGTGTTCCCGCTGGAGGTCTCTGAGTTGGCCGACCCTGCCCGGCCCTTCGAAGCCGCGTAGACCAGTCTCACTGCGAGGTAGTCCACCAGTTCAAGGGCGGGGCCGGGAGTGTCCGGGCCCGCCCAACGCGACCGCCACTTGGCGTGGGCTGCCCAGCCGGGCATGCTCGCAAGGTGCGTCGTAAGCTCCGCCCGCCACCGGCTTTCGTCGATTCCCATGAGGTTGAGGCAGTGCACGGCCGCTCCTGCAGCGCTTGGAGGAAGCCCGAGCAGCAAATGTTTGGTGCCGTGACGCCGAGCCCATCGGGTGGTCGTTACGCTGTGACGCCACGCAACGTAGAAGCCCTCGGAGGATCGTGGGAGTTTGCCGCCGAGGAACGCAGCGCACCACTTGGCGACTTCGGAGTCGATCGGACCGTGGGAGGGACGAGCACGTGACGGCACGACCTCGAAGCGAACGTCGCTCTCTCCTGTCCCGGCAGCGCCTTCAGCGGACGCAGGTGACTCTTGTAGAGCGCAAACCAGGTCGGCGTTTGTTATTCGCCCCTCCTCGTAGGCGCGGCGCACGGTTTCATCCGATGGGTATCCCGCTGCGTCGAAAAGGCGCTCAGCGACGGAAACGGCGCCCGCGAAGCCTAACGAGCGGAGATCCCACAGCGGGTTGGTCGCTATGGCTGTCTCTAGGGGCCAGAGGATCGGAAGGGGATCGCTCGCCAGTTCGGCGATCGCCCGAAGCGCTGCTGCGCTGGGTGCGGCGTTCATGGCGTCACCGCAGGCGCTGATTCTACTAGGGTGCCGATGCTCAAAGCAGGGAACCTCCCAGAGCGAACCAGGCGTGGGAAGGTCCAAGCGGCAGCGGCGAAGACCAGCAGCCACCACGCGCTCAGCGAACCTCCGGACGCGAGGTCGCGCCCGACGAAGCGGCCGACCAGGCCGGCTGTCGCCCCGTAGAGGCTGGACGCCAAAACGAGTGCGAGAGGCCACCGCCACTGGGTTCTCAACGCCGCTGGGAAGTGCGAGGCCCACGAGAGGCTTACCGCCACCGCACTGGCCGCCGCGAAGAACACGATCACCCAACCGTCTGCGCTGTGCACTCCCGGGGTGGCCGCACCCGCGGCTGCCAATCCGACCGCCGCGGCTATCAGACGGTCGCGGGATCGGACCTGAGAGCTAGGTGGGATGAGCTGTCCGGGCTTGGGCACGGCCGATCCTGAGGCCATGAACTGGTGCCCTTTGTACATGGCGTGCCCGATGAGGTGCACGACCGCCGCTGGGTAGGCGCCGACGGCGCACTCGGCGAGCATGAAACCCATCTGCGCTCGCGTGGAGCTGGCAAGACTTCCTTTGACATCAGCCTGGGAGGACATCACAGTCCCCGACCAGACCGATGTCAGCCCCGCGATTACCAGCAGCGCAGCCATTGCGGGCTTCCACGCTCCGAGCGGCTCCAGGCGCAGCAGAAGCAACCCACCACCGTTGACCACCCCGGCGTGCAACAGCACGCACGCTGGCGTCGGCGCTGAGACGCTCAGGGAAAGCCACCTGTGGAACAAACCTTGGGCGCACCGTGATAGCGCAGCGACAGCCACCAGGGCGGAGATAGCGTCGTCCCAAGCGCCGAGGCGATGCGACTCCGTCCGAAGGGCAGGCGCCGACCCGAGGTGCACCGGTCCAACGACCACCGCGGCTATCACGAGGGCTGCCACTAGGCAGGCGTCACCGACGGCGAAGCTACGCCGCGCGCTCCGGGCGCAGCTTCTCGTGCCAGGGAGATCGCGGCGGTAACCGAGGACCGACACGAAAGCCATTCCGGCACCGACCCATGCCACGACGAGCCCGACCAGGGAGTCCGCGGTGGCTACTGCCGCCATAAGGGCGATGACAGCAGCAGCCCTGAATGCGAAGAGCGAAGCGAGCGGATCGGTCTGAAGGTAGCGAACGGAGAAGCTCTGCACCAGCGCCCCCACCCCGAGTATCAGGGTCTCGACGCTGACCGTGAGCGCAGAAGCGTCCAAGCCGACCCAGGAGGTCCAAGGTGGGCCACCCAGCCCGACGGTCGCGTTACCCCTGACCGCTACGGCTACGACTGTGGCGGCTGATGCGAGGGCTGCAAGCCACGCGGCGGTGACACTCAGGCGCCTGGAGCGAGCGGCGGTGAACACAGGTACGACCGCCAGGATCAACGATAAGACCAGCGATAGTTTCTCGAACAGCAGCACGCCACACTCCAAACATACGAATATTACTTCGCAAAATATAGTTCGTAAAATAGATCGGGGCAACCCTGTGCTTGTCGAAACCCTATGAAATGTGACACGATATGGTTGCTTTTATGGCGACCTGGACGTTTCTAACCAACCACGGACACGTCTTGGTGTGCATTGCTCAGGACCCGGGGGTGAGAGGAAGGGACATAGCGGAGAGGGTCGGTATCACCGAGAGGGCAGCTCAGGCGATCGTGTCCGACCTGGTAGACGCCGGCTACGTGAGGCGGCGGAAGGTGGGCCGTCGCAACCACTACGAGATCAACCCCGACCTTCCGGTGCGTCACCCCGTCGAGCAACCCCACAGTGTCGGCGACCTTCTCACGGCCATCGCCGGCTTTCAGCCAGAGATCACCGGCCGGTCTTCGGTGTCTTGCGTGCCGGTGTCTTCCGGGTCGTTGCCTTCGGTGTCCTCGTCCTGGGTAGAACCGCCGAGAGAGCCCGACGTAGACGGTTCGTAGGATGACGTTCCTGCTCTGATCCGGCTTTGGCCAGCTGTCGGGGGATTATCGGACGGCGAGGTGAGCCACGAGATCGGAAGTTCCTGGGTGGGCTCGTCGAAGACGAGCTTCTCCTCCGGGCGGGGTCGAAGGACGCTGTCGAAGAAAGAGCGCATGGCTTCCGCGTCGCTGACGTCGTGTCCGGCCGCTTCGGATAGGAACCATCTGTGCTCCAGGTACTGGTGGTAGGCCTCCGCCGGCTCGAGCCGGCCGGCCAGGTCCGGGGGGATGGCCATCACGAACGGCTCGAAGCGTTCGGTCATCCAGCGGTGCGCTGCGATAGCTTCGCTGAGCGGGGCCCGCCGGTCGCGTTCGAGCTCGGCCCGGTAAAAGTCCAAGTCGTTGAGGAGTCGTCGGGCTTGATTCTCCTGCACGTTTATGCCGGTTAGGCGCGCCAGTCGCCGGCCGTGGTGACCCTCTTCGACTACCAGGGGTCGTATCCGGATCCTGTCCTTGCCTACTAGCGACACGACTGAGAGCTCGCTGGCGTCGAAGCCGAGAGCGTTTAGCCGGCGAACCCGGTCCTCAAGGCGCCAAAGTTCGTCGCTGGAGAACTCTTCTTCGGACGTCACCTCCGCCCACAGAGCCTCGTAGCGTTCTGCCAGCTGCAACGCCACGTCTATAGGGTCGACGTCTGTCTTGACCTTGCCGCCTGCAACCAGGTCCGCAAGTCCGCCGGCCATGTTCTCGACGGCAATATCCACGTCGTAGCGCCGCTGCCCGTCGGAGAGCTTCTCGTGTCGCTCGGCTGTCTCCGCGTCGACGAGGTATGCTCGCAACTCACCGGCGTCCCGGCGGAAGAGGGCGTTGCCGAGGGAGAAGTCCCCCCACCAGAACCCTTCGAGGTGGAGCTGAACCAGTAGCACCGCCGCCGCGTCAATCAGGCGCTTCTGGCTCTGGGACCACCCGTCGCGTCGCAGCAGGTAGGTGTAGGGGAGGGCATAGTCCAAGAACCTGGTGACCACGGCGCCGTCGAGCGGCTCTCCGTCGGGTGTCGTGCGTTTGACCACGACACAGGCGACTTCCACCGCTGGCAGCGACGAGTCGGCCATCTCCTTGAGCATCTCGTATTCCTTGACGGCGAGGCGGTCGTCGAGCTCCTTGACGGCGAAGACCTTCCCCTCAAGCTCGACGAAGCGAACCATGTGACGGGAACGGCCCCGAGCCATTCGTACAAGGCGGGGATCCTTCCAGCGGCCGAGTGGTCTCGACCAGTCCAAGTCGATCAGACCCGAGTAGGAGCTCCGGCTTGCAATCTGCATCTCCACGGCCGATCACCCTTGGCCTTTTGCGAGCATGAGCCAAGACTTTCCGAGACGCTCTAAGGCTGGCGGAGGGGTCACCACACGCAACGATAGCTGGGCCGCCAGTAACCCGACGACGTCAGATCGCCCTGACATTCGATCGCCCAGACAGCTGATACGATCAAGGTCAGTTGCGTTCCGGGCGTTTTCGTTCTCCCCGGGCGCTAGCCGGTTGGAGCCGGCCGGGCAAAAGCCTGCTCAACACGACCGACTTTACATCTGGAGATCATCATCAACTCGTTTAGCTTTGCCGACCTCGGCCTACCCGAGGTTCTCATACGTGCACTCGACGCAAAGGGCATAACTGACCCTTTCCCCATCCAAAGCGCAACTCTGCCGGACGCTATGAGCGGAAGGGACGTGTGTGGCCGCGCTCCCACCGGGTCGGGTAAGACCCTCGCTTTCGGACTTCCGCTTCTGGCGGGTCTCGCCAAGGCGACGTCGTCAGCTCTTCCCGGGCGTCCCTTGGCTTTGGTGTTAGTGCCGACCCGTGAGCTCGCTGCTCAAGTGGCATCTGTACTGTCGGAGCTGGCCAAACCCCTTGGAGCCACTGTCGGCGTCGCCTACGGCGGCGTCGGTTACGGACCCCAACGCGTAGCGTTGCGACGGGGTTTGGACCTGCTGGTCGGCTGTCCAGGGCGTATAGAGGACCTCATCGCCCAAGGAGACCTAGATCTTTCAGACGTTCGCTGGGCTGTGCTCGACGAAGCTGACCGGATGGCCGACATGGGGTTCTTACCCTCCGTGAAGCGCCTCTTGGACAAGATCAGCCCTAAGCGCCAGATCCTACTTTTCTCTGCGACCCTGGACGGCGCCGTCGACGTTATAGTACGCCGGTATTTGCACGAGCCGAGGGTGCACGAGTCGTTACCCACAGAGGAGGACACGGGCGAAGTCACCCACCTGTGGTGGCAGACCGACCGTGACGCTCGCGCTGAGCTGACGGCCCGCCTGGTCGAGCGCCGGGCACCGGCGGTGGTGTTCTGCCGGACCCGCCACGGCGCTGACAGGCTCACCCGGCGCCTTCAAGCGGCCGGGGTGAAGGCAGCAGCCGTCCACGGGAGCCGCTCCCAGCCGCAGCGGGATCGGGCTCTGGCCGAGTTCAGCCAGGGCAGGGTCGACGCTTTGGTGGCGACCGACGTCGCCGCTAGGGGCATCCACGTGGATGGGGTGGCCTGCGTGGTGCACTTCGACCCGCCCGGCGACGCGAAGGACTACGTTCACCGCTCGGGTCGCACTGGCCGGGCCGGGGCGGATGGCCTGGTGGTCACATTGGTGACAACTGAGGTGGCAAAAGACGTCAAGTCGCTACAGCGCACGCTCGGCCACGAGATCGCTACGACGTCGCCGGATCTTGCCGGCCTCACGCCAACGCCTCCTCGCGTGCTGTCAACCCTGCCAGGCCAGGCAACCCGCATGAGCCAGATAACCCGGATGAACCAGACAACCCGGTCAAGCCAGCCGGCCGTGCGAACCTTGCCGGCCCCGAGGAGTCAGGGGTCACCCCGCCGTAACACCTCGGGGGCCAGGCGGGGAGTAGCTGCGCCCGGTTCCGCTGCGGGACCCAACCGCGGCGCCGCACCCCGTGGACGGGTCAAGCGAGCAGGCGGGTAGGGTCGAAGCGCCGTTCGCCGAGGACGATCCTCGACTGGACCTCCCTAGCTCCCAGACGCCGTACCGTGTCAACGAGGTTCTGCAGGTCGGCGGTTCCGGTGCACGCGATCCGGAGTTGGTAGTCGAACTCGCCCGTCGTGTGCAGAGCACCCAACACCTGCGGGACGCCTTCTAGGGCGTCCTCGAAGTCCTCGCGGGCGACGTGCTCCTTGAGCTTCACGTCGGTTAGAGCGTGAAGGGTGCAGCCGACGCTCGCTAGGTTGAGCTCGGCGTGGTAACCGGCGATGGTGCCCGTCTGGCGTAGCCGGCGGACACGGTCGGCGGTGCTGTTGGCGCTCAGCAGGACCTTCCTGGCCAGCTCCTGGTAGCTTAGGCGGCCGTCGGCGACGAGGAGCCTGACCAGCTGCCTATCGATGTCGTCCACGTGTTTCTCTCCAATCTCGCAATATCACCTCGATTATCTCGCAGAAATCTTCTTAGCTGGCGTAGAAGCGCAACTTTCTCGGCCTGAAATGCGAGATCATGACAAACGTGAACATCGTGGTACTCGAGCTCTCGTTGGCCCCCTGCCTGATCCTGCTGAGCAGTCTCGCTCAGCAGCGGTGGGGTCAACGTGTCAGTGGACTGATAGTCGGCCTGCCCCTCACCAGCCTCCCGCTGCTGTTCTTGCTTGCCCTTGCGCACGGAGCGCACTTCGCGGCTGCTGCGGCCACGTCGAGCCTCGAAGCGTCCTGCGCACAGGCTCTCCTGATCGGCGTCTACGCGGCGGTCGCCCGGCGTAGCGGCGTGCTGGTCGGGCTGGCGGCCTCCGCCGCCGCTTTCGGCGGGGGCGTAGCGATCTTGGATCCCTCGCCGCGCTGGCCGGCTCTGGTCGGCCTGAGCGTAGGAGTCGCGTCGTACGCTTTAGTCCTCGTCTGGTGGCCGGGGTCGCACGCAAGGGGCCGCTCGACGGAACCTGAGCTCCTCCAAGAGACCCCTTCGGCGCACGGTCTGCGACTGCGTTACCGTCTCATCATAAGAATGGTCATCGCAGCGATGTTTGCCGCTGCCCTGACAGGCGCTTCAGGTGTCCTCGGGTCGCATCTGTCCGGCCTGGTGAGCGCCTTCCCGGTCATCACGTTCGTCATGGGCGGCCTTACCCACAAAGAGGAAGGAGGCCGAGCCGCCGTCGAGTTCCTATACGGGGTCACGAAAGGTTCCTTCGCTGTCGTAACCTCCCTCTTCGCGCTGGCCGTGCTGCTGCCAAGCGGAAACCTTCCCTTGGCCTTCGGGCTGGCAACGATGACGGCGGTTGCAACCCAGGTTGTAGCGAGCGCGCTGAGCGGGAGTCGCATGGCCCCAGGGGTTATCGTCGAAGCGTGACCGACGACGAAGCCCCCCTCGGCGGGCGTCGACCTATAGAAGAGGGAAGCGTGACGCAAAAAGTCGAGCTCTCCTACGGAAGGTACCTGCACCTCGACCAGATCCTCGGAGCGCAGCACCCGGTCAGTGGGCCCGACAATCACGACGAACTTTTGTTCATAATCCAACACCAGACCTCCGAGTTGTGGCTCAAGCTCGTGCTGAGCGAGCTCACCTTCGCCCGTAGGTGGATAGCAGCGGACTCGATCGGCCCAGCTCTCAAAGCCCTCGCGAGGGTCAAGCACGTGCAGCATCAGCTGAACGAACAGTGGTCGGTGCTAGCAACTCTCACTCCGTCGGAGTACGCCGGGTTCCGCAGCCGCCTCGGCACCTCGTCGGGCTTCCAGTCCTGGCAGTACAGGGCGGTGGAGTTCATCCTCGGCAACAAGTCGGAGGCGATGGTCGAACTGTTCGGGCACGACCCCGAGGCCCAGGAGATGCTCACGTCGCTGATGGCCCAGCCGACCCTCTACGACGAGTTCCTCCGCTACCTGTCCCGGCGTTCCTACCCGGTGCCTGACTTCGTGTTAGGTCGTGACGTGACACAGCCGTGGAGTTTCGTGCCTGAGCTCGCCGAGGTTCTCGCCCCGATATACCAGACCCCGGCGGATCACTGGGAAGCGTACGAAACCTGCGAGGAGCTGGTGGACGTGGAAGACAACTTCCAGCTTTGGCGCTTCCGGCACCTCTCGACGGTGCGCAGGACTATCGGTGAGCGATCCGGAACCGGCGGCTCCGCCGGTATAGCTTTCCTCAGACGAGCCCTGGAGCAGTCGTTCTTCCCCGAACTGTACGCCCTTAGAAGCGAGCTGACTCTTTGACCCGCGAACCGCCGTCAAGCGAACAGCGAGCCCTGACCCACGAACTAGTACCCCCGGCCGACCTTGCCTACTGGCAGGAAAGGGCGGGGCGAGCCGACGAGCAGGACCCCCTGGGCGCCTGGAGGGACCAGTTCGAGCCTCTACCCCCCGACGTGGTCGCATACCTCGACGGCAACTCGCTCGGGCGTATCCCCAAGGGCGTCACAGAGGCGATGCAACGGTTTCTTCGCGACCAGTGGGGAGGCCGCCTGATAAGAGGTTGGGGCGAGGGTTGGATGGACCTGCCTGCGGCTCTCGGCGACCGCCTGGCGAAGGCGGCCCTAGGGGCTGCCCCCGGCCAGGTGGTAGTTGGCGAGTCGACCACCGTGCTTCTCTACAAGCTCGCGCGGGCGGCCCTGGAGGCCCGACCTGGGCGGCGGACCATCCTCGTCGACACGGACAACTTCCCCACCGACCGTTACCTCGCCGAGGGTATCGCGCGCGAACGGGGCTGCCGTCTGCGCTGGGTGACCACCGACCCGGAGTCCGGGTTGACAGCCGAGCAGGTCGCCGCCAACCTCGACGACGACGTCGCCCTCGTGGTAGCCAGCCACGTCTCCTACCGCTCAGCGTGGCTCGCCGACATGCAGGCCGTCACCGCCCTCGCCCACGACGCCGGAGCGCTGGTGTTGTGGGATGTCAGCCACTCGGTGGGATCCGTGCCCATCCGACTCGACGACCTCGAAGTGGACCTGGCCGCCGGCTGCACCTACAAGTACCTCAACGGAGGGCCGGGATCGCCGGCGTTCGCCTACGTGCGCTCCGAGCTCCAGGAGGTTCTACGCCAGCCGATATGGGGCTGGCTCGGCAGTGCAGAGCCGTTCGCAATGGGCCCAGGCTACGTGCCGGCACCCGGTGTCAAGTCGATGCTCAGCGGAACGCCCCACGTAGTGTCGATGATCGCCCTGGGCGTCGCGTTAGGACATTTGGAGCAGGCTGGTATCGAAGCTGTCCGGGAGAAATCCGTCGCGCTTACCAGCTTCGCCGTCGAACTAGCCGACGCATGGCTGGCAGGCGAGGCCGTCCAGGTGGCCTCCCCGCGCGACCCGGACCGGCGAGGCGGTCACGTCACCTTGCGCCGGGCGGACTTCGAGTCGGTCAAGGACAGGCTTTGGAGCCGGGGGGTCATACCCGATTTCCGCTTCCCCGACGGTATCCGGCTGGGTCTCGCCCCGCTGAGCACCAGCTTTGCCGAGTTGCTGCAGGCGATGGTCATCTTCTACGACGAAGTGCGGCGCCGCTGAAGACCGCGGTGCGACCGGCTAGCCGGTCGACGAGACGGTGACTGTCAGGGTAACGCCCTGGCCGGGAAGCGACAGCTGCTCCACCAGCACCTGGTATTGGTTGTTCGACAGGGTGGAAATGTCGACCGTCGAAGTGTTAGTCGAGCTCTGAACGGTGAAACCTTCGCTCTGCAGAGACTTGACGTAGCTTGCCAAAGCGGACGAGTCGGTCTCGGACAATTGCACGTACCATTTGCTGGCGCTCACAGTGGCGCTCGAAATGACTTTGCCGGGCGGTGTCGGCACCTGGGCTGGGAACCCGGCCGGAATCGTCGGAGTGACGCTGGACGCGGGGGGAGCGGTGGGTGACGTGGCGGCCGGTGCCGCCTGGGGTGCTGTGATCGGACCGATCCCACCCACCGCTGTCACTTTGAAAGATGTAGTGGCGCCAGTGATGTGAGCGGCGTTGGCGGCGGACCCGCCCGGAACTCCCGACGAGTACGACAGAAGGGCACCCGTGGACTTGGCGACGCAAGCCGTCGCGGTTTCGACCAGCAACGACGAGTCAGCAGCGGGAGATCTCACCAGGTAGGTCGTGCCTTGCACTCCTGCGACGTCGCAGACGCCACCGGTCGTGATTCGAATCCCAGCCACGTGGGTGTAGTCGATCAGCGCCTTCGCGTAGGTAGTCTCGCCCGCAAGTTTCTGCGGTGGCCCGGGGATGACCTGTCCGAGAGCCACGCCGTACCCGCTACCGTTGACGTCGTAGTTGGTCACGTCGGGGCTGGTCGAATGGATCTCCCAGTCGTTGGGGCCGTGCACTTTGCCCGTGATGGTGAACGTGTGGCCGTCGTTGCCGGCCGTGGAGACGAACGAGTAGTTGGTCAGGCTACCCAGCCGGGCCAGGCTCAGGCCCCCTCCCGAAGTAGCCGATGTCGAGTCCGTCGAGGTCGTCGAGCTGCTTGTACCGGCCGGGTTCGTCTGCCCGGCGGCGACCGTCTTGGAGCTACCGGACGATCCACATGAGACGAACACCATTCCAGCTGCTAAAGCCGAAGCGCCTACAGCTAAGCGCCGGAGTGAAACTGTCATACATATGCCTCCGGTATGAATTTTACCCGTTGGTCTCAGCCTCCACAAAAAGCGATCTTACATTTCGGGATCGGGACGGACTACTGTCAGGGTCGCAGGGGGCCTGTCCGCTCTTAACTGTCGTTGAACCCGTCGGGGTGTAGCGGAATCAGCTCGATAGTGTTGGCGGGGGCTGCGACAGTGGCGCGACCTCCTGCGATACCGAAAGGAACGAGGATCTGACGAGAGTGGCTTACCCTCTTTGCGGTAGCGCTGAGCGACAGCGCGCTCGGTGATGAGCCGGGCCTGGTCGAAGAGGTCGCCGCCGAGATCGAGCGCCGCAATCCCATCGGGCGCTGACTTGTCTCGACGACAGCGCCGACGGCCTGTCGGCCGTCCCCTCGTATTGGACAACCGGGCGGCGAGTGATCCACTCCACGGTCAGCAAACGGTACGCCGGCAAGTGATCGAAGCTCTGGCAGCCGCTGATGGACGAACGGTCGTACCCGCCGCGGTCAGGGTCGACGGCGACTGGCCCGGGCCTGCCCGATAGCGGCGAATCCTTCCAGGGTCTGCCACTCCCGGTTCCGGTAGGGTAAGTCGCTCGTTTTGTTCACCGGACACAATGACAGGTGAGAACGCGAGACGGGTGAGTCGTTGAGCTGGGAGGCACTCAGGATACTGCGATCGGTGATAAGACGCTGCTGCAACTATTTTGGCCCGGTGGTCAGCGATGTCTCGCTGTGATAATGGTCGAGAGGGCGGGATTTGAACCCACGGCGTGTTTCCCCTCACACGATCCCTAATCCCGTTCCGGGCGTAGTCCAGGGCGGGTCAGAAGCATACGAGTTCATGTAAAAGCCTTGCAGCGGTTCGTGCTTGTTAGCCGGCGCAATCCTCTCGTCTAGGATGTGGTCGTCAACTTGGCTGCCAAAACTATCTTGGTCTGAAAAGACGTTTTGGCGTTCCGCTCGGCGGGTGAGTCCGAACCGTGCTGGTGTCGTGGGAGGTTACGTTTGGAGCTCAACGCTGGGTGGGGTAGTAGGCCAGGTTGTCCGTGGTCGCGTCTCGTATCGGTTGGGGTAGGTCTGTGATGGTTAGCAGATACTGGCAGAGGCGCGCGCCTTGCGCCGTTTGTTGGACGTAGTAGGCGGTGATAGAGGCTTCGTATGCAACGCGCCAGGTGTAGCTGTCGGTGTCGATGAAAAGGCTATCGATGCTTGGTTGGGGTCCTCGCCCGCCGGGTTCGGCGGCGGTGGTGGTGAACGCCTGCTGACAGGCACGCCCCGACTCCGCCCATTGTCGTTGTTGGCGGTAGTGTTCGCTGAGAGTTACGAAGGGTTCTGCTCTGTGTGGCCGTGACAGTGTCGCCTGGTGGAGGTGGCGGAGGCCTTCGTCGTGTTGGGCGCTGGCGAGCAGGTTGGCGCCGAGGCGCCACTGGGCATACCAGCTTTCTTCGCTTTGTTGTTGTGCTAGTGCGAGGCGGGTTCGATACCAGCGGATCGCTTCTCGGTGCCGGCCGAGGTCTTCGTAGGTGCGGGCGAGGTAGAACGCGGTTCTCGGGTTAGGGTGGTCGTTCCAGTCGTCGTGGAGGAGCTTGACGCCTCAACGGTACTTGCCGGCCCGGCTGCCTCCGTCCGCGTGATGGCGGATCGACCATCGGCCGCTTTGCAGTATCCGGCCTGAGCCGTTCGGGTGGGCGAGGTGCTCGTGGGTGCGGCCTATCCAGCGCCAGTCGACGCCGGCGGAGATGAGCCGGGGAAGCCGGTAGGTGATCGGCCCGGTGTAGTACTCGACGCTTATGGCGTCGACGCCGGCGTGTATTTCGTGGCGGTCGATGTCGCCTTGGAGGGTTTCGTCGGCGTCCATGGCGAGGAGCCAGTCGGTCTGAGGGCGGGCTAGGGCTAGCAGCGAGTTGCGCGACGAGGCGAAGTCGCTCCACGCTTGGGTGACTACCTGCCCGGGCAGATGCCCGAAAAGCCTCCGAGCTACCTCGACGGTGTCGTCGACGCTTCCGGTGTCGACGATTGTCGCGTGGTCGACCTGGCCTGTTAGCGTGCCGGCCAGTCGAGGCAGGGTCTCGGCTTCGTCGCGGACGATCATCATCAGCCCGACTGTTGGTCTCACCGTCATCCCCCAAAGCGCTTACCGGCTGCGTGACGTCACTTTAGGCGTCGGATAAACGCCGTGCCGTCCGCGCCCCTGCTAGCCTTGGGCGGCAATGAAACCACGGCGGGGGTGCAGGGCAGGGCTAGCTCGCCGTCGGGCGGCGGTGCTCGTCGCGGCCGGCACGGCAGTGGGAGTGTTGGCAGCGCCGTTAGCGCCTGCCTCGTCGGCGTTCGCGGCTGACGGCCCTTCGGGCCCGGCGAGCTCCGCTCTGAGACCGGCGGTAGCGGCCGGATGTTCAGGGCCGTGCGAATCCCCGCCGTCTACCGGCAGCGTCTTGTACGCGGCGGCACTCCCGGCCGGTGCGGCTAGCTGCGCTGACATCAGCGACGCCTGCACGCTTACCACGGCGGTCGCCGACGCGACCGCCGGCGCGACGATCGAGCTTGTAACCCCGGGGCCGAAAGCCACCACCACCGTCAACAATGTGACAGTCCCCGATTGCGCCGCAAGTCCCGGCGCTTGCTACAACGGCAACTTCACAGTGGCTTCGATCGGGGTGATGATCGAACCTGCTCCCGGTGTCAGCAACCCGGTCCTCGACGGGGACAACACTGGAACGGTACTGAGTGTCAACAGCTCGTACGTAACGCTGTCAGGGGTCACGATCACCGGCGGCAACGCAGGTTACGGTTACGGCGGCGGCGTCTATGACGGTGGGACCTTGACGGTTACCGACTCGACTGTCGTTGGTAACTACGCTGGGTACGGCGCCGGTATCTACAGCAACGGCAGCGTGTTGACGCTTGCCGACTCGACGGTAGCTGACAACGCTACGTTTAGCGGCGGGACCGGCGGGGGTCTTGACAGCGACGCCGGGACGTTGACGGTTACCGACTCGACTATCGCCGACAACACCGCGGCCACCGGTGGCGGTGTTTATAACGCTGGTTACGGCGTCGGCGGGACGTTGGCGGTGACCGCCTCGACGGTCGCTGGTAACACGGCGACCTCGGGTGCTGGTATCTACAATTACGGTCAGGGGACGGTGTTTTTAGCGGCTGATATTTTGGCGGCGGCTGGGGGTGCGCCTGGGGGTGGGGAGTGCGCTGGGAGCCCGGTTGTCGATTCGGGTTTTAACGTGGCTGATGACAGTTCGTGCGGGTTGTCGCAGCCGTCGAGTTTTCAGGCGTCGACTCCCGGGCAGGTGTCAGCGGTCGAAGCGTTGGGTGGCTTGGCTGATAACGGAGGGCCGACCGAGACGATCCTGCCCGGGGCGGGGAACCCTGCGATCGGGAGGATCCCGCCTGACAGTTCGGTGAGCGTCAACGGCGCGCCGGTCGGGTTGTGCCCGGCGACGGATCAGCGTGGCGTGGCTAGCACCCCCGGGGCGTCTTGTGACGCCGGGTCGGTTCAGACGGCCGGCGTGTCCGCTGCTGGGAACGCTCCGACGGCGTCGTCGGCTGCGGGCAGCGGCAACAGCGCTACCAACCTGAACGAGTGCGAAGCCGGCGACGCGGTGGACTACGCTAGCGGCTACTTGAACCAGTCTTACACGACTTTTCGGTTCCCGGACGCGGGCCGGGCCTTTCGCTGTCGCGGACCTACAACTCTTTGGACGCTGGGGTCCCGTCGATCTTCGGGTACGGCTGGACGTGCTCGTTGTGCGACAGCCTTTCAGTGGCGCCGGGGGAGGTGACCGTCAGCGAAGGCGACGGCGCCACGCTCGTCTTCGACGCGTCACCGGACGGCGGATACCAGGCCCCAGCCTGGGAGTACGCGACGCTGTCGGAGAGCCCGGGCGGGGCGTTCACCGTGACGTTGAGAGGCTCGACTCGTCTCGTTTTCGACTCGGCGGGCAAGTTGACGTCGATCGCCGGGCCGGACGGGACCGCCACAACCTTGTCTTATGACATTGCTGGACAGCTCGCAGCGGCGAGCGACGCGGCCGGACGGGCCTTGAAGTTCGTCTACGGGACCGGCGGCCGGGTCGCGGCGGTGAGCGACCCCCAAGGCCGGGTCGCCCGCTACTACTACAGTCCAGCCGGTGACCTTGTCGAGGTAGTCGAAGCGGGCGGAGCGACGACACGCTTCGAGTACGACTCGTCGCATCTCATGACTGCTATAACGAACGCTTCGGGGGGAACGACAACCGTCGTCTACGACCCGTCGGGCCGGGTCGTGGCAGAGACCGACCCCGCCGGCTATCGAAGCACCTGGTCATATACCGGCGACGCTTTCAGCTCCACTGGTGGCACGACAGTCCTAGTCGAGCCTTCCGGGACGCGAACCGTCGAGGAGTACGCCAACGGCACGCTCACGTCCGAAACGACCGCTGCGGGCACCCCCCAGGCGGCGACGACCACTTATAGTATCGACCCTTCCGACCTGTCAGTCGTAGCGGTAACGAACCCGTCAGGCGAAGTGACCCGCCTCGCTTACACCGACCCGGCCCTGCCGGCACACCCGACAGCTATAACAGGCCCGGCGGGGCACACCACCCGCTACTCCTACGACAACGCCGGGAACTTGACATCTACGACCAGCCCGCAAGGCGAAACGACCACCGCCACCTACAACCTTGACAGCGAACCGGTCACGGTCACATCCCTCAGAGGTAACCTGGCCGGCGCCGCCCCAGGAGCATACCGCAGCACCCTGACATACAACGCTGCCGGCCAGGTCAGTACTATCACCAACCCGGCCGGGGCGACCACCAGCGCCGTCTACAACCCAGCAGGCCTGCTCGCCTCGCTAACAGACCCCGACGGGTCGACCAGCGTCTACACCTACGACCGCACCGGCCGAGTCACATCCGCCACCACCGGGGCAACAAGCCCCCAAGCCGCTACCACCCTCTACCATTACGGGCCGCGAGGTCACCTCACATCCCAAACGAACCCCGACGGCCAGACCACCACCTACGCTTACAATCCCGCCGGTCAGCTCGCTGCGAGCACCAACCCGCTCGGCCAGACCACCACCTACACCTACAATCCCGACGGCCAACTCGCCCAGACCACCCAACCCGACGGCCAGACCACCATCTACACCTACAATCCCGCCGGCCTGCTCGCGACCGTCGCTGTTGTGAAATTCCCCTGGAAGTGTGGAGGCATGCACTATGAGGAGTGATCATGTCTGAGGTTCGTCGGAAATACGATAAGGAGTTCCGGGAGGGGGCGGTTCGGATTGTCGCCGAGACGGGTAAGTCGGTCGCTTCTGTCGCCCGGGATATCGGTGTTGGTGAGGGGACGTTGGGTAACTGGGTTGCCCGGGATCGTATCGGCCGGGGTGAGGCTGAGGGTTTGGGGTTCGATGATCGGGCGGGGCTGGTCCGTCTGCGGGCTTGGAACGCTGAGTTGCGCATGGGCCGTGATGTCCTCAAGCGTTCCGTGGTCGGTTGGGTGAAGGAGGCGATGCGCTGACCGTGGCCAGCTTCATCGCTTCCCAAAGGGCCGGCTACGGCGTTGTTAACGCTGTGGCTTGGCGTGCGCTTGATGTGTCGGAGAGCTGGTTTTACAAGTGGAGGGATCGTCGCCCGACTCGGCGGGACGAGCGCAGAGTGTCGTTGGACTCGGCGGTGAGGAAGTCTTTCGAGGACTGTGGGGGCACTTATGGGTCTCCGAGGGTGCATGCCGGTCTGGTGGAGGCCGGCTGGAAGGTGTCTGTCAATAGCGTCGCTGTGTCGATGGTCCGCCAGGGGCTCGTGGCGCGCTCTGGGCGGCGGCGTAGGAACTTGACCCGCCCTGACAAGCATGCCCGGCCGTTCCCTGATCTTGTCAAAAGGGACTTTACAGCTCCCGCCCCGAACGTTAAATGGTGTGGTGACATGACTGAAATACCTACTGATGAACCGAAACTGTATTTGTCGACTGTTATAGACCTATTTTCGAGGCGATTGTTAGGTTGCACGACGTGCGAGCATCCCGACGCCCCGCTAGCGGTGGCTACGATCCGCATGGCCGCCGCCGTGCGCGGCCACAGCGTGCGAGGCGTAATATTCCACTCTGACAGGGGTTCTACTTACACGGCCGGCGACTTCACCAAGGCGTGCAGGGACCTTGGCGTAACACAGTCGATGGGCCGTGTCGGCTCTTGTTTCGACAATGCAGCCGCCGAGTCTTTCTTCTCAAGCCTAGAACACGAGGTCCTATCAAGATACCATTTTAAGACGAGGCAAGAAGCGAAACAAATCGTTGTCGAATGGGCTTTTAACTTCTATAATAGTCGACGCAGGCACAGCGCTTGCGACTCGAAGTCACCCATCGACTACGAGACAGCCTGGTCCAACCAGGCGGCAGCATAACGGAAGCCTCCACGATGCCAGGGGAAGCTCAGGTGTACTCCTCCCCGCCGGGTGCAACCGGCGGACTCGTTGATTGGTCAACTTGGAGGGTACGTCGCGCCCTTCAGCGGATCGAGCATCCACAACATCTGGTTATAACTCAACGCTGTTCGTGATTACTTGATCGACCGATCCGCTCCGGAAAGGCAAGGCGGTGTTCTCAGCAACAACATAGGGATCACCCGTCGCCTGTAGTTCGCCCAGAGACTTGCCCGCGACTTCCGTTCGGCTCGCGCCCCACGCCGGAGACAGCGCGTTCGGTGGCTGTTGGTTAATCGCACCAGGGACCTTGCCCTCGCCACCGAGATTTACAACGGTTGGCTCCGCTTCTGCGCCAACACCAGAGGCCACCACCGTTTGGTCGTAGGCAGGCGCTCGAATCCGACTCTCACCAGGAAGTTTGGGTTCGTGGGGGCCGACGCGTTGGGTGATGGGGGCGGCGATGGGCGCGACGGCGCTTCGCGCTCGGACAAGGGGGGCGGCCGACGCTGATGGCGTCGCCAGCAAGGACACCGCCAGGGCGACCAGGACGGCGAGGAGCCCAAGGATGCCGACAGGCGCCCCGGTGGGCGTCAGGCGGCGCTCAGACGGCTCAGGGAGGCTCGGGGCGGGCACGGTCACCGGCGACAGTCTCTCAGGCCGCAGCGACCCTGTGGCGCCTCCCGGGGGGCGGCTGGCGGCTGAGGAAGGAACGGGGCGGGCGGGTCAGTTCAGGGGAGCAGCTCGAACGCGTCGACATGGCGGGGGCGCACGACTCGGAAGTGGCGGTGGTTCAGCGTGGCGATGGTGGTGATCCCGAGGCGTTCGGCCACAGCGACGAGGGAGGCGTCGGTGC
>JAJZAM010000220.1 GCA_021799445.1 Actinomycetes bacterium
CGACGTTCGCGTCTACGGTGTCCAGCCCGCCGTCTTGGAGCTCGTAAGCGCGAAGCTTGTGAGAGATCCCGATACCTCTGCCCTCGTGGCCCCTCAGGTACACGACGACGCCTAGGCCCTCCTCGGCTATGCGCTGCATCGCCCCGTGAAGTTGCGCCCCGCAGTCGCAGCGCCTGGAGGCGAAGACGTCCCCGGTCAGGCACTCGCTGTGCACCCTGACGAGCACGTTCTCGGCGTGAGCCGGGTCGCCCATGACGAAAGCCAGGTGCGTTTCGCCATCCAGGACGCTGGTGTAGGCGACGCAGCGGAACTCCCCGAAAGCGGTTGGCAGTCGAGCGTCGGCGCTTCGCGTCACCAGCCGCTCCGTGCGACGCCGGTAGCGGATCAGGTCCGCGATCGTGAGGATCGGCAACCCGTGCCGAGCGGCGAAGCTTTCCAGCTCGGCGCGTCTCGCCATGCCCATACCGTCTTCTGTCACGATCTCGCAGAGCACGCCGGCCGGCGCCAACCCGGCCATCCTTGCGAGGTCGACGGCTGCTTCGGTGTGACCGGCTCTTTTGAGCACTCCGCCGTCGCGGGCCCGAAGGACGTGCAGATGACCGGGTCTGAGAAGATCCTCGGCGGAGGTTCTCCTGTCGGCAAGCGCCATCGCCGTCGCCGAGCGATCCTGAGCAGAAATGCCGGTCGTCGTCCCGGACCGCAGGTCGACGGTCACGGTGAAAGCTGTTCGCTGACTTTCGGTGTTACGTGCGACCATCAAAGGCAGTTCGAGCTCGTCGGCTCGCTGGTTGGTTATCGCCGCGCAGATCAACCCGGAAGTGTGGCGGACGAAGAAGGCCATAGTCTCGGGGCTGGCGTGCTCGGCGGCGACGATCAGATCACCTTCGTTTTCGCGGTCCTCGTCGTCCACGACGACGACCATCTTCCCCGCCGCAACGGCTGCGACCGCCTCGTCCACGCTAGCGAAGGTCACTTCGCTCGTCCGTAGTCACGGTCGGGGAGCTGCGGGCGCGCCTGGTTAGCGGCGGCGTACGGTGTCGAAACCCCCGCAACTAGAAGTCGCTCCACGTATTTGGCGATGACGTCTACCTCCAGGTTCACGGCGTCGCCGACTTCGCGGCGGCCGAGGGTGGTGACCTCCATGGTATGGGGGATGACCGCGACACCGAAGAAATCCTCACCGACCTCCACGACGGTGAGGCTCACCCCGTCGACGGTGACGGACCCCTTCTCCACGATGTACCTGGACAGAGCCGCCGGAAGGGCGACCCGCAGGTCGGGTGCTCCACGCAACACCGTACCCGTTGCGTCGACGTGACCTTGGACCAGGTGGCCGCCGAGGGCGTCTTGTGCCCGAAGCGGCAGCTCCAAGTTCACCAGGTCCCCGACGCTGATCTCACCAAGGTTGGTCCGGGCGAGCGTCTCGGGGACAGCGTCGGCCGACCATCGGCCGGTTCCTACTTCGGTAGCCGTCAGGCAGCAGCCGTTGACGGCGACCGAGCCTCCCAGCTCTAACCGGACGCTCAGACGCTCGCTGCGAAAGCTGATACGGCGACCCCCGCCGGGTGCAGCGAGCGGGGAGATCGCTTCGACGGTGCCGACATCTTCAACTATCCCAGTGAACACGGCCCTCACCGTAGGCTATCGCCGGCGCCGGGTACCAGATCGACCCGCAGATCCACCCCGACCGAGCGGACCGAGATGATCCGGCCGCGGGTGACGGCGCTCATCGAGGAAGCCCCGGGTCCTGCGAACATGGCGAGGCCGTCGTCGCCGCCCATAAGAGCAGGCGCGAAGTAGATCGTGTACTGGTCTACCAGCCCGAGGCGGTGAAACTCACCGGCGACGCGCGCCCCGCCCTCCACGAGAAGCTGGAGCACGCCCCGACCGCCGAGCAGGTCGAGAAGCTCCCCCAGGTCACCCTCGTGGAACAAGGCAGGGTGGACTTTCGCGCCGGGGGCGACCGCGCCCGGGTCTCCGAGCACCACCCGCATCGGGTCGCGACCGGGTGCGTCGCGGACCGTGAGAGCTGGGTCGTCGGCGCGCACCGTCGCCGCCCCGACGACGACCGCGTCGCTGATAGCCCTCAGCCGGTGGGCGTCAGCCCGTGCCTCGGGACCTGTGATCCACTTCGAGCTGCCGTCCGGGGCGGCTATGCGACCATCCAGGGTGGCCGCGAGTTTCAGGACCACCCACGGCCGGCCTTCGCGGCGGTGCTTTAGGTATGCGCCGAGCGAGGATTCGACAGCTTGCGACGCGACACCGACCGTGACGTCCACCCCCGCTTCGCGCAGTTTGGCCACTCCCCTGCCAGACACGCGCTCGTCGGGATCGACGACACCCACGACCACCCTGGCGACGCCGGCCGCGACGATAGCGTCAACGCACGGTGGCGTCCGGCCGTGATGGGCGCAAGGCTCCAAAGTTACGTACATGGTCGCACCATCAGCGGCCGAGCCTGCCGCTGCCAACGCTGCGACCTCAGCGTGCGGCCCGCCGGGCGGGGACGTGGCACCGGTCGAAGTCGCAGTGCCGTCAGGCCCGACGACCACGGCGCCCACCCACGGGTTCGGCGACGTGGAACCCCGCACGGTCTCTGCGACCTCCAGCGCTTTTAGCATCCACTCTTCGTCGCGCGCCGAGGGGAAGAGGCCGTGGGAGGTCCCCGCCTGGGTCACGGGTGGTTGGCCGGGCGCTCCCCGAGCAAGTCCAATGCGTGGGGAAGGACGTCGAGGACTGCGCCGAGGCACTCGACCGCGCCTTTCGGCGAGCCAGGAGTGTTGATAACTATCGCCTTCCCCCGTATCCCCGCTACACCCCTCGACAGCCTGCCCAGCGGGCTCACCAACCTCATGGCTTCGGCCAACCCCGGCGCGTCGCGTTCGATGATCTCCCGTGTGCCTTCGGGGGTTTGGTCCCGTGGGGCGAAACCGGTTCCGCCGGTAGTCACGACAAGCCCGTGAAAGCTTGCGCTGACCCTGGCAAGCTCGCCGGCCACGGACGCTACACCGTCGGCCACCACTGAGCGTTCGACGACCTCGAAGCCGCCTGCTTCGAGAGCTTCTGCGAGGGCTGCGCCTGAACGGTCCTCCCTCGTCCCGCGGACCACCCCGTCCGAAACGGTGATCACCTTGGCACGGTAGACGCCGCTCAGCGGCGAAGGTGGCTCCCCCGTCCGGCCGGCCATCTCAGCGTGCTTCCTCGCGCAGGGCGGCGAGCTCGGCTGACCGTCGGATCTCGGCGGCCGCTGCCGCAGGATCGGGACGCCCGAAGATGGCGCTGCCAGCGACGAAAATGCTAGCGCCAGCCGCGCACGTCAAGGCAGCGTTACTCGCGTCGATGCCACCGTCGACTTCGATCGACAAGTCAAGCGAGCTCCGCGCGGCGTGTCCGGCAGCCCAAGCGATCTTGTCAAGAGCGACCGGCATGAACTTCTGCCCGCCGAAACCCGGGTGAACTGACATGACCAGCAGCACGTCGATCTGGCCGAGGAAGTCCTCGCATGCTTCGATAGGCGTCTCGGGGTTGACTGCCAGCCCAACGCCGAGACCCAACCTTCGGCACTTGTCGATAAGAGCTGCGGTGTCGCCCACCTCGACGTGGACGCTGACGCTGTTAGCCCCGGCGGCTGCGAAAGCCTCAAGATACTGGCCAGGGTTGGTCATCATCAGGTGGCAGTCGAGGTACGCGTCGCAGTGCTTTCTTATGGCAGCCACTACGGGCGGGCCGATGGTCAAGTTAGGGACGAAGTGGCCGTCCATGACGTCGACGTGCAGCCAATCGGTTTCCTGGCTGACGCTGTCTATCGCCGCGCCGAGGCAGGCGAAATCTGCGGACAGGATCGAGGGGGCTATTCTCAGCTGCCTGCGTAGTGCTCCCACGGCGCCAACCTAGCCGAAGGGACCGTGGAGCGTAAGCCGAGCACGAACATTCCGTCGCTGTCGCAGTCTTGGGGCAGCAGCAGAGCCCCCCGGCCGTGTGGCCGCCACGGCGGGCCTGGCGGG
>JAJZAM010000221.1 GCA_021799445.1 Actinomycetes bacterium
GGCGCCCAGGCTGTCCGTGACGCCATCGCAGGCCAGATCATGACGCTTCCGGCTCAGCTGCCACGTTCCCCCACCTGGGATCAGGGAGCCGAGATGGCGAGCCATGCGAAGCTCACCATCGACACCGGGATCGCGGTCTACTTCGCCAACCCGCACTCGCCCTGGATGCGAGGGACCAACGAGAACACCAACGGCCTCCTGCGCCAGTACTTCCCGAAGGGCACGGCACGGACCTCTCGCGCTGGGACCGTGACGATCTCGACGCCGTCGCCCTTGTCCTCAACAGCCGTCCACGAAAGACGCTCAGCTGGCACACTCCCGCAGAAGCCCTCGAAGCTCCTCTACAATCGAATCAAACGGCCCGCGTTGCGACGACCGATTGAGCCTAAGCCCGGCACGCCAAGCCTGCACGAACCACTAGTGGCTGCCAGCAGCCAGCCACGTCGGACGGCATCGATCCGCTCGGCTGCCAGTATGGCTGCCAAACAACCTCCATGTCAAGAACACCCCCTACCACACCCCTCCTGACCAGGGGTTTCTTGGTGCGCTCGGAGGGACTCGAACCCCCAACCTTCTGATCCGTGGAGGATCCCCCAATCCCAACCAGTCCCCCCACTACCCGCAATCTACAGCAACACTAACTGACAAACACCGAAATACTTCTATGGTTTGTCGCTAAGAGTCCCTCCAATCCCTGCCCGTCTTGCAACGCCCGTTACAAAACACCACCCGCAGCATCCCGGGCCGTCTCACCGAAAATCAGGTGACGGGTTATCATCGGTAAATGACCGAGTCACGCGTTGTGATCCCCGACGAGGTCGCCGAACGCCTTGCGTTGACAGCAGCCGAGCAAGGCACCTCAGCCGAAGACATCGCAGCCCAAGTGCTCACCTCCCACAGCCCACCAACGACAGCCAAGCCGTTGCCGTCTTGGATCGGCGCGATTCGCTCCGGGCGAAAAGACCTGTCAGAACGCCACGACGAGATCATCAAAAGCGAACTCGGCAACGCCAGTTGATCATCGTCGACACAGGCCCCCTCGTAGCCCTGCTTGACTCCGACGACCGCCACCGATGCCGGACGTGGCTGGCGAACAACACCGAGCCCCTGGCCGTCCCCGTACCAGTACTAACCGAAACCTGCTACTTCATCGAGCGAGACAGCGGACCAGACCTCGAAGCAGCCTTCCTGGACACCTTCAACTCCGGCGGAGCCTTCGAGATGATCGACCTTCACCCCCACAACTGGCTACGAACACGCGACCTTGTCCAGTGTCAGGACATAGGAAACACCTGTCGCGCGACATCGGAAACACCTGGATCCCCTGAGCACCGGGCGTTGACCGTGAGGCTTGGGCATGTCACGTGCCCGGCTGGTGATCACGGCGGTCGTTGTCGAAGGACGCGCGGTGCGCGAGGTCGCTCGCGCCTACGGCTGCTCGCCCGGGTGGGTGTCCCGGTTGGTCGCCCGCTACCGAGAGGAAGGCGACCCGGCGTTCGAGCCCCGCTCGCGTCGCCCGTTGCGCTCGCCTAACGCCACGCCGCCCGACGTCCTCGATCACCTTGTCCGGCTCAGAAAGGAGCTCGCCGCCGCCGGCCTCGACGCCGGGGCCGAGACGATCCGCTGGCACCTCCGTCACCACCACGGGATCTCGGTCTCGGCGGCCACCATCCACCGCCACCTACGCCGGGCGGGCCTCGTCGAGCCCGAGCCGAAGAAGCGCCCTCGGTCGTCTTACGTGCGCTTCTGCGCCGAGCTGCCCAACGAGATGTGGCAGTCGGACTTCACCCACTACCCACTGGAGGGCGGCGAGGACGCCGAGATCCTCTCCTTCCTCGACGACCACGCCCGCTTCGCCCTGTCGGTCACCGCCCACCGCCGCGTCACCGGGCCCGTCGTCCTCGC
Organism: Actinomycetes bacterium; assembly: GCA_021799445.1. GTDB lineage: Bacteria > Actinomycetota > Acidimicrobiia > Acidimicrobiales > Palsa-688 > JAJZAM01. Next base: position 1,906 of record JAJZAM010000221.1, read on the forward strand.
CCAGTTCCGCCAGGCCACCGCCTGCCACGGCGTGCCCGCCTCCACCCTCACCGACAACGGCATGGTCTTCACCACCCGCTTCTCGGGCGGCAAGGGCGGTCGCAACGGCTTCGAGGCCGAGCTCGTCCGCCTCGGGGTCCACCAGAACAACTCCCGCCCCAACCACCCGACCAACTGCGGCAAGGTCGAGCGCTTCCAGCAGACCATGAAGAAGTGGCTGCGGGCCCAACCCGTCCAGCCGAGGACGATCGCCGAGCTCCAGGCCCTCCTCGACGTCTTCGTCGCCTCCTACAACGACGAGCGCCCGCACCGCTCCCTTCCCGGGACGCTCCACGCCCGCCGTTGCCTACCGAGCCCGGCCAAAGGCGGTGCCCGGCGGGCGAGGTGCAGACCCCCACGACCGGGTGCGCCACGACGTCGTCGGTGACGGCGGCACCATCACCTTGCGGGTCAACGGCCGCCTCCACCACGTCGGCATCGGACGAACCCACGCCCGGACCCGCGTGCTCGTGCTGGTCCAGGACCTCGAGGTCCGTGTGGTCGATGCGACGACCGGTGAGCTCCTACGCCAGCTTGTCCTCGACCCGACCAGGGACTACCAGCCGACCGGTGCGCGACCGGGGCGCACACGCCGTCCCAAGATCGCAGAATGAAGGTTCAAGGTGTTTCCGATGTCTCGCGACATCACATACGAGCACGCGACCTGATTCGAACCTACGCCGATCTACCCCTCGGCGTCGTCGACGCCTCAGTAATAGCAGTAGCCGAAAGACTCCGCGCAACCCAGATCGCCACACTCGACGTCCGACACTTCACCATCGTCCGACCCAGCCACCACCCCAGCTTCCAACTCCTCCCATAAACCCCACCGACTAACACCCCTTCCAGCGCCCAGCCCGACCATCACACCTCGCGGCCATCCAACACTCCAAGCGCACAGCACGACGAACAGGCCGGTGCTGATCGCTGACGTCGACCATGGAAAGTCGCTACCCGCAGTCGCGCTAGGGGTGGATCTCTCCCAGAACATATCGGCAAGAGCAGGTCGACTCCCGATGGCCAGTAGCGGCGACTGCCAAGTCAGCGATGCGACACAACCCCGGATACGCCCGAGAAGAGAACTGATGCGGCGCCAACCACTCCCACCAGGCACTCTTGAGCACCAAGCCCACAAGCCGCCGGGTTGGGGTCCGCCCGGCTCCACCTACACAGCAATCGGCATCACCCGCACGCCGTAACACCATGGCCGTCAACACCATGAGATCTGCTCGACCGCATTGAGTCCGAGCGTAGATGGCCGATCCCAACGTCCCGACTGAGCTCCTAGCCCTAGCCATCCCCGGCTGCGCACGGCCCCGGTGACTGCTCTGGAGCACCTGGCTCTGCGCCGCTGCATCTCCCTGCAAGCCCGCGCTAAACACGCCGCGAGTGCGTTAACAGACCATTTTTGCCTACCGCAGATCGGTAGCTCGACTGATAGCAGCAGATGCTAATGCTATGGCTGGATCAATCACGACCATGCCCGCCGGGTGCGAGCACTGCTCAATTACGGTCGAGAGTTCTGTACAGGCGGCTATGGCGGCCGTCGCTCCGCTATTTTTTAGTTCTTCGAGAAGGTGTTCTACTTGGGCGGACACCTCGTCGCTTGTGCTCCCTGCTTTCACGGCAGCTACTACATCCATCAGGGATCTCTGCGACCCGGCGGTTAGTGTCGTGACTTTGAGTCCTCGCTCATCCAACGCCCGCTGATATAGTCCTGCTGCGAGTGCAGCATCCGTCGCCATCAGTCCCACACTGCTGGTAAGGCTAGCTGCTGTTTCCTGCAGCATGTCAAGCGTCGCTGTCACGATGTTGATGAACTCGACTGGGTACTGTGCAACTATCGCCGGCAGTACGGCGTGCACTGTGTTACATGGAGCTACTATGATCTCGGCCCCGCACCGGACAAGGTTGTCGATTCCCTGCCGCAGAGATGGGGCGAGGTCGTCTCCTCCATCGAGAATGGCCATCTGGCGGCTCGGTATTGTGGGATCCGCCCAGAT
>JAJZAM010000222.1 GCA_021799445.1 Actinomycetes bacterium
GCTGGTCGAATACCGCCTAGCCCAAATAGGGGTCCCCGCGCCCGGATGGGTCAACGACCCTGAGCGTTTCAACCCTGGCGAATGGGTCGTTGGCGGGCTGTCCGGTCTCGCCGATGTGGTGCGTGACCGCACCCCCGAGCCCCTTCGCCGGCGGGGAGTCCTGATCAGCGAAGACGACCTCGTAAGCGTCTGACGATCACGAGCGGATGGCGAACCAAGACGACCAGGACCGGGGGTACTTCGACCGGGACAAAGTGGTGGCCTTGATGTCCGAACTGGCCGAAGCGATGGCGGCCAACGGGATCGGGGCAAAGATCGTCATCGTCGGTGGCGGAGCACTCTGCTTCGTCTACGACCGCCAGGCCACTACCGACGTCGACGCCGCCTTCTACCCCAAGGAGGCCGTAGCTCGGTACGCGGCCGAGATCGCTCGCCGGCACGGCCTGCGCCCGGACTGGCTCAACGACAAAGCGGTCGGGTTCTTCCCCCACGACGACCCGGTCACCATTCCCGTGGTCGCCGTCGGCGACGTGATCGTGGAACGAGCGGACACCGATCTGCTGTTGGCCATGAAACTTCGCGCCTGTCGGCCCCGCAAGGACCTGTTCGACCTAGCGGTGTTACTGCGACATCACGACATCCACTCGCTCACAGAGGCCGAAGCATGGCTCGAACGGTTCTTCCCCGAAGACCAGGTCAAAGCCCCCGCCATCGTCGAGGCGGCTCTCGGCGCCATAACGCTGCCCACCGACCCGCCCACCAACCTGGAGCCGGTCACCGTCCGGGAGGCCGAGGACTTCCTCTGCCTGCAGTGGGTGACAAGGGAAGACGGCCGCTGCGTTCTGCCCCGAGGTCACTCCGAAGATCACTCCACCAGACACCCGGAGTAACGCCCCCTTAGTGCTCGGAACCTCCTTGAACAATATGCGTGCTCACGTATTCGACGCCATGGCGTTGTATGAGATGACATATCGCTGACCACGAGCGCAGTGCGGGGTGGTTGCCGTAACCGAATGCGCCGCGTTTCTGGGCGGCTACCGGGTGCGTGGGAGCAGGGTCTCCAGCCGCTGAGCGACCTCCCGGTAACGGCGGACAGGGATGAGATGCACACCGGCGAAGGCGTCTGAGTCTCGGACCTGCGAGACCATCTCACAGGCGTGCTCAACGCCGACCGAAGGATCGTCGGCGAGGCTCGCCAGGAGCCAGGCCGGGACAGCGAGTTGCGGGATGTCGGCGCTGAGTTTGCGGCCCATCCCGGCGGTCGCCACGACCATCAACCCGGGCGTAAACCGGGCCGTCGCAACTGACCGCCTCCCGGCGGCTGTCCGTGATGAGTCGGGTGACCATGACCGGAACCTCCTCACCCCCACCGAGGCCGTGTCATTCGCCGGAAATGACATCGCTTCGGAACAGCACGAGGTTCTCTCGGCGGACTCACCGTGCGGGTAGCGTCACCGATCGGCGGCCGACCCCGGCCCGGGGACGCCCCAGAGCCTCCACCGCGTCAACCCGCACGCCCTGGAGGTCCACCCATGCCCACCCGCCGCCACTTCGGCTCCGTCCGCCGACTTCCCTCCTGCCGCTACCAAGCCAGCTGCTGGCACAACGTCAGCCGTCGCGTCGCCCCCGATACCTTTCCGTCAAATAGCGATGCTCAGCTGTGGCTGTCCAACGTCGATACGGCCATCCACAAGGGGGAGTGGGTCGACCCCGCGGGCGGACGGATGACCGTCGCCGGGCTGGCCGAGCACTGGCAGTCGAGCGACCCCTCCAAGCGGCCGGGACCGCCAGTTGGGTGAGCCCAAGTCCGATGCCGGGAAGCGCCAGCTGTCGATCCCCGTAGAGCTCTCCAGCCTGCTGGCCGCCCACCTGGCCGCCCGGAACCTTACCGGGGGCGTGCCCGGTCAGCTCATCTTCACCACACCGTAGGGCCGCTCCCTCGACTACTCCCACTGGCGGATACGCACATGGCTGCCGGCGGTGGCGAATGCCGGTCTGACCGGAGCCAGCTTCCACGATCTAAGAGGGGCCAACGCCACCACACTCGTCGCCGAGGGGGTGGACGTCAAGACGGCTCAGACCCGCCCCGGCCACGCCGACCCCCGCACGACGCTGTCTATCTACGCCCGGGCCGTCCCGAAGGCCGACAGGGCCGCAGCGGACACGCTTGGGCGGACGTTCTTCCAGACCTCGGCCGAGAGATCGCGCACGAAAGGCGCACGGGAGGCCGACACGCGATGATGCCCCATCGCAAAGATGGGGTCTGAGCTGGACTTTCTCTGGTCGGGAAGGCGGGATTCGAACCCGCGGCCTCAGCGTCCCGAACGCTGCGCGCTAACCAAGCTGCGCTACTTCCCGTACTTTCAATCTTAGTTGACCGCTACAGCCACCGGTGTAGGTAGGTAGCTATCGTCGTGCCAGGTGCCACCCGCCAGGAGTGCTGCTGTAGCCCGGCGCAGGCGGATCGGGTCGAAGGGTCTCACCAGCCAGCCTCGGACCCCGCTGCGACGGGCCATGAACACGTCGGCCCTGCGGTCGAGGAGAAGCAGGATGGGCTGTGGCTCCAGCCTTCCGGCGTCGGCTTCGAGCTCAAGGTCTAATGCGACCGCTATGCCACCCATGGTTCCGATCTGCATGTCGGCTATCACCAGGTCGGCGGGTCGGCGGTTGATAGCCTCGCGCACGTCCTCACCGCGTCGAACCCAGACAAGCTTTGTGGTGTCATCTGCTAGAACAGACCGCACCTCGTCGAACACGCTTGGGTCGTCGGCAGCCACGAGGATTTCTGTCACGACTACGAGGTTAGCCTGGCGCTCGCAGGGGTACGATTGTGAAGGTCCCGAAGAGGCCGAGGAGGTTTTGTGCTCACGATAGGAACCGAGGAAACCGGCGACGGTTACAGCATCTGCCGTCCCGCAGGGGAGTTGGATGCGTTCACCGTCGCACAGTTCCGTCAGGTCCTGGCTGACGTGGCATCAGCCAAGAAGCTGGTGATCGACCTTTCTGGCGTCCCGTTCATCGACAGCGCAGGTCTCGGCGCGTTGATCGGGGGTATCCGCCGGACCCGGGAGCTGGGGGGTGACGTGGCAGTTGCGTGCGACCGGCCGACGTTGGTTCGCCTGCTCAAGACGACCGGCTTTGACCGTATTGTAAGTGTTACTGACAACGTCGAGCAGGCTAAGTCAGCGCTAAGAGACGCCGCCGAGGCCCAAGACTCCTCAGGAGTTCTTGGCTCTTAGATATCGCCGGGGTCCGTCTGCGGGCTGGCGCTGAAAAGCACCTTCTGTAGCTTGTCCAGCCCGGTCAGATCATGGACGTCTTCAGACAGGAAAGGGACCCTAACGATCGTTGTCCCTGGTAGGCGCTTGGCGAGCTCGGCTATGTGCCGTTCCTCCTTGGAAGAGATCTGCTCGAAGTCCATGAGAATTCTTGCGCGTGCCTCGACGTCCTGCCGGCTGTGGTCATAGGACCCCGGATCCTGACCGGGGATATCGGGTTCGTTAGCTAGCGCGTCGGCCATGCAGGAGGGCGGGGCGCCGAAGGATGGGAACATACGGTTTGCGATGAGCGCGTCCACCCGGTCTGATGAGCTGGCTAGGCGATCCGCGAAGAAGACCGCTTCGTTAACAGCCTCGCGGCGGGGGGTTGTAACGACTACGAAACCGGTGCGTGGGTCGCCAAGGAGGGCAGACACGTTGGCGGCGCGTTCACGGAAACCCTGCTCCATTCCTTCGAAAGCGGTGAAGAAGGCGACGGCATCGTTGACCACTGCCCCTCCTACGACCTTCGATACAGCACGAAGAAGGAGGTTTGTCGCTGCACCTATAGCGCGTAGGCCGACCCTGGTAGGCGACATCAGCAGGCGGAACACCCTGTTATCCAAAAAGCGCATCAGCCTTGCGGGCGCGTCCATGAAGTCGAGGGCGTGACGGGTTGGCGGTGTGTCA
>JAJZAM010000223.1 GCA_021799445.1 Actinomycetes bacterium
GCCAAGAGTTCCCGGACCTGCGCAGCCACTACTACCGGGCGAACCGCCTGTGGTCCGGGTCCTACTTCGCTGGGTCGGTCGGCGGCGCTCCCCTCACGGTGCTCCGCCAGTACATCGAACAGCACAACCGGCCCGCCTGAGCGGCCCTGAAGGGCCGCAGCCCCCTTCACCACCGGCCTGAAGGCCCGCGCACTAAGGGCCATCCTCAGTAGCATGATCGCGGTGACCAACTCCACGTCCGCCGTCGACGTCTTCTTCTCCGGACGGGACGCCAACCGCCTCGCGGCCAGCTCTGCCGGGACGACCGGAGGACCCCCGGTCGTGCTGCTGCACGGGGGCGGCCAGACGCGCCACTCGTGGCGCACGACGCTCGGATGCCTCGCCGATCAGGGTTGGAGGGCTTTCAGCGTGGACCTGCGCGGCCACGGGGACAGCGACTGGGCGCAAGACGGGGACTACTCTCTTGAGGCTTTCGCCGGCGACGTGACCGCCGTAGCGTCCAGTTTCGACGAGCCTCCCGCCCTGGTAGGAGCCTCCCTAGGAGGGCTCTCAGCGCTTCTAGCCGTAGGGTCGCACCGTCACGAGAACCTCGCCTCCGCCCTGGTGCTAGTAGACGTCGCTCCCAGGATAGAAGAGCAGGGACGCCAGCGGGTCGGCCGTTTCATGCTTGAGCACGTCTCGGACGGCTTCGCCAGCCTTGAGGACGTCGCCGACGCTGTCGCCGCGTACAACCCCCACCGCCCACGGCCCGCCGACCTGTCCGGATTGGAGAAGAACCTCCGCTACCGCAACGGGCGGTGGTACTGGCATTGGGATCCCCGCTTCATGACCGGCCTGCGGGGCGGGCCCGACGAAACCCGGGCGTCGCTCGCAGCGCCTGGGGTCCTCGAACAGGCGGCGAGGTCGGTCGAATGCCCGGTGCTGGTGGTTCGGGGCCGCCAGAGCGACCTTCTAAGCGAGGAGGGGGCGAGGGAGCTGCTCGGCATAGTCAAGAAGGGGGAGATGGTCGACGTCGCCGGCGCCGGGCACATGGTCGCCGGGGATCGCAACGACGCGTTCAACGACGCCGTCGTCGACTTCCTCGCAAGAGTCCGTTCGTAGCGGCCTATTCGCTGGTCGGCCCGTCGAAGCTCGGTGCCCGCTTCTCGGCGTGGCTGGCGAGGCCCTCGGCCGCGTCGGGACCTCCGAAGCCGTACATCTCGTAGGCGAGGCTGGCGTCGAGGATCGCCGACTGGGACCGGTACCAGTGGTTGAGGGTGTGCTTGGTCCACCGGATGGCCGACTGCGCCCCGCCGGCCAGCCCGATTGCGACTTCGAGAGCCCTGTCGTGCACTTCGGCGTCGTCCACGCACAGCGACACCAGGCCTATCCGTTCAGCCTCCTCCCCGCTGAGAGCCTCGCAGGTGAGCAGGTAGTACTTGGCTTTCGCCATGCCGCACAAAAGCGGCCACGCCAAAGCGGCGTGGTCGCCTGCGGCTACCCCGAGGCGGGTGTGGCCGTCGATGATCTTGGCGCTGCGCCCGACGACGGACACGTCCGCTAGCAGGCCAGCGCACAGGCCGGCGCCCACGGCCGGCCCGTGGATCGCCGAGACGATCGGCTTGGAGCAGTTGATGACGTTGAAAACCAGGTCGCGGGCTTCGCGCATGATCCTGGTCCGGGTCGCGTAGTCCGACACCATCTCGCCTAGCAGTTCGAACGAGCCTCCCGCCGAGAAAGCCCGGCCGGCTCCGCGCAGCAGCGCCACACGGACCGTCGGGTCGCGGTCGACGCTGAGCCACACGTCAGCCAGCTCCCGGTGCGCCGCCGGGCTGACAGCGTTCAAGCCGGGGGCGTCCATGGTTATGCGCAGCACGCCGTCGGCGGGACGGTCGAAGACCAGTCCGGGGAAAGCTTGGTAGGGGTCTGCCATGGTCCGCGAGCCTAAGGCACCGCAGGGGCGGCGTTCACCCTGCGTCCTGCGACGCGGCGGGCTAGCTTTGGCTCATGTCGATTGCGATATCCGACGACCACCGGGCCCTCGCCGCCACGGTCAGCGAGTTCCTCGCCCGCCACGACGCCCTCGCCGCGAACCGGGCGCTGCTCGAAGCCCCCGCCGGGGAGCTACCGGGCTTTTGGGCTGAGATGGCCGGCCTGGGGTGGATGGGACTTCACGTGCCCGAGGAGCTGGGCGGATCAGGGTTCGGCCTCGAAGAGCTCGTCGTTGTCGCAGAGGAAATGGGCCGGGCGATCTGCCCCGGTCCTTTCGTCCCGACTGTCATAGCAAGCGCAGCCCTATGCGCCTGCGGGAGCGCCGAAACCTTCCAGCGTCTCCTGCCGGCCCTAGCCGGCGGGACCAAGGTCGCAGGGCTCGCCTTGGAGTCGGACCTGACGGTCCGGGAGGGGAAGGCGTCGGGATCAGCGGCCGCCGTGCTTTCAGCGGACCTCGCCGACGTGATCGTCGTCGCTGCCGGCGCGGACCTGGTGGTCTTCGACGCCGGATCCCCGGGCGTGGCGGTCCAGTCCCGAGCGAACCTCGACCCGTCGAGGCGGGCGTCGAAGGTCACGTTCTCCGAAGCCCCTTGCGAGGTCATCGACGGAGGAGCTCGCGCCCTGGTCGACGCCGCAAGGGTGATCCTCGCCGCGGAGGCGACGGGGGTGGCACGGCGCTGTACGGACGAAGCAGCAGAGTACGCCAAGGTTCGCGTCCAGTTCGGCAGGCCTATAGGCACCTACCAGGCGGTCAAGCATCACTGCGCGAACATGGCGGTCGCCACCGAGTTGGCGACGGCGGCCGTGTGGGATGCGGCGCGCGCCGCGAGGGCGGACAGCGCCCAGCTGTCTTTCTCGGCTGCTGTCGCAGCATGCCTGGCCTGCGAGGCTGCGGAGCTCGCCTCGAACCTGAACATCCAAGTGCACGGCGGTATCGGCTTCACCTGGGAGCACGACGCCCACCTGTACCTTCGCAGAGCTGCCGCCATCTCGGCTCTTGTCGGGGAGGAGTCCGCAGCCGGCGACGTCGTCGACCTCGCCGAGTCAGGCACCCGGCGCGCCCGGGCGCTGGAACTGCCGGCCGAGGCTGAAGAACTGCGCGCCGAGGTGCGGGCGTTCGTCGAATCCATCAAGGACAAAGACGACGCTGCGCGCCTGGAGGCGCTTATCGACTCCGGCTACGCGATGCCGCACTGGCCCGAACCGTGGGGTCGCGCCGCCGGAGCGGTGGAGCAGCTGGTGATAGAGCAGGAGTTCGCCGCGGCCGGTGTCCGCCGGCCGATGTACGGGATCACGGGATGGGTGATCCTGACGCTCACCCAGTTCGCAACCGAAGACCAGATAGCCCGCTGGGTGCGACCCGCACTGTCGCAGCAGGTGATCTGGTGCCAGCTTTTCAGCGAACCGGACGCCGGATCGGACGCGGCTGGGATCAAGACCCGGGCACGGCGGGTGGACGGCGGATGGGTGATCAACGGGCAGAAGGTCTGGACGAGCGGGGCGCAGTACGCTTCTTACGGCCTTGCGACTGTGAGGACCAACCCCGACGCCCCCAAGCACAAAGGGGTGACGATGATGGTCATCGACATGCACGCCGAAGGAGTGACCGTCAGACCGTTACGCCAAGCCACTGGGCATTCCGAGTTCAACGAGGTGTTCTTCAACGACGTGTTCGTCCCCGACGACGACGTGGTCGGACCGGTGGACGGAGGGTGGACCGTCGCCCGGGCCACCCTGGGTAACGAGAGCGTGAGCATCGGCGGTGGGGCCGGGGGGATGACCACTTCTTACAAGATGTTCTTCGGCCCTCTTCGGGCTCATGCGACACGTCTGGCCGGCGGTCGGGCGCGGGTCGGCCGTTACATCGCCCGCTCCGAGGCCACTGAGCTGCTAAATCTGAGAAGCGCCCACCGGGCGATATCGGGTAGCTCGCCGGGCCCGGAGGGTAACATCACCAAGCTCGTGCTGTCCGAG
>JAJZAM010000224.1 GCA_021799445.1 Actinomycetes bacterium
AGCAGCTGGCGGAAAGCCACCGAAACCTCACGGCGGGCCAGGTGAGCTCCGAGACAGAAGTGCGGTCCCGGACCGCCGAAACCGACGTGGTTGTTCGGGTCCCGCCGGATGTCGAAACGCTCGGGTTCGGCGAACATGCGAGGGTCCCGGTTCGCCGCCCCGTAGAACATGACCAGGCGTTCCCCCTCGTCGAGGTGCTCGCCGGCGAGCACCAACGGACGGGTAGTCGTCCTTCGCATGAACACGACCGGGGATGCCATGCGGACTATCTCCTCTACGGCCTTGGGGGTGAGGCCCTCCAGGTCCTGCTGCCAGGCGGCGCGCTCGGCTGGGTTGTCCGCCAAGAGGTTCATGCCGTGGCTGATCGCCGTCCGGGTGGTGTCGTTGCCGGCTACTGCCAGCAGGATGAAGAACGGTGCCAGCTCCGAAGGGGCGAGCATGTCCTCGCCGAGGTCGTTGTGGACCAGGGCGCTGGTGAGATCGTCGGTTGGGTTCTTCCTGCGCTGCTCTGCGAGCTCGTTCATGAGACCGGCGAGCTCCAAGCCGGCTTCGAGCAGCGCCCCCATGACGTCCTCCCGGCCGCCGAGCATGTCGGGGTCCCCGGCTCCGAGGATGATGTTCGTGTCTTTTAGGACGGTCGGGAACTCGCTTCTCGGGATTCCCATCATGTCGCATATGACCAGCAGCGGGAACGGCTGGGAGAGAACTTCCACCAAGTCAACCTCGCCCTGCTCGCAGAAACCGTCTATCACCTCCGAGCAGATCTTCTCGACCGAGTCGAGAACACCTTGAAGGGCGCGGGGCGTGAAGGACCTTGCGACGATGTTGCGCTGGCGTGCGTGGCGGGGGTCGTCCATCACGATGAACGACCCGAAGAACTCCATGGCGTCGGTCTGCAGGTCGACTATCGACGTGGACCCCTTGCCCGAGCAGAAATCCCCGGGCCGTTTGCTCACTTCGATCACGTCCGAATACCGGGTGAGGGCCCGGAACGTGACCGCCTCGCCTGTGAAAGGGTCGTCGACGTGCACCACCGGTAGAGAGCCCAGCTCCCTGATCTCGGCGAACTGTGCCATGCGCTCCGCTAGGGGCTGATGCCAGAAGGACGGGTCGGCTATGACCTGAGGGTCGACGCTCACCGGATCAGCTCGCCGGGGTCAGCTCGACTACGGGGATGACGCGGGTCGTCTTCGCCGCGTACTCGGCAAAGCTTTCGTAGCGGCGAGCCTGCTCGGCGTACACTCGCGAACGCTCGTCCTCGGGGAGCGGCGACGCCGTCGCCTCGTAGACTTCCGAGCCGACCTCGACGGTCACCTTGGGGTTGGCTACAAGATTGCGGTACCAGTCCGGGTGGGTGTCAGCGCCGGCTTTCGAAGCGAACACGAAGCGCCGCCCGTCGAGCTCCAGGTACATCATCGGGTTGACCCTCTCCTGGCCGGTCTTGGCTCCCGTCGTGTGGAGCAAGAGCATCGGTGCGCCCTCGAACTGGCCACCCACCTTGCCCTGGTTCGCTCTGAACTCGGCGATGATCTGGGCGTTCCAGTCGTTGATGTCCGCCATGTTGTCGGGACTCCTTTGTCTCTAAGTGATCTGAACGGGTGTTGTTACTGTAAGTCCCGGCGGGCTGGAACCGGGCTCGACGTGAGCTCTGCGCGCCGGAAAAGATCTATCGCAACGCTATCGGCCGTCAGGGCTGAAAGCCTCAGCCCAGGGGGATTCGAGGTCGACGGCTAGGAGACTATTGCGCAGAGCGTCTGTGTCGGTGGCCGGCTCGCCGCGCCCGACGGCCTCGTCGGAGTCGTGCTCAAGGTCTCGTAGGTGTCGCTCCAAGAGCACCGCCCCCCGGTGGTTGCCGACCGACTGGCGGGGGGTTGCCCCGCCGAGCTCGGGGAGGGGTTCGTCGATCCACAGTTGCGCCCACGCCCGTTCCGTCTCGGGCGACCCGGGAGCGTGCAGGCGGCCTTCCCCAGTAGCGGAAGGGTAGGACCATCCGAGCCTGGCGTCGGAGCGCCTCGTTACGGCGAAATTGTCGACTCCGGCCCTGGTGAGGATCCGCCGGAGAGCGCCGAGCCGGGCGTAAGAGTTGACCTCGGCGCTGAGGAGGTCCCCCGAGATAGTGACATTGGCCCGAACCCACCGGCGTGCGCCCTGCCCGACATCGAGCGTTGAGGGGTCGATCCCCTGTCGTTGCAGCGACTGGCGAGCAGCCGCCAGAGTCGAGTCTCTCTCATCGGCGGTCAGCTCCCGGCCGTGCCAAACCAGCTGGGTGCTGCCGTCCCCGGCCGGAGCCTCGTCGAAGTCGGGACGTCGTCGCAGAGCTTCCACGACCGCCTCCGGGTCAGGCAGCTTAGCGACGGCTTGGATCAGTCGCATCGGCTCGCCGTCGGAGTTGGTCAGGTTCGCTCGGCTCGTGCGCTGAGCCGCCACGTCAGACAGCAGCCCGGGCATGAGAAGTCCTGTGACCGTGTGATGCATCGACGCGGACTCCGGCTCTTGGGGTTCTCCGACCGTAGCGAGGATCCCGTACGCAGGCGGGTCCGTAAGGTTAGGCTGGCCAGGCTGGTCGGTGGAGGCGCCTCGAAGGTGCAGTTCGAGGGCGATGCGCTGCGCGACGGTTTCGGTAGCGGCCCTTACCATCTCCGCTGCCCTGTCCGCCTCGCGGGGGTGCAGAACCGCCATCACCGCCCCTGAACGCCACACCCCGGCGTCCGGGACGAGGTTCCCGGCCAGGACCGTCCAGCGTGCAATGTTCTCACGCTGGGAGTCTTCGACAATCACCCAGCGCTTAGCGCGAGTGGATATGTCGGTCAGCCAGAGGCCCGGAGAGGACGCTGCGTCCTCGACCTGCCAAAGTCCGGTCTCGGCGAGACGGGACCAGGTGGCAGCCAGCCTCGAAAGGTCCGCGTCGGCGGCGTTGTCGTCGGCGAAGCGGCGGATGAGCGAATCCCGGTTGAGGTCCTCAGCGTCGCGAGCGATCCTCTCAGAGAAGGAAGGTTCCTCGTCGGAGGGGTCCGGGCCTCGCAGCCAGACCGTTTCTTTGGCCATCAAAGCGAGCGGCGAAGACGCTACTCCCGCCGCTGTCGGGGAACCCGCTCCCAGGCTCGGCCCGCCCGGCGGGGTCACGCCCGGGTCGGCTCGAAGTTCGATCCCGCCGGGCCGATCAGGTAGCCCGGACTTGCTTTCAGCGCCGGAGACCCGCACCTGCGACCAGCCGGTGACAGCCTCGGCGAGCCAGCTGGCGACCGCAGCATCCTCGGCTGCCCACTCGGCGAAGCTGGAGTGGAGCCGGCGCAAAGCCGACCGGTCGACCAGACGCTCGTAGAAGGCTACCTCAGCCGTCTTGCAGCATTTCTCCCAGACGATCCCGCTTCCGCATCCGCAAAGCGCGTTGGGCTGGTTGAGGTCGGCGGAGTCCTCCCGGACGCGAACGGCGATCTCGCTCGCAGCGTTCGCTAGGAGCGCCATCGACTCTGCGTCGGTGGGATCCTCCTCGCAGAGCGCCAATGCCAGCTCCCCGGCTTGCACGGCCCTTCCAGCTGCCAGTCTTAAAGAAGCCAGCGCCATCGCCGCGCCACGGCGTTCGCCGCCGTCATCTAGTTGTGGTATCTCGCCGCTCGGCGAGAGCAGCTCAAACGCCTGGGAAGCCGATTCGTCCGCCTCCACAGGCATGAGGGCCTGGCGGTAGAAAGATGAAGCCCACCACAGCAGCGTCGCTTTGAGCGGCGGATCGTAGCCCGACGGCGAGGTTTCTTCCGACGGCGACACGTCCCCTGACGGCGAGACTTCCCGCGACAGCGGCAGCTCAGCGGCCCGGTGACGGAGCGCGTCGGCTACCTGACGAGATCGCCGGCCGTCCTCGTCGGCGATCTCAAAGCCCTTGGCAGCCACCGCGGGGTCGGTTAGTCCTGCGAACCTCACGCCGGACAGCACGTACTTTT
>JAJZAM010000225.1 GCA_021799445.1 Actinomycetes bacterium
GAAACCGTGGACGGCTACATCCTCCAGCATCCCGTGCCGGACCACTTCGACTTCAACCAGGCCATGCAAGCGATGAACCCGGCGAAAGACGTGGACGGCCTGCACCCGACTAACCTGGGTCTCTTGGCGTTGGGCGACCGAGGCTCGCCCAGGCCGTGCACACCGCTTGGGATCCAGGCGATGCTCGACTTTTACGGGATCCCCACCGACGGCGCGCGGATGGTTATAGTAGGCCGCGGCCCGACGCTCGGCCGTCCCCTTTCGATACTCATGTCGCTGAAAGAGCCCGGCGCGAACGCGGCGGTTACCCTGCTGCACAGCGGAGTGCACGGCATCGCGTCAGTGACCCGCGAAGCTGACATCGTCGTGGCAGCGGCGGGAGCTCCGAACATGATCAAAGCTGACATGGTCCGCCCCGGCGCCGTGGTGATCGGCGGCGGGCTCACCTGGCAGGGTCGCCGGGCACTCTCCGATGTGGACGAGTCGTGCGGGGAGGTAGCCTCCTGGGTGACGCCCCGCCTCGGCGGGGTCGGGGTAACGACCGTGGCGATGCTGCTTCGCAACACCGTCGAAGCAGCCGAACGGGCGCGCTCCTAGGCGCCTCGGCAGCTAAAAATAGCCAGCTGAAGGAGTCCCCCGGGGGGATGGCGCTACCTGCGACCTGGTGTCGCCGGAGCCTCCCTACGCAGGGCTGGTCGACAGCGTCTGGTCGGCTGGGATCCCATCCGGGGGCTGCTCGGCGAATAGTAGCTTCGACCACACGGTCGCGCCGACTGAGTTGCTCTCGGGGGCGGATAGCGTGAACTTCATCCCCGAGGCGGTATGAAAGTGCCCAGCAGCGCAGTTCGGGTTGCAGTCGTTGTAGTGGAGGGTTCCGCTCCCAGTCGCGCTCACCGAGCTCCAACTCGACCACGTCACGCCTGTCAGGTACTCCCCGAAGTCCCCGCATGAGAGAATGATCTTCACCGGCTCGACGCTCGGGGTGCTGCAGTTCGCGTAGACCTCGATCGAGGTGTCAAGCGGCGATGTCGTCGGTGCCGAAGAAGTCGGGCTGACAGAAGAAGACGTCGGTGCTGGTTGCTGGGAGGTCGCCACCGAAGTACTAGGGGTTCCGGCTTGGGCTTTTGTAGCCGAGGTGCCACAGGCAGAAATCGCGACACCCGCCGCTAGCACGGCCACAAGGAGCCAGGCTCGCGAAGCGGAGCCGACCTTGCCTTCAGCCGCCAACGGCACACGATGCACCCTAGCTACGTTACCCCGAGGCGGCAAGACCTTTCAAGGCCCACCTGACCAGGCGCTAATGCGAACCGTCGGGGAGACCGCCACGGGTCGCATCGAAGGGAAATCGAACGGAATTCGCCCCCCAATCCGAAAGCGGCGGCCGCTCGTATATAGGTCCGGGAGAGGCCATGGCGCTTCAGCCGGCTGGCGAGTGTCTCCCGGCGCAGCAACGCTGAGCTCACGAACACCAAAACCACTGGAGGAGCATCTTTTGAGACAAACCCGTACCCCCCACACCGAAGCTGCCGGCCGACGAGCCCGCCGTGAGCAGACCAGGCGTCTCTCCGGCCAGGCCTACCGTGCTGTAGCGGTAACCGCTTCCGCCGGCCTCGCAGCGGCGCTCATCGGCATTCCAGGAGCCTGGGCCGCGCCGTCCGCGAACACCGGCAGCTCACCGGCGGCGCACGCCTCGTCGATGGCAGGCAACATTAACGGGCTCGTCGACACCGTGGTCGCCTCGACGGTGGCCTCTAACGGAGACACGAACCCGTACGACCTCGCCGTCGTGCCTTTCAGCTCCGGGATGCTCGTAGCCGGGGATGTGCTCGTCGCCGACTTCAACAACGCTGCCGGCGCGTCAGGGGCCGGTACGTCGATAGTCGAGATCAACCCTCACACCGGGACCTCCACCACCTTCTACCAAAGCAGCGGGATCACCGGGCCGGTCGGTATCGCCATCAACCCCGCTAACGACATCGTCTGGGTCGGCTTTTACGGTGGCCCGGACAGCGCCAACTCGGGAGCCTACGACGGAGCGAACGCCGGCGTCGCGCTGATCAAACCTAACGGCACCCCCATCAAGACTCTGAGCGGCCCGGACTTCGCCGGCGTTTGGGGTCAGGCGGTGAGCGACGTGGGCGGACAGGTGCAGTTCTACTGGCCCAACGCCGGCAACGGCGTGACCGGCCTGAGCGCCACCACCGGCACCGCCGGGATGGAAGGCCAGGTTTGGCGGGATAACCCGGCCGCGGGCTTCGCCAACACCCCCCTTGCTACGGGTCTCGCCGCCACCCCCGCCGGGACTAACAGCGCTACGGCGCTGCCGGCCAACCCGAGCGGACCTGGGAGCATGGTGTTCGACCAGCGCAACGACACGCTGTACTTCACCGACGACGCCAACAACGCTATCTACGCGATTCCCAACGCCAACTCGGCTACCGGCGCGTCCACACCGGTGACGGTCGCCTCCGGCGGCCCGCTGTCGAGCCCGCAGCAGATCACCATCGATCCCGCCAACGGGGATCTGCTAGTCGTCAACGGCGCTACCAACAACGACCTGATCGAGCTGACCACCGCCGGCCAGGTCGTAGCGACCCGCAACCTAGCCCCCACGGAACCCGCCGGCGGCCTGTTCGGGCTCACCGCTACGGTCAACTCCGATGGCAGCATGGTCATCTACTACGACAACGCCAACGACAACAACCTTCACATGCTGACCGTCCCGAACAAGGGGTACTGGCTCGTCGCTAAGGACGGCGGGGTGTTCAGCTTCGGCGACGCCAACTTCTACGGCTCGGCGGCCAACATGCATCTCGCAGCGCCGATCGTCGCGATGGCGCAAACCTCCGACAGGCAAGGCTACTGGCTCGTCGGCGCTGACGGAAGCGTGTACGCGTTCGGAGATGCCGGCATGTACGGCTCCTTGGCTGGAATGCACCTAAACGCCCCGATCGTGGCGATAGTCCCCACCCCCGACAACATGGGCTACTGGCTCGTAGCCGCCGACGGTGGCGTGTTCAGCTTCGGCGACGCCACCTTCTACGGCTCCACCGGCGGCATGCACCTAAACGCCCCGATCGTCGGCGCTCGCGTCGCACCCGGAGGTACCGGCTACTGGCTCGTAGCCGCCGACGGGGGCGTGTTCAGCTTCGGCAGCGCCACCTTCTACGGCTCCACCGGCGGCATGCACCTAAACGCCCCGATCGTCGGCATGGTTCCCTCGGCGAACGGGATGGGCTACTGGCTGGTCGGCGCTGACGGCGGCGTGTTCAGCTTCGGCGACGCCACCTTCTACGGCTCCACCGGCGGCATGCACCTAAACGCCCCGATAGTCGGGATCGTGCGGACCCCCGCAGCGAACGGCTACTGGCTGGTCGGCGCTGACGGGGGCGTGTTCAGCTTCGGCAGCGCCACCTTCTACGGCTCCACCGGCGGCATGCACCTAAACGCCCCGATCGTCGGCGGTCGGCTGGGCTAGGACCACCGACCTTCGTTGAGAAGATGGCCGCCCCGGGGCTAACAGTCCCGGGGCGGCCACTTTTTTTCACACGCCAAGCCGGGCCGCTACAGCGCCTTCACGATCTCCGCCATCTTCAGGCCCGCCTCGGTCGGGTTGTTCACGACGTGAACGCCCGCAGCGGCCAAAGCCTCCATCTTCGCGGCTGCTGTGCCTTTCGAGCCGGAGATGATCGCCCCGGCGTGACCCATCTTCTTACCCGCCGGTGCTGTCACCCCGGCTATGTAAGCGACGACGGGCTTGGACAGCTTGTCGGCGATGAACGCCGCCGCCTTTTCCTCCTCGGAGCCGCCGATCTCGCCGAACATGGCCACCGCCTTGGTGTCAGGGTCGGCTTGGAAGGCTTCTAGGCAGTCCACGAAGTTCGTGCCAGGCACGGGGTCCCCGCCGATCCCGACGCAGGTGGTAACACCCA
>JAJZAM010000226.1 GCA_021799445.1 Actinomycetes bacterium
AGCTCAGCATTACGGCTCCCCGAACTTCATTTAACCCTCTCAGCCCGACGAAAGGCCCTCGCGCGACGACGCCTGGGACGTCTGGCGGCACGCAAGAGTTTAAGGCAGTCGGAACGGACAGGATTTGCTAAGGTCTCCCCAGGACGACACGGCTGATCATGACGGCACCATCCTTTCCACTTCCCTATGTTGGCAGCCGCTTGGACGGTCAGGTTGCGCTGGTCACCGGAGCGTCGTCCGGGCTCGGCCGCCGCTTCGCGCGAACGCTCGCCGCTGCAGGAGCGGGCGTAGCTGTCGCTGGCAGGAGAGCGGACCGTTTGGACATGGTCAGCGCCGAGATCCGCAAGGCCGGTGGGTCTTGCGTTCCCGTGCTATTAGACGTCGTCGACGCAGAACAGATCGTCAACGCCGTGGACAAAGTAGAAGCGGCACTTGGAACTGTCACTATCCTGGTCAACAACGCTGGTATCCCTGACGCACAGCGGGCTCACAAGATGTCAGTACAGCTCATCGACTCTGTGATCGACACCAACCTACGCGGACCCTACATCTTGTCCTGTGAGGTTGCCCGCAGGCTCATCGCTGCGAGGCTCCCTGGGCGCATCGTGAATATCTCCTCCATCGGGGCCTTTCGCTACGACGGCAATGGTGCAGCGCTGTACTCCATAACCAAAGCGGCTCTCAACAGGATGACCGAAGCACTCGCAGTTGAGTGGGCCCGCTACGGAATCAACGTCAACGGCATCGCGCCGGGCGCTTTTCGCTCTGAGATGATGGACGGGATGATCGAACGGATCGGCGACTTCACCGACCAACTGCCCCGAAAGAGGATCGGGGACCCAGCGCAACTCGACAGCACCCTCTTGTACCTGGTGGCGCCGGAGTCGGAGCTCGTGACCGGGACCATCATAAAGGTCGATGACGGCCAAGGAACCCGCTGAGCTCGCTGCCCGTGCTGCCCACACAGACCTTGGAGACCAAATGACAACCACCGAAAGTACCGATGCCGGGAGCGCCGATCACCCCGCAGAGGTCGTGGTGTCGACTCCGGCTCCGGGAGTCCGCCAGATAACACTTAATAGACCGTCAAAGCTCAACGCTATGAACGTGGCACTGGTGGATCGGCTACACACAGTCTTAGCCTCCATCGCCACCGACCACGACTGCCGGGTAGTCATACTGACCGGAGCGGGACGCGGCTTTTGCGCCGGTCTCGACCTCACCGGCTACGGTACGGTACCGGGCCACGAAGCGCAAGGCCCCATACAGCGTGGGTTCGCAACCCAACAGCACATCGCAGCGCTCATACCGCGACTGCGGGGACTTCCCCAGCCTGTCATCGCCGCAGTGAACGGCCCTGCCGCCGGCGGTGGCTTCGCATTAGTGCTCGGGTCCGACATCCGCCTGGCCGGAGCGTCCGCCCGCTTCAACGCCGCCTTCGTTCGGATCGGCTTATCGGCGTGCGACATCGGCACGTCCTGGCTGCTACCGCGTCTAGTCGGCGCCGGACGGGCTCACGAGCTCATGCTCACAGGAAGGATCTTCGACGCCGAAGAAGCCGCCCGGATAGGACTCGTAATAGAGGTGGTACCCGACGACGTTCTCGTCGAACGCGCCTTGGAGGAAGCCGCCCTCGTGATGCGCAACACTCCGATGGGCATCCACATGACCAAGGAAGTCATGTGGTCAGCGCTAGAGATCCCAGGCCAGCAAGCAGCGATAGACCTAGAGAACCGAACGCAGATCATGGTCTCCCAGACAGCCGACCATCTCGAAGCGCTACAAGCCTTTCACGAACGCCGGCCGCCCACGTATCTCGACACGTAACCCGGGCACCAAGCCGACAGTCGCGACGTAGTAAGTTAAACGGACGTTGCACACCCTGACGAGTCTGCCAGGCCGAGCTCGGGGCGCAAACTAGGCGCCCAAGCGCTGTCCGAGAGTCGATCAGCTACCGGGTGGCTCGACTCTTCGGTGGGATGGTCGGTGCCGCCGGACTCTACGGCGTATTGCACACTGCCGCCGGTCATCACAACAGCATCGGGCTCGCTGCCATGCGCGTACACCTCGTCGGGATACCGATAGACGCCACATCGGTCAAGCCCGCCCGCGGCCTCGGCCCGGCCTTGTTCGTCGACGGGAGGAGGGGGACACTTAGATGACGGTCAGATCCGTCGTCCGGACCTGACCGTCACGAGCCACGAAGGAGACATCCCGAGCATGGTCAGACTCACGAGCAGCCGCTGGTGCTCCCACACGACGGGCAGGCGTGGCAGCTACCGGCACGCTGCATTTGCACCCCACAGTCGAAGCAGTAGGGGGCGTCGGACTCCGAAGGAACACGCTGGGCGCCGCCGGCACCCCCTGGGGGAGTGTCGCGACGTTCGACCCGTGATCCCGGTTCGCCCGGGTGGCTGGCGGCTCCGACACCGCTCGAAGCCGGCGCCGGCGGGGGGTCCCCGGAACCTGCGTCGAAAAGGGAGTTCGGCGTCGTCGCCTCCTCGACTCCCGGGAGTGTCAGCTGGGTCCGCTCGGACGAGGTGAGCACGCCCAGCTCGGCACGCTCTTCGTATGAGAGGTAGTCCACCGCTAGGCGCCGGAAGATGTAGTCCACCAACGACTGGGCGATCCTCAAGTCAGGGTCGTCGGTCATACCGGCCGGTTCGAAGCGCATGTTGGTGTACTTCTTGACGTAAGTAGCCAACGGCACCCCGTGCTGCAGGCCGAGGCTCACCGAAATAGCGAACGCGTCCATGATCCCGGCGAGCGTCGAACCTTGCTTGGCTACGGTCATGAACACCTCGCCTGGACGCCCGTCTTCGTACTCGCCCACCGTCACGAAACCCTCGCAGTCCGCGACACGGAAACCGAACGTGCTCGAATGACGCCGTCTCGGCATCCGCTCCCGGATCGGCTGTTTCACCACCACAGTCTGGCGTTCGAGGGCCTTCTCCAGCTCAGCCACCTTGAGAGCCAGCTCGGCGTCGTGGTACTCGGCGAGAGACGACGACGGATCGGCGACAGTCTTCTTCGCGGTCGCTAACGGCTGAGCCACCTTGCAGTTATCCCTGTAGATGGCCACCGCCTTGAGCCCGAGCTGCCAGGCTTCGATGTGAAGCTGCTCGACGTCTTCGACGGTCACCTCCTCGGGAACGTTGACCGTCTTGGAGATAGCCCCGCTGATGAAAGGCTGGACCGCTCCCATCATCTTCAAATGACCTCGGTAGTGGATCGTGTTGTCGCCCATCGAGCAGGCGAAAACCTCGAGGTGCTCAGCGAGAAGGTGCGGCGACCCGACGATCGACTTGTGCTCGTCGATGTAGGCGACGATGTCATCGACTTGCTCTGGGGTGTATCCGAGCCGGCGCAGTGCCCGTGGGACGGTCTGGTTGACGATGGACATGGTCCCCCCGCCGACCAGCTTCTTGGTCTTGACCAGGCCAAGGTCCGGCTCAATCCCCGTCGTGTCGCAGTCCATCAAAAGACCGATCGTCCCAGTCGGGGCGAGCACGCTGGCCTGAGCGTTGCGTACCCCGTGGCGCTCGGCCGATTCCACCGCGACGTCCCACGCCTCTTGCGCTGCGCTTAGAAGCTCCGGTGGCACCAGCTCCTCGTCGATGCCGGCCGCCGCGTCGCGGTGCATGCGCAGCACGTTCAGCATGGCGTCACGGTCAGCTCTAAAGCCGGCGAAAGGACCCATCCGAGACGCGATACGCGCCGAGGTGGCATAGGCCTGGCCGGTGAGGAGAGCCGTCAGCGACGCGGCCCACGCCCGGCCGGAGTCCGAGTCGTAGGGAAGGCCTTCCGCCATGAGCAAAGCACCCAGGTTCGCGTATCCGATCCCGAGCTGGCGGTAGCGGCGGGAGTTCTCCGCGATCTTCTCCGTCGGGTAGTCAGCGTTACCGACGATGATCTCCTGAGCGGTAA
>JAJZAM010000036.1:0-2545 GCA_021799445.1 Actinomycetes bacterium
CCCGGCCTTTTCTGGGGCCCATTGAGCAAGGGTCAATCCTGTAGGGTCGTTCGGCGCCGCGAACCACGATACCGACCCGTGCAGTTTCAACAAGCGCAACGTGGCAGCCGGCGAACTCATCAGCCCACTCGCTGGCTCTTGGGGAGGTAACCCGTCGAACAGATCATCGGCGTCGACCGGCCGGGCCGGTGTTTGCCCACTATAGGTGGCTACGCCGGGTTCCACCCAAAGAGTCTGCCTGGCGAGACGTTCGATAACCTGGTCGTAGTTCATAGTGATTACCGACGTCCGGCGGGCGTCGAGAACTCGCATCAGCTCGTAAGGCCAACGCTCCAGTTCTCCGCTGGTAAATGCCCGTCGCTCCGCTTCCAGAAGAACGTCGCGAATCGCCGTCGCGCTGTGCGCGTACAGCGCCCTGCGTTCCAAGTTCTCCCAGTTCGACAGGTGCGGCTGATCCTCAGCGATACGCGACAGCCACGCCTCAAAGTCGACCCCCTCAACTCTTTTTTTTGTCAGAGTCGGTCCCTGTGGCATCTCCGACCCCGCCGGTTCCTCGGCGAAGCTCGGCTACCAGCGCTTCCGTCGAGGAACTAGCGCGCAACTTGGGGGCGACGAGTCCTGGCAACTCCGACATGACAGGAAACGCAGCGCGCACCGCACGCGAGAAGCCAGCCCCGACAATTACAACATCCCGCTCGGTATCCTCCATGTGTTTAGTCTCTCACCTGCATGCCAACACATGGTGAGCGGTCGAGGGCGGACCGTTGCGGGTGACCGTACATGGCCGTCTCACGGCTCGTCCGCTGGTGCGATCCCGCCGAGCTGCGCGGTGACAGTCGACGAAGATGGGACGACGGCGAGCCAGCAGACGAGGTGAATGTCGCCGTGGTCGATCTCGGGTAACAGCTCTGGTGGTGGGCTGGGTTCCAAGCCCATCTCTACGGCGAGTATCGCTATCGCCTGGACCTGCTCGGCTGGCCGCTCCGAAGAGGCCATCGCAGCACGTACGATCTTCAGTACCCGTTCCGGGTAGGGCGCTTCGAGCGCTTCCACCAGCCGATCAGCTTCTTCGATCGTCATCGAAGGCGGCCGGTGAGTTCTCACCACTTCGGCGGCTCGTTGCATGGCGGCCGGAACCGGAGCGACTAGATTCGCCGGGTCGGCCGCCTTGTTCCAGCTTTCCACGATGCTGTCGCGAGCCTGCCGCCATGCGTCGAACGCCCCGCGATAGGTGGCCTCGGACAGCTCCCGCGGCGTGTCGAACCCTCGTCGGGGACGCGCAGCGTCGAGGCACGTGAGCGTGTCGGCGACGACTACGGGGGTCGTCTCGTCGCTGACATCGACGTAGCGGAACTGTGGCCGCTCGTAGTCCGCGACCCGGGCGCAGAACACGTAACCCGGGACGGAACCCTCTACAGCCATGCCGCTGCCCGTTCCCCACGGCAGCGCCCTGATCCTGGCGTCAAGCTCGGGGTTCTCCAAGGCACGACGCAGCTCTTGGCGGCACTCCTCGCCGCTCAGCACCTTGCGCACTGCGCCACCGCCCACGCCGACAGAAACCGCAGCCTGCTTGATCTTGCGGTGTAAGCGCTCTTCGAGCCCCAGCAGCTCGTCGAGCTGCGCGTCGGGGAAGACGCAGCGCAGGTAGACCTCCGAGTGAGACGAACCGATCCGGTCGATCCGGCCGTGGCGATGGACGAGCCTCATCGGGTTCCAGGGGAGGTCGTAGTTGATGATGTGGCGTGCCTGCTGGAGATTGACCCTTTCTGCGACCACGTCGGTGGCGACGACGATGTCGTACAGGTCCTCGTTCCTGCCGTCTGGTGCGTCGGTCGTGCGAGGAGCGAATCCCCACAGGACCCGCTCCTTGTCCCCGCCGCCTCCCGAGATGGCCGTTATGCGCTCGGCGTAATCGGCCAGACGCGAATCTACCTTGACCGCTTGCGCCAGGTGCTCGGTGATCCACTCAACCGTGTCGGTGAAATAGCTGAACACCAGCACCTTGCGCTTGTCCCGAGTGTCATCGCTCCCGATCCCCTCGGCTCTGGCTTGCTCGGCGATCGCAGCGAGCTGCTCGACGAGGGCCGCCAGTTTCGGGTCGTCCTCACGGCGTACCTGGCCGGCCTGCTCGGCGAAGGCGCGGAGCAAGTCACGGTCGTTACGCACGTCGGCCGATAGGACCGACACGTCATACTCTGCCGTGCGTCGAGGTAGTCATAGTGCCCGTCGAGGTACGTGTCGTACTCGTCGAGGTCGTCGGAGTCCGTCTCGATCCAGTCCGCCAGGGCGGCTCCGGTCGCGACTTTCCGCGGTCCAGCAGCGACAAGAACGCATCGTGGCTGGACGCCATGTGGCGACAGGTACACGCGAAGGCGTACGCTGAGGACTCGAAACGCTTGAGCAGCCCGGAACGGAGCAGCCCGGCAAGCTGGACCTCATAAGCGTCAGCCGACCCGTCCAGGCGGTACCTGGAAGGGGCATAGCGGCCGAGGGTAAGCACGTCTGGGCTCGTCACCGAGCCGCCGGTCACCGGACCGTCGAGAGC
>JAJZAM010000036.1:2555-17839 GCA_021799445.1 Actinomycetes bacterium
CTCAACGCGAGAGAAGAACCCAGGCAGCACGTCGTCGAGGTTGTAGCTGACCTTGGTCACCCGCGGCGTAGGGAACGTGATCGGCACCTGCCGGCCACCGACGTTCAGCGTGTCGTTGGGGTAGTAGCGCTTCACGAAAGGACGGGTCCGCCTCACGGCCACCGCATCAAGCACGTCGAAGAGGTACTCCGGTGACAGGTCGTCCGGGTTCATCGCCATCGCAGCGGCGATGTGGTCCCGCAGCGAGCGGATACCCACGTCGGCGAACGCTGCATCGTTCTTCACGAAATAGCCGAGCAGGTAGCACAGGTCCCACAGCGAGTTGTTGACCGGCGTCGCCGTGATGAGCACCAGATCCTTCGACGGGGAGCCGGCGAGCAGGCGACGCAATGCCAGCGCCCGCTGCGTTGACGGGTTGCGCAGGTTGTGTGCCTCGTCGATGACGACCATGGCGTACACCTCGGGTTGAACCGGAACGCCTGTCTCGAGCCGGCGGGGTTTAGTCGATGGTCACCGGCGAGCTCCAGCCGATCGAGGAGGGCGACTCCGACGGGAGCAGCCAGGAGGTCATCGACCCGGGGAAGCATTGCGGCCAGGGTGATGGCCGGCCCCTCGACCAACGGATCAGGGTTCGCATTCTGGGAGGCCGGAGGCACCAGCTAGGGCCCTGAACCACACATTCGAGCAACGCCACCAATATACCCTTGAGCAACTCGGCCCAACGTGGCTCAGGCGGCCCCCCGCCACACGGCGGCTACATCGAGTCCCCTGGACAGCTTCCCGAGGATCGCGGTCACAAACCTACCCCTTCGAACTAAAGCTGGGTGCGTTGCATCCTCACGGCATCCACTCTCGACACGGCGACCCGATCACGTTCCTGTCACCGATCGACTTAGCGTTGCTAGAACGCCGTTACTCGACACGCACGTCCCCCTTTGGCTCGCGGCCGAACCCAAGCGGCTCATAGACCGTATCGGCTCCCTCCGCAAACCGGGCAAACAGCTGCTCTTCCCTGTCGCAGACCCTGAACTGGTCTCAGTTTCGCTACCTGGGCGCAGCCGCTTGGGTCGCAGCGCGAGGCAGCCCGTCCTATCCCGGGTTCGTCGCTCGGTGGACCTGATACCTTCCTAGCCTTCTTGGCAACGTGCATCTCTAATGTATTCTGCCGACGCCTGACGGCCTCGGTAGAGGACAACCCGACGAGAATTAGTGCCGAAAGTCACGACCCGGTGCCTCAAGCAGATGAAACAAGGAAATCGGCCTTCCCCATTCTGGCATCGCTGATGCCGGCAACGGTGACCTCCCTAATACGCTAGATCCCAAGGGCCCTCCGCTCAACCCTGCCTGAAATCCATCCAAAGACGAAACGCAAACCCACTGGCACCAATAACCACTAGAACCCTGGACCGTCGGCTCAGCGGCTTGCTCCCTTGGCGACGAAGGCAGTGCGGCGTGAGCGCCAGAGGCTGCATCTAGGTTTGTCCGATCAGACCAGACACCGAAATGCCTTATTCGACTTGTCCACAACAGTTGTGGATGCCCTTCACAATCTACTACCATAAGATCTGAGACGCTGGGCTTCTGTGAGATCGAGCAAAAAGCGTCCTATCTTAACCATGTGAAGCTGACAAGGGGTAAGTAATGACCCGTTCGACGCCGCTCAAAAAACAAAACTTGCCTCTGTCATTCGACTGGGTCAAGGCGTAGCCATCATGGCGACCGAGCCGAGTCTAGAGGACGGAAACCCTTCCCGGGCGGTTCGCGCTTCTCTTTCCGTGGCGATAGTTGCCGCTATCTTGCTTAGCTCAGCCACTTGGATTTCGGTGACCTTTTTAAAAACACGCTATCCCCAGCCCGACGACCTAATGCGTGGCGGGTCGCTTACGATGCTGGTAGTAGCGGGAGGTATGGTCGGCTCACTAGCCTCCTTACTTCTGTGGCAGACCGACCACCACCGGCCACGCTGGCTTATCCTGGGTGGAGGATTGTTCGTCGCTGCTTGCTCAGAGGCACTTCTCGGCCTTCACCAGATGCAAGCCGCTGATTCCGCCCTAGGGACCAAAGTGTCCACCGATCCAGCAGTGCTTCTTCGAGCGCCGGAGAATTTCTTCGGTGATCTTCCAACGATGGCTCTATTAGGAACCATCGGTGGGGTGCTGTGGCTGGGACTCATACTCGCACACCGCCATGTCACCGGGCGAAGAATCCAACCGCTTGCCGTGTTAATAGGACTCATCGTCGGTTCATTCTCAGCTTGGGCCGCCTCAGCAGTGCTGGGCACATGGATACCCCAGCGAAACGCCGGCATCATGCTGAGCGTCTCGTGCCTAGCCGGATCCGCATGGTTAGTTCACCATCTTTATCACCGATGGACAATACCGGAAACTTGCTTCCTGCTCTCTCTCCTATCTCTAGGCGAAGCTGGAGTATCTCAGGCGTTACCTTCCGCCCCAACCGTGGCAGCCATCCTTCTGCCATTCGCCTTCAAACTTCAATCAGTGCTGTGGTGCATCCTAGGACTCGCGTCCGAGTTGGACCGCCAACTTCGCACGAACCGAACAGCACTGAGACAGGAGAGTCAGCGTGCCAGGGAATTCAAAGCGCTTCTCCATAACCGCGAGCTTTCACTGGCCAGCACCCGCCACGAGATCCGTTCAGCACTTCTACTTTTAAACAGCGCCGCCGATCTCTTCGGCACACTAACTTACAAGAGATCCGACCCACTTAATGCTGAAGCTCTCCGCTATCTACGTCAGGCAGGAAGTCGTGTCGCAGCAGCCGTTGGGGACATCCCACAGGCACGGCAACCCTTCGACATAGTTTTCTGCCTGCAGGTCGAGGTTTGTGCCGCAAGACGCCGCGGACTGTCAGTTCGCCTCGACCTGCTCCCGAACTTACCTTCCCGGATTACGGGACACTCCGCTGTGATTTCCGGTGTCGTAGCTGAGCTACTCGACAACGTCGCACGGCATGCTCCAAGATCCGACGTCGTCGTTACTGTAGGCCACTTCGAACCAACGGTAGTGGTCACTGTCGCGGACAATGGCCCCGGCATTCCTACGTTAGACCCCCTAGCTCCATTCCAGCCCGGTTGGCATTCACCACCTAACGTTCGTCCCTACGGAGGCATGGGACTAGCCACAGCAAAGAGGACAATTGAAAGCATAGGAGGATCTCTCATCTGGGATCCCGCCAAACCAGGGACTGTAATGACCATAGCCGTTCCCCTGAATCAGCCTTTCCAAACACCCACCGCCGACGACCCCAAGGTATCCGCAGCATCAAAGGAGCTAGCCTCGTCAGCACCAAACTCCCACGTCCTATGACTCATCCGGAACTTACGGCACCTTCCTCGCCACTGACTACTGAATACGTAGACTCATTTCGTGAGCCTCACTCGCACACCACGACCTCCGACATCACGATTGCCGCTACTCCGAAGTACTGTCACAGCGTCGACAGCGCTTCGGCCTCCGTCGCTGTAATTGACGACCACGAACTTGTAGCTCGATCACTCGCCGACGTCCTGACGAATTGGGGATTCACCGCTGTTCCGCTCTCATGTGGGAACCTGCAACTAGAAGAGCTAGTCGACCTAATCGACCATGGCTGGTGGTGGGGTGACCGGAGCCGGATTGCACTCGTCGACGTCAACTTACGAGACGACCTAGATGGCGTCCGCCTTGTGCGACCACTACATCAGCGTGGCATCAGCGTTGCAATCCTCACTGGGGTAGACGACCGCTTGCGCCTTGCAAGCGCCGTAGCCGCAGGGGCCCAAGGGTTGGTAAGCAAGGGCCAACCGCTTGATGACCTACATAGAACAGTCGAACTTTTGGCGAGAGGTCAACCAGCCATTCCGCTTGCGGAACGCTGCGCAATACTTGACTGGTTCAGTGCCGAACGGCGTCGTATCAAACCTCTCTTAGATCACTTAGCCACCCTGACCAAAGCCGAGACGGTTGTTCTCGCTGAACTCTGCCAAGGTCTCACGGTTGATGAAATCGCCGTCGGCCACGTTGTTGCGGTCGCTACCGTCCGATCCCAGGTACATAGCATTCTGATGAAACTCGGCCTTCACGCTCAACGTGACGCCGTCCGTCTCGCCCGAGTAGCTAGGTGGCCTGAATCGAGAACGGTTCTTTTCGACTAGGGTGTCAGCTAACCCGAGACTGTCGTCGTGGTACTACCAACCTCCACTAGGAGTCGCACTACAAGCGGGAACGCGAACCTGTTAGTCCGTCAGCTCTGAGACGTACCATCACGGGACGATCCGTTCGCCACCACAGTGCTGAGAGCTAGAGTCTCCGCTGAAGACCACAAGGTGCGCTGCACAGGCTCGACTTTTACCGGGGCGGTCGAAAGGCTCTCAGCATCCACACCTGCGACTCGGTAGCAATACACGTAGCGATCATCGTGGACCATAAACGTCGTTCCACCATCGGCTCCGTCGGCGCGAAGGATTGGAACCTCCAGGAGACGTGATAGGCGCCGTAGGTCATCTACGCCTTCGACAGCCACCGTTGTTCCCACCTGGGGTACAGGGCCGTGCGTCGCGACCGCCCGTCCGCCGAGTCGTAAAAGCGCCGCGAGCCGTGGATCTCGGCTCCATATGCTACGCAACTTCCGGCCAAGAAGCACTCCGCAGCAGACTGCGATAAGCGCTACGCCAAGCCCTAACCATGCCATGGCTAGTCCAGGAAGGCGAAGGCCCAATATCTTCACGGCGCCGGAGACCGGACCTGTTCGAGTAGCGGTCCCTGATGACGAACTGACCATAGGCGGGGCTGGCGTTACTATCCCCGAGGGAGTCAGCAGCGCCGGCACATCAGAAGTCGCAGAGCCAACCCCGGTCGCCTCGTTCGAGCCTGTTGGAACTAACATCGCCGGACTAGCCGTGAAAGTGTAGGAGGCCTGGCCAGCAGCTGCGATACGTTGCCCGGAAGCGGTCCCCGTCACCGCTGTAACCGCTGCGATAACCACAGGAAACGACGATAACCCGGTTAGTCCGGACAGGTGCGAGACCTCTGCGGCAAGCTGGCTTAAGGGTATCGAAAGCTCGATGCCGGCCGCGCCCTTGGTGATAGCAACCTTGTCTGGTGGAACGATGAACTTGTTGATACCCTGATCCTCCAAGGCAACGGCACTGGTCAAAGTACCGACGACCGCGGTTATGTCTTGTGACGAGAAGCGATAGTGCAGTGTCATAATTAAGCTTCGAAGAGACCCGAAGTACATCGGCTGTCCTGTCGTAACTTCTTTCGATGCGTAAAGCCCGCCCGGGATCGCTCGACCCGTGTAGCTCAGTGAAAATTGCTGCCGGTACGGCTCGCTGACAGTCCGGGTTGATCGCAGCACGACAGGAAGAGCTAAGACGATAAGAGCGATCCCTAGGAGCGCTAACGCCCATGCCAATATCGTCTCTGCTAAGAGTCGACGCCAGTCCCTCAATGAATCAGTCAAACTATGCACAGGATCTCCTTCCTAATCGATGCTGGCGTCGACGGCGCCGAGGCCACAACGCGTACCCGCACGCAGCGAAGATGAGAGCTCCGCCTACAGCTGGAAGCTGTGTCAGACGAAGCAGGCGGCCGGTCGGACCTAGGTCTAGCCACATGCGCCCAACTATGTCGGACTGCTTCGGATTAGAAGGGTCAACGAAGCTATTGTTAATTCCCTTGAACTTGAAGCGGTTGTTGCTCACCGACACAATCTGATGAACGACCGGAGAACGAAGCTGCTGTGTCTTGTATCCGGCGATCTCACCCACATGGTACTCCCCTGTACTGCGAAGCACGACGAGGTCCCCTGTTATGAGCTTAGGCCACATGCTCGGACCTGACACGACCACGTAGGTGTCAGAGCCGCCTAAGGTACGCGGTGCGAGCAGCCACCACCCGGCGGTTATCGCAAGCAGAGTGCAAAGAATTTTGAGTAACGTTGATCCTGGAAACACGGTTCGTGGCCCTTTTGATTAAGACTGAGAGGCTGAGACGGCGGCGTCGGGGGTGGTGGCTCGCTCGGCGAGTCACCACCTCCGAACCTGCTAATCGGCTCGCACGTTGCCCAAAGGGCTTAAAGTGCTACTGGTTGACCTCGATGCCGAGGTTGTTGAGGACGCCGATCGGGTTTTCGTTAGGACCATTGACGGGCACTCCTGGGGTAAGAGGACAGCTGAAGCTGACGGTGACCATCCACGGGGGTGAGGGTGGGGCAGGCGGCGCGGGAGAAGGTACCGGGGTAGGATTGGAGCACATCGTCCACTGTGCGCCCGGGCCTGACGACTCTAGTTTCACGAACCCCTGGGCGGCCGGAAGCTCACCTTGAGAGGTGGTCGTAGCGTCAAAGCTGACCGAGGTGACAGACATCACCGAGTTAGGTCCTGGGGGCGGAGGTGGATCGACCGTGTAGTGTATTGCGGATATCGAGTAGCCGTCGATTGCGCTCAAGGAGACGCCTTGGCCTGACACTGGTTGAGTGTTTTGCGCCAGGAATGCTGCGCCGCCTGTAGCTAATAGCGTTGCGACGCCGAACGGAACCAGAATTTTGTGGGTGATAAACATGATAACCTCCTTGTTGGATGGATGCGTCACGGCCCTAGCCGACGCTCACTGCAAGGTCGCACCGGTTTGAGGTCGTATACGAACCTTAAGGGAGCCGTGCTCCGCTTCCATCCACAGTCAGTGTGTATTTGATGGCTGTCATGGGTTCGCAGACGTAGTCGCGGGACTCTCAGCTTCAGATAATCGTTGCGGGTAGTTTCCGGATGAGGTAGATGGATGACCGTGCAGCTACACAACCTGACAACCTGCACCGCCGCGGTTACCATGCTGCTGGTAGATCCTCTACAGCGGCGTTCCCTCTCCGCCCGGACGTGGGAGCCTAACTACCTGCGAGGTCCTAGGGGACCACTGGCATGGCTTTCGTTGTTCCTTGTGTTGGCGAGCCGATCGGCTTTCCGGCTGGCACGCCTGAGCGCGCTGCGGTGTCGCGAGCGTTTGCGTAGTCCCAAGTTCGCCGGCTTGGTCAGCTGTGCGGGGGTTGGAGCCGGCTGAGGAGTCGTCGAAGGTGGACCGAGGTGTCGTCGACGAGGGTGTAGAGGACCGGGACGACCACCAGTGTCAGCAGCGTGGACGTCGCCAAGCCTCCGATTAGGACTGTACCTACCGGCTGGCGTTCCGAGGCTCCCGACCCGGTTCCCAACGCTAGGGGAAGCATCGCTCCGATCATGGTCGCGGTGGTCATGAGGATCGGCCGGATCCGTGTAGCGCCGGACTCGATGATCGCCTCAGTTCGTGGGACGCCCCGCTTTCGGAGCGTCTTGGTGTAGTCGACGAGCAGTATCGAGTTCTTTGAGACGATACCGACAAGCATGATCATGGCCAGCAGGGCGAAGATAGAGATTGGCAGGTGGGCAATCCAAAGGGCGCCTAGCGCGCCGACGCTAGCGAGCGGCACGGCGAGCATCACTGATAGAGGGTCGAGTAGCGATTCGTAGAGCGCGCCGAGCAGCATGTAGATGAGAAGCACGGACAGCGCGAGAGCCGCCAGTAGCGGGCCGAACGCTCTCTGCTGCTGGAGGGCTTGGCCTGCTACTTGTATTGAATAGCCTGTGGGTAGGCCCGCCTGGCGGGCGGCGGCCAAAAGCGCTGCGGTCGCCGGCCCTGAGTTGCCCGTCGGGCTTGACGCCGAGATCGAAACGGCGTATTCCCGGTTGATCTGGGTGATCTTGCCCGGGCCGGGAGCCACCGTCAGGGTAGCCACGCTGGATAGGGGCACCGTGCCGTGCGCGGCGGGGATCGGGATCGCCTCGAGTTGCGCAGGGGTCAGCGTCACTCCTCCGTCGACCTCCAAGTTGATTGGCTCCTCCGGTGCCGTGGACGACACCACGAGTGGGGGCACGGTGACCCCTCCGAGTGTCGCTGCTACCGTCGCTCCGATAGTGGCGGTATCGACCCCGAGGTAGGCGGCTTGCGCGTGATCGACGTTGATCGACAGTTCCGGGGTCGGCGCGGGGACCGACGTCGATACCTGGGAGACGTTCGGATTTCCCACCAGTCTGTTTTGGATCGCTGCTGCGATCTGGTCGAGCTGGGTGAGATCAGGTCCGAGGACGTTCACGGTAGCGGCACGCGCCCCGCTGGCGATGAACGGGTTCTGGACGTGCGCGTGAGCGACGAGCCCGGGGTAGCGACGGGCGAGCTTGGCTACCGTCGCCTCATAGCTTTTTATGGACGGTCGCGTTCCTTTCGGAGCGAGGTCGACGGTGATCTGCCCGAGGTTGAAAGCTGCGCCTGTGCCTCCGCTGTAGCCGGCGGAGACGAAGACGTCGGTGACTCCGGGCAGGTGCTGCAGCCGCTTCGCGAAGCTGGCCAAGGTAGCCCTGTCGCCGGCGAGGGGGGTACCGGGGGGAAGGGTGCCGTTGATAGTGATGACACCGTTGTCTTCCGCGGGGACGAAAGTTGTTGCCAAGACCCCTGACTCGGTGATGAACACGCTGATGAGGGCGGCGGCGACGGCGATCATAGACACGGCGAGACGGTGGCGAAGTGACCATGCGATGACCCGACGGTAACGGCCACGTAGCGCGTCGAAGCCCGCGTCGAAGCCCCGGCCGAAGGACTCCGAGAAGCGAGCGATACGGCCGCTGCGCTGCGCGGCGGGCCGGCCCGCCCAGTGGGCGGCGAGCATAGGCGTCAACGTGTAGGACACGAACAGCGACAGCAGCGTGGCGGCGACGATCGTCAAGCCGAACTCGCGGAACAGCTGACCTACGTTGCCTGACACGAAGGCGACGGGAAGGTACACGACCACGTCGGTGAGAGTGATCGCTACGGCGGCAGCGCCAATCTCCATCCTCCCGTCGATCGCTGCGTCCCCCGGCGATTTCCCCATGGAGCGGTGCCGGTGAATGTTCTCGAGGACGACGATCGAGTCGTCGACGAGGATGCCGATCAGCAACGACAACGCCATAAGCGATATCAGGTCGAGGCTGAAATGCATGAAGTACATCGCTGCGAACGTGGCGATCAGCGAGACGGGGATGGCGAGAACGACTATGAGCGTGTTGGTCAGACGGTGCAGGAACAACGCCAAGACGAGGGCGGCGATGAACACGCCGAGGAAGAGGTCCAGCTCGACGTTGCTCAGCGCGGCGCGAACGTAGTTCGTTATGTCACCGGTTATGGTGGTGGAAACCCCGGCTGGAAGTTGCGGCTTCAGGCTGGCCAGAGCACCCCGGATGGCGCTGTCTACGGCTAGCGAGTTCGCTGTCGAAGAAGCGCTGATTACTAAGCCGACCGCTGGGGCGCCGTCAAGTGTGGCGGCTGACTGGGCTTGGGCCAGGCCCTGGCTGACGCTAGCAACGTCGCCGAGTAGGACGTCGCCGCCCGCGCGGGTGGCGACTGGAACCGACACAAGCTGCGCCACCGAGGTGTAACCTCCGTGTATCCTAGCCAGCAGTTCGTTCTCCCCGACCACGGTTACCCCGCCGGTCACCGCGGTGTTCTGCCCCCGAAGTGCGCTCGTCACCTGGGTGACCGATACGCCGTATGCCTGCAAGGCCGACATCGACAAGTTCACAGTCACTACTACAGCTCTGCCGCCCACGACTGTCACTTGTGACACCCCTGGGATTTCCTGCAAAGACGGGGCTACGAGGTTAGTAGCGAGTTCCAAAAGCTGCGACGGTGCGAGCGGACCTGATAGCGCCACGTCCATCATCGGAAGAGCGTTCGGGTTGGCTTGTAGGATCGCCGGAGGACTCGCGGTGTTCGGCAGGGACCTGGCGAGCTTCTGCAACGCCAAAGATATGCTCGCCGACTCCAAGCCGACGTTGGTGCCTCCCGTGAACTGGAGCGCAACCGTCGACCGGCCCGCTGAGGACGTTCCGGTCATGGTGACAACACCAGACTGGGAGCTGAGGGTCTTTTCCACCGGGGTCGTGATCGTCTGTGCGACCGTCGCCGCGTTCGTCCCGGGATCCGATATCACCACCCTAACGAACGGATAGTTCACGTTAGGTAGGCGCCTGACTGGTAGCTTCGTGAAAGCGACCACGCCGAACACCAAGAACAGCCCGATGATCATCAAGATGGTCACCGGACGACGGACCGATAGGGCGGTCAGGTTGAGGCGAGTCGGCGTCAACCCTTTCCCACCCCTGCCTTTCCCGTCCCAGCGCCGCCGGTACCACTTGTCCCAGTCGCACCGCTACCGCTGCTCTCAGCAGTGCTAACGGACTTTGCTCCATTCGAGGTGACTGTAGGGGTTACTATTGTGGCGTTTGCCAAACCTGCCACGGCAGTACCGTCAACCGTTGATGGCACTGCGACTGTCGCTGTCGACTTTACCTTGTCCCCGCCGGCAAGGTAAGTCTGGCCGACCGCAACGACACGGGCCCCGGCGGGCAGGCCGGTCACCATTGTCGTAGTCCCGTCAGTCACGCCAGGTGTGACGCTTAGCAGTTTCACCGTGTTGTTCGCCTGTACCTCGAAGACTTGCGGTGAGCCGTTGAACGACACGATCGCCTCGGCAGGCACCAGCACCGCTGGCGCGAAAGATTGGACGACCACCTTCATCGCAGCGGACTCTCCGGCTAAAAGCCACGCCGGAGCACTAGCCGGAGTTACGGTCACGGTGAAGCTGAGCGAGCTCGGGTTCCCTGCCACCGAAACACCGGCAACGGTTCCGGCGAGGGTCGTCTGCTCGCCCGGCACGGTGACCGTGGCAGTTTCACCGGGATGCACGAGTGGAAGGTCCTGCTGCGCTACCGGCGCCACCACGCTCAGCTGGCTCGCCTCGAGCACTGCCAGAGTTGTCCCTGTACCAACCGCTTGGCCGACCATGGCCGGCACCGAGGTGATAATGCCCGCGAAAGGCGCAGTGATCGTTCCTTGGCTAGCCGTGGTCTGGGCCATCTCCGCTTCGACCTCCGCCTGGGCGACAGCGTCGGCGAGTGGCGCCGTAGCCAGCGAAGTCGGGGAAGCCTCGGACTGCGCCGCTTGGGCTTGCGCTAAGGAGAGCCCCGCTTGTGCTTCTTTCACCGCGGCCCCAGCCTGGTCCACGGCACTCGGATTGGAGGCTTGAGCCTCACTCAGGGAGAGTTGAGCTTGCTGGAGGCCCAGCTGTGCTTGGGTGACGGCGGCCTGAGCTTGGATCACTGCGGCCGAAGGCGGTGGGGACTGCGCGGCCGACAGCTGCTGGGCGGCTTGTTGTACCCCGGTCTGCGCTTCGGCTAGCACGCTTTGAGCTTGGGTGACTGCGTTCTGGGCTTGGCTGACAGACGCCGAAGGCGGCGGGGACTGCGCCTGAGTCAACGCGAGTTGCGCCTGGGAGACACCTGCGTTCGCAGCGGCGAGGTTCGCCTCGTCGACGCTGAGAGTGCTTTGTGCTGCTGATAGCTGCGCTGCGTCCGAGCTGTCGCTGTCGGCCGGGCTGGTGTCGGTGGCGGAGTCATCTTGATCGGACTGGGCGGCGGTCACCGCGGCCTGGGCCTGTGATACCGCGGCCTGCGCGCCGGCCGCTTGAGCCTGAGCCTTGTCCAGGCCGGCCTGGGCGTTCGCCACTGCGGCCTGGTCGCCCTGGGTCACCTGAGCCTGGGTGTCTTGGTAGACGGTCTGAGCTGTCTGCTCGCTGCTCTGAGCGGCCGACAGCACCTGCTGTGCTTTTGCGAGTCCCGCTTGAGCAGCGCTGAGCGTCGCAGCTTGGTTGGACGCGGCCGCCGCCTGGGTCGCCTGGTCGACAGCTTGTGCGCTTGATAGGTTTTCCTCGGCTTTGTTGAGGTTGATCTGCGCGGCGGCGACAGCGGCCTGCTGGGCGGCTTGCGTCGAGGCTTGGGTGTCTTGGTAGGCGAGTTGCGCAGCCGCCAGGGCCGCCTGAGCCTTCGCCAAACCCGCCGCGGCAACGTCTAAGGTTTGGGGGCTAGCTCCGGCTTGGGCGGCTTGGTACTTAGCCTGCGCTGTGTCAAGAGCGTCCTGCGCCGCGGTCACCTGGTCGGCCACTAGAGGGTTGCTCACCACTGCGATGACTTGCCCGGCCGCGACCCGCTCGCCGGAGGTCACATCCACGGCGGTGAGTTGACCTGCAACTGGCGGTGTCACGTCGAGAGTCGCCTGCGAAGCGACCGTCCCCGACAACGACAGCTGCGATACCGCTTTCCCCGAGCGTGCCACGGCTACTTCCACCGCGGTCACCGCTGAGCCCTTGTGGGAGCCGGTCTTGGCGTGTTTGCCGCCACGGCCGGAACCGCTAGCGAAGGCGTCGACGCCTCCTCCTAACAACAGGGCGGTCACCGCGACCGTCGCGACGATCCTGAGGCGGTGGCGCGAGAAGCTACCAGCGAGCGTCCTCAGCCAGCGAGTAGTAAGGCGATCCCTAAGCGATGAACGGAGATGCGCCCATCCAGCCACAACATTCTCCCTCGATATTCTCCCTCGATTGGATCAAAAGTCCTCTCGCTGACCACGGTACAAGTACCCGACGCGGCTGTCTGGTCGCAAGCCATTAGGGACTTGTCAGGAAAGTGTCATGAAAGTGTTAAGGGTTTTCAGGGTCGAGTTATCCGGCGGAGGGATCAGACGTTGAGCACTGCTGGGTCTCCGTCCGCGGAGGGGATCTCGCGGTGGTCGCGGTTGCGGAGCCATCCGTAGCCCGCCGCGACGAAAGCTGCCAAGGCACCTACGCCAAGAGCGGACCTAGCTCCTAGGGCTCCGCCTATGAAACCGACCAACGGACCCCCGATAGGGGTCGAACCGAGGAAGGCCACCGACCACAGAGCCATCACCCGCCCTCTCATCGACGGCGCAGCATTGAGCTGGAGCGTGGCGCTCCCAAGTGCGAGAAAGGTTACCGACGCTCCGCCAACAATGAAAAGGAGTATCTCCGCGGTGAGCACCGACGGCGCCAGGCTGGCGGCGAGGACAGTTAC
This sequence comes from Actinomycetes bacterium, assembly GCA_021799445.1. Taxonomy (GTDB): domain Bacteria; phylum Actinomycetota; class Acidimicrobiia; order Acidimicrobiales; family Palsa-688; genus JAJZAM01. The sequence goes on from JAJZAM010000036.1 coordinate 15,484, forward strand.
CCCGAAGACTGCTGACGTGCCGATGAGGCGGTTGATCCCGCTGCCGGGCCGCCCTGCGGAGATCAGCCCACCGATGACAGCACCAACTCCCATGACAGCCATCAGGGATCCGTAGGTCTGTGGACCGCCGTGCAACACGTTGCCGGCGATCAGCGGCAGGGTCACCTGGAACTCGTAGGTGAGACAGCCGACCATTGCCATCATCACGAGAGCGTCTCGTAGGAGCGGCGTCGCCGCTACGTATCGGAACCCTTCCCTCAGCTGCCCCTTCATCTTCTGCGTCGGCGGCGCCGGGAACAGCTCCTCCTTGCGCATGGCCGCCAGAGAGACGAGCACGAAGACGAAGGACACTCCGTTGGCAAGAAAACACCAGCCGCTGCCCACCGTTGCTATCAACACGCCGGCCACCGCCGGTCCGACCGCCCTGGCCACGTTGACCATGATCGCGTTGAGGGTGACGGCGTTTTTCAACTCCGAATCGCCGACCATCTCGGAGATGAAAGTCTGCCGGGTGGGGTTGTCGACCGTGTTGATCAGCCCCAGCAGGACGGCCATCGCGTACAGGACCCACAGATGCAAGACCCCACCCAGATCGAGACCTCCAAGGGCAAGAGCCTCTACTCCGGCGAGGCCTTGGGTCCAAAACAGGATCCGGTGCTTGGAGAAGCGGTCCGCGACGGTGCCGCCGAGAGGGCCAAGGAGCAGGATCGGCACGGTCTGAAGGGCGACCACGAGCCCGACGTCGAAACCTGAGTGGGTGAAGGTGTAGACAAGCCACGATTGGGTTACGCCCTGCATCCAGGTCCCGATCATCGACAAGCCTTGCCCGGCGAAGTAGTACCTGTAATTGCGAACTTTAAGCGAAGAGAAAGTACGCCGGACGACGCTCCGGTCGTCAGCTACAAGATCCTCGTCCTGCCCTGCCACTTGAGTCCTATCCGCTTGCCTGGAACGGCCGGTTACCGAAACCAGCCTTCAGTTTAGCAAGGCTAAGTACTTTTCCGGCGGTGGCTCGTCACCGGCGCCTCGAAGGCGTCCGAGTCTAAGGCGTCCGACTCTAAGGAGTCCGGGGCCCTCGTCGAGCTCTGCCTTGAGATTGAGCTAGACGCGCTACCTACGCCCAGGTGATAGAAGTACTGTGTGCGCATCGTGGAACAAACCGGCAGAAATGGCGAGAATCCCTTCGAGCACAAGGTGGACGAGCTTCCGCTCTTGCCGGGGGTCGTCGTGAAGGTGATGGGCTTGTCCTACGACTCCGAGCAGCTATTCGAAGACGTGCTGGAAGTCGCCAGTGAAGACCCAGCGCTGGCCGTGCGGGTGCTCAAGATGGCCAACTCGGCCATGTCTTCTCCTGTCTCGCCCATCGACAGCCTCGAACGGGCGGTCGCAAGACTGGGAGCAACCCACGTCGCCGAGCTCGTGACCGCCGCCGCCGTGACGAGAGTGTTCGTACCTAGGTCGCTCGGCGAGCGCAACCTGTGGCACCACGCCGTCGAAGTTGCGACGGCTTGCAGGCTCATGGTCTCGCAGCGTCCGACCAAGGGAGCCGACCCGGGCGCCGCCTACCTGGCGGGACTGCTCCATGACATCGGCCGTCTGGTCATGTTCGATCAGTCCCCGGAGTTCATTCAAGCTGTCGACGACCTTGCGTGGACAACGCCGGGCGAGCTCGTAGAGGCCGAGCTGCGCGTCGTGGGCGCCGACCATGCGAACATCGGAGCGCGGGTGTGCGAGCACTGGCAGGTGCCGCCGGCTACCACCCGGACCGTCAGAGACCACCATCGCGATCTCAACGAAGGGGACCCTCCGATGCTGGCTGTCGTGAAGCAAGCGGACTGGCTGAGCGTCGCGGCTCGCGCCGGCGGGGCCACAGCTGAGCCACCCGGTGGCCGTGTCACGCTTCCTCCAGCAGAACTTGAAGTCATACCGAGGGACTTTCGTTTCGACGAGCAGGAGTTGCTCTCCATGCTTCCCGCGATAACCGAAGCGAGGCGCCGGGCGTCGGTCGCCCTGTCTCTACAACCCGACTGACCCTGGTCGGCCGTACATGCTGGTGGGATCGCGCCGTCAGAGTCAGACGCCGACGGCGTCGGAGGCGAGGCGTTTGAGCCCCGGATAGTCCACCTTGCCCGCTGGGCTGCGACCGATCGTCTCGACAAAAATCACCGCACGGGGAGCCTTGTAGGCTGCGAGCTGACGACGAACCACCTGGATGACGTCTTCTTCTGTCACCGTGGCTCTCCCGTTGCGTTCTACGAGGGCGCAGACCTTCTCGCCGAAGCGAGCGTCGGCCACTCCAACGCAGACAGCGTCGGATACGCCGGGTATCTTCTTGATGACCTCCTCGACTTCCTCC
>JAJZAM010000227.1 GCA_021799445.1 Actinomycetes bacterium
CGTGGCGGCGTGAGCCGGTAGGCTTCACTCCAGGCTTTTCGCCAGCTTCGACGGCCACCAGAATCGCCGCCCGATGTCGTGTGCCAGGGCTGGCACGAGGACGGACCTGACTACGATCGTGTCCAGCAGCACGCCGAAGGCTACGGAGAAGCCGAGCTCGGCTAGGAACACCAGTGGGAGCACGCCGAGCACGGCGAAAGTGGCAGCCAAGACCACCCCTGCGGAGGTGATCACCCCGCCGGTGACCGCCAGGCCCCTGGTGACCCCCTGCCTTGTGCCGTGGGTGGCGGCTTCCTCGCGGATACGAGTGACCAGGAAGATGTTGTAGTCGACGCCGAGCGCGACCAGGAACACGAAAGCGAACAGCGGAAGGGACTGATCGGCGTGGGCGAAACCGAACACGTGGGTGAACACCACTGCGGAGACACCCAGGGTCGCCAAGTAGGACAGGATGACGGTGGCTACCAGCAGCACCGGCCCGAGGATCGACCGCAGCAGGGCCATGAGTACTGCGAGTATCACCACCAGCACTACGGGGATTATCAGGTTCCTGTCGTGGCGTACCGCCTGAGCTGTGTCGTAGTTGACGGCCGTCTCGCCGCCGACCAGGGCGTGCGCGCCTGGGATGGCGGCGACCGCCGCCCGGATTCGAAGCATCGTGGCGGTAGCCTGCGGTGAGGTGTACACGGAGCTCAGCGTCGCGTCTATTAGGAGCTTGCCGTCCACCGGGGAGACTTGAAGGCGGGGCGGCACGCAGCCGCCGGAGCCGGCCGGAGCTGCCTGCGACGCCGACGCCGACTGCGACGCTGACGCTGACTGCGACGCTGAGGCGCCCCCGGCTGAGGCGCCGGTGAACGATGCTGCCACGCGGGCGTAGTCCGCTTCCACGCAAACTGACCCCGGCGCAGTGGCCACGCCAGGGATTCGTGAGACGACTGAGATCACCGACGGCACCGCGGCAGTGTCGGCGACGATCTGTACCGGGGCGCCGGCGCCCTGGGGGAAGTTCGCGTCGTAGATCTGCTGGCCTACGACGGCGTCGGGTTTGCTGGTGAAAGTCTGCGACGTGGACAGCATGCCCGGGTTGAGGGACACTACCGCGCTGGCCATTCCGGCGAGGACCACGGCAGTTACGATCCACGTGCGGCGGTCGTGGGCGACGACGGTGTTCGCGAACCGGCTCCACGCTCCGTGGGTCACCGGGTCGCCTTCGTGGTCGACGCGGGGCACTCGCGGCCAGAACACCCCCCTCGGCACGAGGGCGAGAGCCAGCGGCAAGAAGGTAAGCATCACCGCCAGGGTGCAGGCGATACCTATCGCGCAAACAGGTCCGAGGCTGCGATCGGAGTTGAGCTCCCCGAACTCGAGGCACAGCAACCCTAATATCACCGTCGTCGCCGACGCTGCTATAGGCGGCGTAGCCCTCTTCCAGGCTTTGGTCATCGCCTCAAGCCTGCTGTCGTAGTTGTGAAGCTCCTCCCGGTAGCGGCTGACTATGAGAAGTGCGTAGTCGGTTCCCGCTCCCAGCACGAGGACCGAAAGTATCCCCTGGCTCTCACCGTTGAGCGTGATCAGGTTGTGGTAGGCGAGCTCGTAGACGACCAGGCTCGCCGCTCCGAGTGCCAGGACAGCGCTAAACAGCGGGAAGAACCAAAGCACCGGGCTGCGGTATACGACCAGCAGTATCAGGATCACTACGAGGCCGGCCGCAGCGAGCAGAGCCCCGTCTATCCCGCTGAAGGAGTCTATCAGCGCCACCAGCAAACCCCCGGGGCCCGCGCTGTGCACTACTACGCCCTCAGGTACTCCCGCTCGCGCCAGGGCGAGCACACGCTTCTCAACCGAAGCCAGGGTCGTCCCGCTCACACTGACCGAGCCGTTCTGGCCCACGAGAGGCACCGACACGCTCGCCGCGGACCCGTCCGAAGAGAACTCGGCGGAGCCTACCTGCGCGGCGTCGACACCGGGAATAGCCTTGAAACGGGCGACTTCCGCTTCGATAGCCGAACGGTCGGCGGCGCTGAGACCGCCTTGGCGTTGGTAGACGACGAAACCTGGAACCGCTTGCACGGACTGGAACTTCTGGGCGAGGTCGTTGACTTTCGTCGAAGGAGCGGACGCGGGCAGGAAGGCCGTGTTGGAGTTCTTCTGCACCGAAGCGAGCTTGCCTTGGAAAGAGCCTCCCGCCAACCCGAAGATGAGCCACAGCACCCCAAGGACGGCGACGGTCTTAGCCCCCCGGCTGAGGCGGGAACGACGCCGCGGTTCGCTGTCAGGCGAAGAAGGCCGGCGGGTCCGCGTTTTCTGCCCTGCGCGTATCTCGGTCAACTATGCACTCCTAAGCGAAGCGTCCTACTCGGCGTCACGAACCTCCACAGAGTAACGAAACCTCGTTGCTAGTGGACGAGATCAGCTCAGGCGAGGACCAGCCCGCCACCGTCGCCGTTGGAACTGTCAACAGTGACGGTGTCGCCGTCGGAGAAGCGGCCTTCTAGCAGCGCAAGAGCGAGAGGGTCGGCGATCTCGCGTTGTATAAGCCGCTTCAGGGGTCTCGCCCCGAAAGCCGGGTCGTAACCGGTCTTCGCCAGCCACGCCTTGGCCCGCTCTGTGACGACCAGAGTCAGGCGGCGCTCGGCCAGGCGGCGCTCCAAGCCTCGCAGTTGGATGTCCACTACCGCTTCAAGGTCGCGTTCGGTGAGCTCGGAGAACCTGACGATCTCGTCTATACGGTTGATGAACTCAGGTTTGAACACTCCCGCCAGGTCTCCCCGGTGGTTCGAGGTCATGATCACGACGGTGTTCGTGAAGTCGACGGTCCGACCCTGGCCGTCGGTGAGGCGCCCGTCGTCTAGGACCTGCAGCAATATGTTGAACACGTCGGGGTGCGCCTTCTCGATCTCGTCTAGCAGGACCACGCTGTAGGGACGCCGCCGCACGGCCTCCGTGAGCTGACCGCCCTCGTCGTAGCCGACGTACCCCGGAGGGGCGCCGACGAGTCTCGCGACCGAGTGCTTCTCCATGTACTCCGACATGTCTATTCGGACCATTGCCCGCTCGTCGTCGAATACGAACTCGGCCAGCGCCCGCGCCAGCTCCGTCTTGCCGACCCCGGTCGGACCGAGGAACAGGAAGCTCCCGATCGGCCTGTTCGGGTCGGACAGGCCGCTCCTCGATCGGCGGATGGCGTTCGCAACGGCGGCGACGGCTTCGTCCTGGCCGACCACGCGCCGGTGGATCAGCTCCTCCATCTTGACGAGCTTGGCCACCTCGCCTTCGAGCATCCTCGACACCGGCACCCCGGTCCATTTGGACACGACCAGGGCGACGTCGTGCTCGTCGACCTCCTGCTTGAGCATCTTCTGGGCTATCTGCTGGGATGACTGGCGCGCGACCTCCTCGTCGAGACGCCGGCGCAGCTCGGGGATCCGCCCGTACTGGATCTCCGCCGCCTTGGCGAGGTCGCCGTCTCGCGTGCAGCGCTCCGCGTCGGCTTTGGCGTCTTCGAGCTGCTGCTGGATTGAGGCGATCAACTCGGCGGTCTGCTTCTCCAGCTGCCATTGGGCGTTGAGGGCGTTGGAGCGCTCAGCCAGGTTCGCGAGCTCCTCGTCGAGACGGCCCAGTCGCTCTTTCGACGCCTCGTCGGTCTCTTTCTCCAAGGCGAGCTTCTCGATCTGCAGTTGGGCGATGCGACGCTCGACGACGTCGATCTCTGTGGGCTTGGACTCCTTCTCGATCCGTAAACGGCTCGCAGCCTCGTCGATCAGGTCGATGGCCTTGTCGGGAAGGAACCTCGCGGTGATGTAACGGTTGGACAGCACGGCCGCTGCGACGAGAGCCGAGTCGGCGATCCTGACGCCGTGGTGGTTCTGGTAGCGCTCCTTCAGGCCGCGCAGGATCGCTATGGTGTCCTCGACGGTCG
>JAJZAM010000228.1 GCA_021799445.1 Actinomycetes bacterium
AAGCTCGAACAGCGCGGACTTCTTCACGGGGTGGCCCGCTCCGCGTACATGTGGGGCGGCCGGCAGCTGTCAGGGATGCTGGCCGAGGGCCGCCTAGAGCTGGTCAACGTCAGCCAGAGTCATGACCTGGGAGTCCTCAGCAGGATCGAGCGTTTCGTTGCGGTGAACACAGCGATCGAAATAGGCCTCGACGGGTCGGTGAACGTCGAAACGGCGGGTGGGCGCGCAGTGGCAGGGCCGGGCGGCCACCCGGACTTCGCGCTTGGGGCGGTCGCTTCGCCGGGTGGTCTTTCGATCGTCGCCGCAACATCGACGGCGGCGGGCAAGTCCACTATCGTCAAGACTTGCTCGGTTGTGTCGACGCCGCGCTGCGACGTTGACGTAGTGGTGACCGAGCACGGCGTGGCGGACTTGCGTGACTGCACCGACGCCGAGAGAGCGTCACGGCTGATCTCCATCGCCGATCCGCAACACCGGGAGGCGCTCAGAGCCTTAGCCACCGGCACCGGTCGGGCCGAAGCTGAAGTCCGCTAGGGGCCCCCGGAGGTGAATTGACTCCTAAACTCCTCTCATATAAGTGCCGAAAGTCACACAGATCGCGTCGGAAGTTCTGGCATAATCCGGGACTGGCTGGCGTTGGCACTATACGAAATGGCTAACAGCACGACATACGCCCCTGATCTTCTAGGACTTTACCTCGACGAGGCCGGAAGCTTCCCGCTTCTCACCAAATCCGACGAGATGCGTCTCGGCAGGATAATCCAAGAGGGTCAAGCCGCACGCGAGGCCCTAGCTGGCAAGGATCGTCTCACGGCCGCCGAGCGGCGCAGGCTCAACCGTCTGGTACGCGAGGGTGAGGCGGCCAGCGCCGATTTCATCAACGCGAACTTGCGCCTCGTTGTCTCCGTGGCGCGCAAGTACCAGTGGTCCGGGCTGCCGTTGAGCGACCTGATCCAAGAAGGCAACCTAGGACTTATTCACGCCGTCGAGAAGTTCGACTGGCGCAAAGGGTTCAAGTTCTCGACCTACGCCACGTGGTGGATCCGTCAGGCGATCGGCCGTGCCGTTGAGAACACCGCTCACACGGTGCGCATCCCGGCTCACATCGGAGACGAGATCCGCCGGGCCCGTCGAATCCAAGCGGAGATGGAGGTTCGCCTCGGAAGGCCGGCGACGCTGTCAGAGCTCGCCGAGGCGATGGGCATAACCGAGGCCGGCGTCTCCGAGTTGTTCCGCTACGACAGCGACCCGATGAGCCTCGACGTCACAGTCGGCGAGGACGGCGACACCAGCCTAGGAGACTTGGTGGTAAACCGTACCGCCGAATCCCCGTTCGAGTCGGTTGCGTCCGAGATGCTCCCCGAGGAGATATCCCGCTTCCTCTCCAAGCTCTCGGATGAGGAAAGCCAGGTCCTTACCCTACGGTACGGTCTCGACCGGGGGGAGCCGCGAACCCAGGGCGAGGTTGGTGAGGAGATGCAGCTCACCGCCGAACGGGTTCGCCGCATCGAACGTGACGCTATCGGCAAACTACGCCGCCAGCTGGCTGGAACTCAGGCCTACGACCTTTTGGCCAGCTGAGGCAGCCGCAAGCTTCGACGTCCGCCGGTCCCGGCGTGTCGTGCCGCTAGCCTAATAGCGGTGCAATCAGTTCCGCGGGTACGCATAGCTCCGTCTCCGACCGGTTACTTCCACGTCGGAACCGGTCGCACTGCGCTTTTCAACTGGCTTTTCGCCAGGCGCCACGGCGGCACGTTCGTTTTGCGCATCGAAGATACCGACACGGCCCGGAACCGTCCCGAGCACGTCGAGGGCATCATGTCGTCTCTTCGGTGGCTGGGTTTGGGATGGGACGAAGGACCATTCCTGCAGTCCGAGCGCGGGGAGCTTTACCGGCGTGCGATAGACGTGCTCGTCGGCAAGGGGGCCGTCTACGCTTGCGACTGCACGCCCGCCGACATCCAAGAGCGCGCCCGGCTGCGTGGTGGCCCACCCGGCTACGACGGGTTCTGTCGTGATCGCGGTCTGGAAGCGACCTCGGGGCGGATGCTGCGCTTTAGGACCCCGCGCGACGGCAGCGTCAGCTTCACCGACCTGGTCCGAGGGAACCCGACGTTCCCGCTAGCAGCGATCGAGGATTTCGGGGTTCGCAAGTCCAACGGGGAACCGCTGTTCATCCTTGCGAACGTGGTAGACGACGCGGACATGGCTATCTCCCACGTGATCAGAGGAGACGACCACACCTCTAACACCCCCAAGTACGCACTTTTGTGGGAGGCGCTCGGCTACGGACAGCTGCCCGTGTTCGCCCACTTGCCTTTGATCAACAACGCCCAGGGTAAGAAGCTGTCCAAGCGGCGGGACAAGGTCGCCGTCGAAGACTTTCGAGACGACGGCTACCTGGCCGAGGCTATGGTCAACTACCTGGCGTTGCTCGGCTGGTCCCCCGGCGACGACCGGGAGATCCTACCGCTAGAGGAGATGGTCGCAGAGTTCGACCTCGGGGACGTCAAGTCCTCGCCGGCGATCTTCGACGAGCGAAAGCTGGCGTCGGTCAACTCGCAGTACCTGCGAAAGATGACCCCCGAGGAGCTGGTGGAAAGGTCCGGGCTTTGGCTGCGCTCCCGGTGGGAGCCGCTGGCGCCGCTCGTCCAGGAGAGGGCCAGGACCCTGGCGGAGGTGTTCTCAATGGTGGAGTTCCTCTACCGTTCCGAGCCGGTCATAGACCAGGCTGAGTGGGACAAAGCGCTACGCAAGAACGCCAAGTTCGCTTCCGTGCTGGAAGCGGCCGCCGAGACCCTCGCCGGCGCCGAGTGGGACGTGGAAGGCGTCCACGCCGCTTTGAGCGCGGCGGGCGACAAGGCGGGGGTAGCCAACCTTCGAGACTCGCAAGCTCCGGTGCGCCTGGCGGTCACCGGCCGTGCGGTCGGACCGCCGCTCATGGAGTCACTGGTGCAGCTCGGCCGGGACAAGACTCTCGCTCGCATCCAGGCCGGATTAGCGCGGGCGAAAGAGGCGGCGCTCAGCGGCTAAGATCCTTACCGCCACCTTCGGGGGTGGTGTAATCGGCAACACGACAGGTTCTGGCCCTGTTATTGGGGGTTCGAGTCCTCCCCCCCGAGCGAGCAGCACTACTCCAAACTTTTGAGCATCGGGAAGCCGAGGTAGACACTGATTTGGCTGGTATAACACGACCCAGGCGCTGGCCGGCTAGACCCGTTGGAATAGCTTTCGGTGGGGACTACAACCCCGAGCAGTGGCCTGAGGAGATCAGGGCCCAGGATCTTGCCCTGATGGCTGAGGCCGGTGTCAACTTCTTGACCGTGGGCGTGTTCTCCTGGGCCTCACTCGAAGTATCCCCCGGCGTGTTCGAATGGGGTTGGCTCGACCGGGTCATGGACGACCTGGCAGCCGCCGGTATCGCCGCCGACCTAGCCACGGCGACCGCCTCGCCGCCGCCGTGGTTCAGCCAAGCGAACCCGCAGACCCTGCCGGTGCTCGCTGACGGCACCACCCTGTGGTGGGGTTCGCGCCAGGCTTTCTGCCCGTCGTCGCCCGTGTACCGCGAAGCAGCGGTCAACCTCGCCGGAGAGATAGCCAGGCGCTACGCCTCTCATCCGGCGCTTGCCATGTGGCACGTCCACAACGAGTACGGGTGTCACAACGCCGCCTGCTACTGCGACGTGTCGGCCGGAGCCTTCCGGGCTTGGCTAGCCGATCGCTACGGGGATCTCAAAGCTTTGAACGAGGCGTGGGGCACAGCATTTTGGAGTCAGCGTTACACCGCGTGGGATCAGGTGATACCCCCGAGGCGCACGGGTACGTTCTCCAATCCAGGCCAAAAGCTCGACTGGGCCCGTTTCTGCTCAGACGAGCTGCTCGCCTGCTGTGTCGCGGAGATATCAGTCCT
>JAJZAM010000229.1 GCA_021799445.1 Actinomycetes bacterium
GTATAACACGACGCCGAGGGAGTACACGTCGCTTCGGGCGTCGACCGGGAAACCCTGGGCCTGCTCCGGCGAGAAGTAAGTGGCGGTGCCCATCACCGAGCCTGTCTGGGTGAGGTCTTCGGAGGTGCCAATCGCCCGGGCAATGCCGAAGTCAGCGACTTTGACCTGACCTCTGGAGTCGATCAGCACGTTGCCTGGTTTGACATCGCGGTGGATGACACCCCTGCGGTGAGCGAAGTCGAGAGCGGCGGCGACGCTGGCGGCGATAGCAGCCGCTTGCTGGGGGGCGGGAGGCCCTGACTGGCGCATCATCGCCGACAAGGTCGGACCGTCGACGTACTCCATGACGATGAAATAGGTCCCGGCTCCCTGACCCCAGTCGTAGATGGAGACGATGTTCGGGTGCGTCAGGTTCGCCGCGGCCTTGGCCTCACGGCGGAAACGCTCCACAAAGGATTGATCGACGGACAGCTCCGGGAATAGCACCTTGAGAGCGACTGGACGGTCGAGGAGTAAATCCCGGGCGAGGTAGACCTGAGCCATACCTCCCCGGGCGATGTGGTTGACGATCTCGTATCTGTCGCTGAAAACAGTCGGCGAATCGGGCATCTCCGCTCCTAGCCCGCAGCCTGGTTGGTGGTCGGGGACGACGAGGCTGTCCCCGAGGACGAACCTTGGGCGCCACCAGCGTTGAGGTAGCTCTCGATCAAGCTCTTAGCGATCGGCGCGGCGAGCGTACCCCCCTGATCAGAGACTAAGTCACCCTGGTTGGGTATCACGACCGACACGACTATCCGCGGGTCGTTGGCCGGCGCGAAAGCAACGAACCAGTCGTCCGTGTGATGGGTGCCGGTCTGGGCTGTACCAGTCTTGGCGGCGACCTGTATTCCTGGAATGCGGGCGGCTACGCCGGTACCGTCTGGGGAGGAGACGACCGACTCCATCAACGTCGTCACCTTGGAAGCCGTGGAAGCGGAAGTGGCTTGCAGCCACAAAGCAGGCTTGTAGGTGCTCACGACCTGGTTCTGCGAGTTCGTTATAGACCCCAGAATATGAGGTTTCATGATCTTCCCACCGTCGGCGATGGCCGCACCGACCAGCGCCATCTCCAGCGGGCTCGCCTCGACGTTCTCCTGGCCGATCGCCGAGTAGGCGACAGTGGGAAGGTTCCCGGCGAAGCTCGCAACCGTGGGGAAGTTCGACTTCACTGGGAAGGGAAGGTCAATAGGCGGGACCTGGTCGAAACCGAAGGCGGTGGCTTCGTCGTAAAGGTTCTTGGCTCCAAGGTCCAATCCGATCTTGGCGAACCCTGTGTCGCACGACACCGTAAACAGCGCAAGTATCTGCCCACCACAGGACGACCCGGCGAAGTTGTGAAGCATAAGAGTGGTGTCCGGGAGCTTCAGGTAAGTCAAGACCGGCTGAGGCTTCGAGGCCAAAGCCGGATCGTGGTCGTAAACCGCTGAGGCGGTGACGATCTTGAACGACGAACCCGGAAAGAAGATCTGGCGATACGCGGGGGACGCGAGCGGACCCCCAGGGGTCGCGGTGATCGCCTTGTAAGCGGCTTGGACAGCGGTTGGATTGTGGCTTACCAGGCTGTTCGGGTTGAAAGTCGGGTTGGAGTACATGGCGAGGATCGCGCCAGTCTTGGGGTCCAGGGCGACAACGGAACCGTCACGTCCAGCCAGGCCTGCTTGGGCGACTTTCTGCAACTTGTCGAGCACTGTGAGTGTTATCGACTCGGTGTTGTTGGTGTTGGTCAAAAGGTTCTTGAAACCGCTCAGGGAGGTGGGCAACTTGAACGGGCTGCTCTTTCCGGTCAGCACCCCGTTGTAGTAAGCCTCGGCGCCGTCCGAGCCGTAGATGTAGGAGTAGTAGCCGGTCACCTCTTCGAAGAGGGACCCCGTCGGGTACTCGCGTAGGTACTTGAACTGGTCCTTCGTCGGCACGGAGGTGGCCAGGGTCACACCGTCAGCTGAAATTATGTTGCCTCTGGGAAGGGTGTAGGAGTTGATGACGGTCGCTCGGTTGAGCGGGTTCGCCGCGAGCTTGGTCTTGTGGACAACCTGCAGGTAGTTGAGCTGAACGAACAGTGCGATGAACAAGATGCTTATGCCCAGCCCGAGACCTCGTATCTGCCTGTTCATTTTCCGGCGCCTCTAGACGCGAGCTGCTCCGAAGGTACCGGGAGGGACCCAGCTTCGCTTTCAGCTCCGTGCGACAATCTCAGCAGCAGCGCCAGGAGGATGTAGTTCGCCAGCAGCGACGACCCCCCGTAGGAGACGAAGGGGAGCGTTATGCCCGTGAGCGGGATAAGACGTGTGACGCCAGCGACGATAACGAAGGTCTGAACGCCGAGTATCAGCGACAACCCTGCCGCCAGGAGCTTCTCGAAGGGTCTTTCGCAGCGCACGGCGATGCGCAACCCGGACCCGACCATGAGCAGGTAGCCGATCAGGATCGCGGTAGCCCCGAGCAGGCCCAGCTCCTCAGCCACGACCGCGAAGATCATGTCGGTGGAAGCTTCGGGTATGGAAGCAGCGCCGCTCTGGCCGGGGCCCAGCCCGAACAAGCCGCCGTTGGCGATGGCGAACCATCCTTGGATTATCTGGTAGCCGGTTGTCTCAGCGTGCACCCACGGGTCGAGCCAAGCTTGGACCCGGGCCTGGGCGTGTCCTATCGCCTTGAGCGCTAGCACCGCCCCACCGCCGAACAAGGCTGCGCCCACGCCCAGGTACAAGGCGCGCCCTGTCGCCACCCAGAGCATGCCGATGAACAATGCGAAGAAAAGGAAAGATGAGCCGAGATCGTTCTCGGCGAGAAAGATGACCAGGGACAAGCCCCAAGCGGTGACGATCGGGGCCAGGTAGCGGGGATCGAGAACCAAGAAGCGGCCTATTCTCCTGGTGCCCTGGCTCAGCAGGTCGGAGCGTTCCGCAAGAATCGACGCAAAGAAGATAGCCAAGGCCAGCTTAGCTATCTCACCAGGCTGGAAGTTTAACGTTCCGACGTGAATCCAAAGCCGGGCACCGTTGATGTCCTCGCCGATGCCTGGGACCAAAGGAAGCAGCAGCATCCCGATACCGCCTGCCGCGAAGATGTATCGGTAACGCTCAAGGTCCCTCGCCTTTCGGACTATGAGCAGGGTGGCCACGAACACCGAGACGCCGACGGCTGTCCAGATCACCTGCAGGCGGGCTTCGTGAGCTGACAGGCGGGCGATGAACACGTAGCCGACACCATTGAGCAGCCCCGCCACCGGTAAAAGGATCGGGTCGGCGAGCGGCGCCAGGCGTCTCAGAGCGAGGTGTGCGACGATCAGTAGCACGAACAGCGTGCCCAGGAACGGCCCGATGTTGGCTGGGAGGCTACCTGCTTTCCCGAAACCGGCCAGTGCGTAGAGCCCACCGGTGAGGATAACGGCGAGGAGGATCAGGCCGAGCTCTGTCCGCCTGCGGGCTGGAACGGGGATCATGACGACGTCGGCGCAGAAGCCGTAGCGCTCGACGACGGCCCGGCGGTGGTCGGGACCGAGCCGGCGGTCGTGGTAGTGGTCGTGGAAGGGATCGTGGAAGGGGGCAGGCCAGCTGAGCGACTCAACTGGTACAGCTTGGCAAGGTTGGAGATGTAAGCGTCCGCGGCGGCCAGCGTCGGCTCCTCCACTCCCGCCCGTAACTCCGGGAGGCTCGCTTGGAGCACATGAGCGGTTGTGACCGCCGAGACGTGATTGAGCGTCGGTTTGAACCACAGAACTCCGCCGGGCCGGCCCTGGTACACCGTGAGGGAATCGCCGCTAAGACCGACGAAGTAAGCCGACCGCGCGTAGTACCAGACTCCGGCGGCGCCCGCACCCAGAATTGCCAGGAAGGCGAGCAGGAAGGCGGCTACTCGAAGGTTGAACGGAGA
>JAJZAM010000230.1 GCA_021799445.1 Actinomycetes bacterium
CCCGCAACACCTGGCGCCGGACCCTGAACCACCGGACAACCGCCTGGCTCGTGAGCCGGACTCCCGCCGGTGGTTTACCAGGGCGCGAACACCTGAACAGTTACGCTCGATCTTTATCTACACCGCGCGCGGAAAGAGCCCTGTGCTGTAAGGGTGTTGTCGTCGTTGACATGTCTCTGACGTGGACGGTGGAGTCATGGTTGCCTGCGTGCGCCAAGTCTGCGGGCGAGGGCTTCGCGTAGTTGCTGGTTCTCGGTTTGCAGCTCGCTGCAGCGGGCTCGCAGAGCGTCGAGCTGTTGGTGTAGAGAGTCGGTGCTGGCTCGCTCGGCCGATGGCCGTCTGGACGCCGTGGTGGCAGTTCGCTGGCGGAGGTGTTCGATGGTGGGCAGGAGATCGTGTTGACGGTAGAGCCAGGCTCTGGACACGCCAGCGACGCGGGCCACAGCGGCGACGGTGACAGACGCGCCGGAGGCGTCGAGTCGACGTAATGCTTCCACGGTGCGCCGGCGGGCGTCGTCGTGTCGTTGGCGTGCCGATTCGAGTAGTGGGGCGGCGCGTTCAGCACTGGGGGTCATCGTCGGTGGCCAGGCTCTCGAGGCTGTTGATGATCCGCTCCAGGTGGCCGAGCACGACCCGGTGGTTGTCGGCCAGGCGTTGACGTCCGTCGGTTTCGGCGGCGTCGATGAGCCGGCGGGTCTCATCGGCTTGGCGGTGATGGGTGGGCAGGAACTCGACAGTGGTCTGGAAGTCCGGGCAGGTCAGGCAGGCGTTGGGGTGAGGACAGTCCTGTTGGGGTGGCCGGCCGCAGAAGCCGTTGGGGAGGCTGGCCTCGATCCGCGAGAGGTGGTGTTTGATCCACTCCGCTTCGCTGGTGGGCGCGTCGAGCTCGTAGGGCAGGTGGCGGCCGTTGATGTCGACTCGGGTGGCGCAGTACGCCTCGAAGGCTTCACGCACGGTGGAGTCGTGCAGACGGGCATAGGTGGCGACCATCTGGGGACTGGTGTGACCGAGGAGGCGTTGCACGAAGTGCTGGGGCAGGCCTCTATTGATCAGCCTTGTCCCCAGCGTGTGGCGGAATTGATGGGCGCTGACACGAACGGGGCGGCCGGTGGCGTCGCGAAGATCGATGTCGGCCTGCCAGCGTCTGAGTCGTTGGCGCAGCGCGTTGTAGTTGAACGGCCGGACGCCGTCGGGGTTGGCGCTGGCGGCTGGGAACAGATAGGGCGAGGCCGGCCAGCGCCGGGCGACCTCGGCCTGTTGGGCGCGGATGGCGTCAGCCGCCCGGGCGGTGATGGGGACGAGCTGCTCGGCGGCGACCTTGGTGTTGATGAAACGTAGGCAGGGCCACCCGACACTGTCGGCCAGCAGGCAGTCAACACGCAACCGGCAGGCGTCACCGGCTCGCAGCCCGGTTTCCATGATGACGGTCACCAAGTGGCGGGTGGTCGGATCGGCCAGGGCGGCCAGGGCGGCTTCGGACTCGAGTTGGGCCATGACCTCTTCGGGTATCCAGCGTGGCAGCCCGGCGGGGCGGCGGGGCAGGTCGTCGCTGTAGATGGCTGCGTCGGCGGGCAGGGTCAGCCAGTCTCTGCGTCGGGCCATCTCCAAGAAGCCGCGCAGGCTGGTGAGATAGCCCAGGCGGGTGTTGGGGACAGGGCCGTGAGCGGCCAGGTGGGCCAGGTAGGCCTCGATGGTCGTCCGAGTGATCACCGAGGCGTCTGGGGCCTGCGGGCAGGCGTGGGCGAGCCAGGAGCCGAACCAGCCGAGCGCGGTCACATCCCGGCGGATGATGCCGAAGGACATGCCGCCGACCAGGCGGGCCCGGGCCCACGTCTTGACCGCAGAGCGCAGCCAGACCTGCGGGATGCGTTCGAAGCTCACCCGATAGTGGCCGACGGTGACAGCGATGCCGAGACGGCGGGCGTCCCAGACATCTCGTCGATACTCGGCTTCGACATCTCCGCCATCGGCAATGGTCTCGATCTGGCGTCTGGCGTAACGCAAGAACCCGACCACTCCCGCCGCCGTCGTCTTGTTGGTCGGGGGGACCAGCGCGATCCACTCGCCGATCGGCCGCTCCAGCAGCGAGACCGCGTTCGCACCGGTCAGCACGGACACGACCGGGCGGACAGCGGCCGGCTTGATTCCCCGTGCCCGCTCGTCGTGGCGGCACTGCAACACGAAAGCCACCTCCAGCCGGCAGTTCTCGGTGAGGCCGGACAGATCGAACACCTCGTCGGCCCGGGCGCCGACGGTCCGCATCGGTGCCGCGTCGGTGACGAAAGCGGCCAGGTCCGGCTTGCCCTGGCTGCACCAGCGTTTGTGGTGGCCAGCGCACAGCCCTCGGCATCGGGACGGACGGTCACAGCCGCTGATGGCGCAGGGTTTGCCCGCCAGCACCGCGTCGGTGGGGTCGGGACAGATGACCGGGGCGTTGAACTCGGACCGCAATAGCCCGGCGATGCGCACCGCCACAGGCTCCGGTCGATCTGAGAAGGCTTCGGCGGCTGGGCTCATCGCTGAACACCCGCCTTCTCCAGCTCGGCGCGCAGGTCTTCCACGTCGAGGTGCACATAGGTTCCACTGGTGGTCACCACGTTGGCGTGGGTGAGCAGCTTGGAGACCACCTCGATCGGCACCCCGGCGCGGATCCACTCGCTGGCCGCCGAATGGCGAAGGACATGCAAGCTGAAGTCGATCCCGGTGCGGGCCCGCAGCCGGCCGACCAGGCCGGCCACCGCCGAGTAACCAAGCGGCCGGCCCACCGGGGGGGCGAAGAGGTTCACGAACACGTAGTCGCTGTCGACATCGCCGTACTCGTCAAAGAGGTATTCGCTGTAGAGGCGCACCAGCGGAGCCGACACCGGTATCTCGGCCACATCCCGGCACTTGGCTCGGGCACCATTGGCGTTGTCACTGCGGGGGACAATCCGGATCGTCTTTCGTCGAGACACCACATCGCAATGGCGGAGACCCAACGCCTGGCCGACCCTCATGCCGCTCGATGCCAGCAGGGCGATCAGCAGGCGGTCCCGCAGATGCTCACATGCCGCCAACAAGATCGCGACCTGCTCGGAGCCGAGCGTTTCGGGAAGCCGCCGCTCGCTTCGCAGCCGCACAGGCTGGCGCGCCACCCGCCGGGAGCGTCCGCCCACGCCCTCCAGGAACGGCTTATACGAGCCGCGTCCGCCTCGGCGCCAGTCCACCAACTCCCCGGCGACAGGCACACCGAAGCGGGCATGGAAGGCGTAGAAGCTGAACACTGCGGCCAGGTGACGGTTCACCGTCGAAACCGCTCTGGCCGACGATGCCGCGTCGATCGGGATCACCCTATCGGCCGGGCTGCGAAGCCACCTGACAAAATGGCCCAGATCGTCCAGGCCCACCTCGTCCCACGCGGCCTCCCGGTCGGCCAAGAACTCGAAGAACAGCCGAAGGCTCGACGCGTACGCCCGAACCGTGTTAGGCGAACGCTCTATCGCGGCGAGATGGGCCAGATAGGACTCGATCGGCTGGACTGGCTCGAAGCGCTCGTCGACCACCGTCCACGACAGCGCACCGCCGCCCGGCGCCAACACCTTCTGCACCCGCAACGTTATCGACATCGGCTTACCTCCTCGGGCAAACACACGTTCGCCAGAGGACAGTCCTACACCCCGCCTGTGACGACGACGATGACGTCAGTTACACGATGCAGATAACCGGGCCCGGGCCAAGATCTCAGGCACAGGCGCCGGCTCGTTGGTTACCTCGTAGACACCCGGGATGCCGGTGTAGATAACGATCTTGTTCCACTTCGAAGTTCCAGGGGGGAAGTGGCAGACCGTGATGGCCAAGCCGGTGCGCTCGGCGAGCTTGGCGAGCTCGACCTTCCACAGGTGCACCCGATGACCGTTGGAGCCGCCGGC
>JAJZAM010000231.1 GCA_021799445.1 Actinomycetes bacterium
CTAGATGCACCTGCTGAGGTGAGCCGTCTGGCCACTCGGGCGGAACGTGGTTTGGGGCAAGTTGGACGCCGACAGGCCACTCGCCGGAGGCAGTGATGACGCAGTGAAACCTGTCGTCGCCGAAGACATGTCCGTCGAACATTCCGGCCCAGAACGTGCTCTCGGCGTTGAGATCTGCCGTATCGAAGACGACCACGTGACGCACGATGTCCACCGCACCGAACGTACCACCGCGGTATGGCCCGCGAGCCGGCGTTCGGAGACACCTAGGATGGCCACGGCTGTGAGCGGTATGGGGCAGGGGGTGCGCCGGTAGGCGTTCTGCATGAGCCGCCAACCTCATCGAGCGTCGTGCCACCTATGCAGGGAACCCAGTCGCATACTTCCGCCAACACCCGCCGGAAGTGGGCGGTGTCCTTGGCCAGTTCGATCCTCGCATGGTGCACCGGCAGGATGCGCCCAGTCTTGCTCAAGAACTGCCTCGGCTGCCCTTGACCGACAACTGCGCCAGCTCAAGCTCGTACCCATGAGCATGGAGCCCGTAATCGCACCACGCCCGCAGAACGTCGACGGCGGCCAGAGATGGCTCCTTGCCGCTTCGGTCTGAGATGAGGTACGTCGGAATCGACCGGGATCGGATGGCTCCAGGTGGGAGTTGGAAGTGATCACACTCAATCAAATCTCTAAGGTCACTATGGCCCTCCAGCCAAACACCAAGAAGCGTTTCCATATCGGCAAACGTAGGGATATTCAATTGCTGTGACAGGAATCGCACAAAGGTGTCTGGGAGCTGGAAGACCTTCAACAGCCAACCGTGCCACTCTGAGAGTGATGCAGCGGTCGCAGCTGCGTCACCGTCACTGCGTCGCTCAATGTTGAGAATAAGCTCCGCTCGGTTTGGGTCCTGGAAGTGCTGATACTTGATGCTAGCGTCATTTAGATTGAGCAACGCGGTGGCGGCCGGCACTTCCGAGAGTTCTGCTGAACGCGCGAGTACCGCTTGGTTGTTCAGTAGGCCATTGCTCGAGTAACTGTGCCATACGAACCCCTCCGGCAAGGGAGCGAGCGCCAGGATGACCTCGCGCATGGGGTCTCCGCTCAGAAGTTCCAGGAACGACTTCACGAGGGCGGACGTGGTAACGCTGCTATCGATCGGGCCACAGGGTACGAAGACCGAGACGATGACTCGCGATGGGTTGTCGTCGTAGACGTGTCTGCTGTGACCAGGGTGGCTTACGGACTTGTTGAAGCTATGCGAGACGCTCACAGCCTCCACCCCGTCCAGGCTCAGGCGCCATCGGCTCGCGTAGGGTGCCGAGGGCTTCCGGACGACCGGTTTGGAGGCCTGACGATCCTGGAACACGCGGAACAGACTGGGAAGCCATGCGAATGCGATGAGAAGAACAGTGACGACGATCAGAACGATAAAGAGCCACGTGAGCGACCGCCACAATGCGAGGGCAGCTCCAATCGCGGCGACAACCCCCGCGGTCGCGAGGATGTCGTTGCGCGCTTTCACGCCCAGAGGCTACGGCCCCGGAGAGCGCCCCAGCCACCACCGCTCGACTTCAGAAGGCTTCAGGCGGTTATTGGCAGCTGTCGCCGGGTCAGCGAACTGGGCACGTCGAGGCGGCTGCCGAGGCCGACCTTGTGTGGCGTGGGCGACAGGTTTCGCGGGGTCCTCATCAGGCATGGTGTCGAGGAGCTATGAGAAGTAGGGACGCCGTGAAGCACTTGTGGCGAGCTGTGACCGATGGGCACGCTCACATCGTCGACTCCGAGAGCGGCGACCAGCTCGATGAGGGGAGCCATTCGGTCCCGTTGGGCATCCGAACCTGGACGGGGATCGCCTTCGAGCGTACATGGCAACGAATGGCCGACTGCTGCCGGCCGGTGATCCCACCGTCCGTGCCCAGTACGATTGAACACGGCACCGGTCGGAGAGTGCTCGCAGATGAACTCGTATACGCGACTACGGCGCATCACTGCGGAGTCGTCACAGGAAAATGGCCATCGGCAACAGCTGGATCGCTGGCGCCGTGACGATGGGATCATCCGCAACAAGATCTAACTTTGCATCAGCGCGGATCTGCGTCATGATCTCCTGAACCATCTTTGGGCCAGCGGCTCCGAGCACAGTTCGGCGGGTGAGATTGATCGTGCGATCTCCCGTAATCGCGCGAACTACCTTGCCGACTGCTCGGAACTCACCCGAGCGCAGAAACTCGTTGGTCTCCGAAGAGAAATAGTTGGACGAGACGGTGAGCACGACTCGAATCCCGGCCTCCGTTTCGAGCAGTAAGTCGTGAACCGGGGCCTGGGCTATGTCCTCTGCCATGCGCCTCATGATCCGTAGCCCGAAGTCACTGTCCGGCGCCTTGGCGGCGGCCGCGGCTGCAGCGAGCTGTGCTACAAGTGCCTGTTGCGCCGCCTGCTGAGCGTTTGAAGGGGTCGTACGACCAGGCGAAGTCGCCTTCTTACCCGCATCTTTGGCCTCCTTCAAAGCCTCCTGGGCAGCGGCCAGTTTGATCTTCTGATGTTCTTCCCAGTACGGCAGCAGATTCATGACGAACGCCAATACTTCTTCGAGAGGGTTTCCGATGTACTGTCCGGACACCTCGACTAGCTGACCACTGTGCATGTCGGCCAGTTGGCTCGCGTCCGCGAGGTCGACTACTTCCCTGTCGTTTCGAAGATACTCATAAAGGGCGTTGAACAGGCTCGCTGCCGTGTGGTGTCGCTCAGTCCTACTTTGGAACGTCGACGCATCGGAACGTTGGGTCGAGCCTTCTGCTCCAAGTTCTGCACCGGGCAAGTGCGGAAGTAAGAAGCGAAGACCAGCACGGCCTCTGAAGGCGCGTTCGCTAGCTCCCGCAAATTCACTGCTCTCCTCTTCGTGAGTAGAGACGCCGCCCTCCAAGTGTGCCAGGAAGCTGACCATCATTGGCACATCCAAGTAGAGGGGATGAACAAGGCTGTAGTCGGGTGCAGGCTTGTCGCTCATGGGCCGAGTCTTGCCGATCGGGTGCCTTTCCGCCGGACTTGGTCCCATGGCAGATGTGCTGCCGCGGGGCGGCGAGCTCCAGCCGGCGGAGGCGACAGGTAGGCCTGGAGTGACGGACGGGTACTGGCTCGTCCCGCGACGTGCTTGCTGGACTCGCATACAGCCGGTCTTCGCACTTGGGACCTGAGGCCTTGATGACATTCTGTGAGAAGTGCATCGCGTCCCATACCGCGCGGCTCATGTGCCCACTACCGCGGCCTTGCCGCATCCCCGAGGTGCCGATAGGTGTCGCGTCACGGCGGACGCACTCACCCGGTCATTGCCCGAACAGAGGTCGCGGGCACTCACGTCGTCGTGGCAAGCCTCAGGACCTGCCGAGCACCACCCGGCGGATCGTTGCCAAAGAACCCACCGGGCCATACCCAGGCGTCGTCCTCGCCACCTGGGGCCGCACCTACGACGTCACGGGGGGCCCCGATCGCTACGGGCGCACAGCGGCCGCACTCTTGCCCCTCCACCTGCGCACGACTGCTGCGTCGAGGGTTGCGAGCGGGACCGGACGGTGGACGAGCGCGCCCCAGACCGCGACGAGCTCGGCCTCGGCTGCGACCGTGCGGTCCGGGAGATCGGTGTTGCCGAAGGCTGTCGACCTCGCCACGACGTGCGCGTATGTGACGGTGAGGGGGCTCGCGAATCCCGCTCCTTTTGGAGGGATGGGCGCGGTGGTCCCGAGGCACAGCAGCGCGACGGCACATGCGACCGAGACCGTCAACGAGGCGACCTCCAGGATCGAAGGAACGCTCCTTTCGGCGACGACGCCGATCGTCCGCCGGGCGCACTCCTGCGCTTCGCCGCCCCTGACTCCTCGGTGCAGCCCGTGCCTCCGGGC
>JAJZAM010000232.1 GCA_021799445.1 Actinomycetes bacterium
CACCCCGAAGATCTCGGTCTCTACGTCGTCGGCGGCCGGCGCAACACCCCGGGCCTACGCCGAGAAGAGGTCGCCCAGCTCGCGGGCGTGAGCGTGACGTGGTACACGTGGCTCGAACAGGGCCGCCCCGTCACCCCGAGCCCGCAAGTCGTCGACGCGATCGCGCGGGCGTTTCGCCTCGATGCCGAGTCCCACCGACATCTACGACGCCTCGCCGGCCTCGCGGTCCCGGAGCCCCACCAGATGCCCAACGACGTCGGCCCCGAGCTAAACCGGCTGCTCGCCACCTTGGAGCCCGCACCCGCCTGCCTGCTCGGACCCCGCTTCGACTTCCTCGCCTGGAACGACCCCTTCGACCGGCTCTGGAAGCCGGACTCGCTCCCCAAGCCGTGGCGGAACCTCATGTGGCTCTACTTCGCCAAGGGCACCACCGCACGCAGAACCGTCGGCTGGCAAGAGCGCGCCCGCCACCTCCTCGGCCAGTTCCGCGCTGCTGCTGCCGAGCACCCCGGTGACGAACGCTTCGCCGAGCTGATCGAAGCCCTCCAAGTGGAGAGCGACCGGTTCTGCGAGTGGTGGAGCTGCTACACCGTCGAACAGGCACTCACTGGAAAGATCACCGTCCGCCACCCCGACGTCGGGATCATCCACATCGACGTCATCGAGACAAAGTTCTCCGCCCACCCTGGGCTCACCATGTCCGTCCACGTCCCCGCCCGGCCGGCGGACCGGGACAAGATCGCGCGCCTGGTCTGATCCACCGCGTCCATAGACCCTCGACACGATCTGACGACTTGGGGATCGGAGCCCGCTGCTGCGACTGTCATTCTGCAGGACACCACTCAGCCTTCCAGCACGTCGAATCCGCAACCATGCCGAGTCCGGCCGGACCGTGCAGCCGAACCAGGAACCTGAAAGCCGATCACCCGTAACGAGCGGCCCGAACCTCGACCGACTTTGCCTCAGGAGGCGCCCGAACCCCGGCGTTGCGCTGCACGAACTCCCGCGCCATCTCAGCGGTGTAGTTCGCCGCCCACGGCATCCATGGCCGGAGATGCTCCGACGAAGCAGTGACGGCGTCGTGGAGCGCGCTGCTGTCGCCTGGCTCCGGCTGTCGCAGGAGCAGCCATCCCGCCTCCACCGTCGGTGCCGGCAGGAACCAGTAGCCCGAGCCGGCTTTATCGGTCATCGCGGCAAGCATCCACGATGACTGCACCGCGGGTCCAGCCGATTCGAAGGCGTGCCGGCCACCCTGCACCGGGCGTTCCGGTGTCCGCAACGGCCGCCACAGCATCGCTGGCCGGGCTCTGGAGCGTCGAGGGGAAGTGGTCCATCACCACCGGGTAGGCGTTGAGAGCGGCGAATGGCTCGAGATCGGAGCAACGCCAGCGGCGCAACACCAGCGCCGTTCGGTGCGCAACGGGCCGGTCACCGCCACCGCAGCCACCTCCCGTGCGGGTCGGTCTCGGCGAGGACAGTCCGGCCGTCTTGGACGAGCACGAACCCGTCGCTGTCGGTGGCCGTCGGCAGCCAACCGAGGACCCCGGACGCTTCGTTGGACAGCCAGGTCACACCCATCCCGCCGAGGGCGTCGGCGAACGCGGCCCGCTTGTCGGCATCGACATAGGCGAGCACCGCGGTGTGGAACACGACCACCGTGGCATCCCGGGGCGCCTCGGACACCACCGCGGCAAGGTCGTCGAGCAAGTCCCCGCGCCGGACCGTGATCGGGTAGCGGCGGGCGGCCGCCACCGCCTCGCGCAGCCGCTCGACCCGGCCTTCCTCGCCCGGCCAGATCAGGCGCTCCAGCCAGCGGACATCGTCGTCGCTGGCCGGGTCGAGCGGGTTGAGGTCGATCCCCTGCCGCCAGATCACTTCCGGCACCCCGCCGGGCAGCGGGACCCGACCCTCAAGGTGGCAAGACAGGATCGGCGCCTGCGGGTCGGCGCCGGTGACCATGTTCCCGTCGTAGTCGTAGCTGTAGCGGTCGACCAGCAGCGTGAACCCGGCCGACGCGCCCACCTCGATCAACGCCAACGGCTGGGGGAGCCGCCACAACGCCGGCAGGATCGTGGCGCAACGGGCGGGCTCGTTGGTCTGGGTTCGCCGCTCCAACATCACCTTGACGAGCCGGTCGTGCCGGTCTGCCACCAGGTGGCGCAGGCCGGTCACATCGGGGACAGCGTCCAGCAGGTAGCGGGCGGCGGCGAACAACAGGTTCGGTTGGCGCTTCTCAGCGGGCAGACCGGCCAGGAAGCCGAGGATCGCTTCGTCGTCGGCGACCGCCAACGCAAGTGACTCGTACGCCGGTGAGCGACCCGCCGCCTCCCGACGGGCGAACCGCCGATAGTTCTCCGCGGTGCCCACACCAGGCTCCAACCCCGACATCCCACCGCTACCGCCGCCGCCTGCCGGACTTGCAGCCTCTCCCACCATCCCATAGTTCCTCATCTTGATTCGGTCCAGGACGGTCCTATAGATGTCAAGTCCCTTTTTTGCCCAGGTCGATGACCAGGTCGTGGAATACTTCACGGGCGATGAATCGCTTCAGACAGCGAAGGACGTCCTTCTTCGATAGTCCCTCTGCCTGCCGACGGGCCATGTAGTCAATCGTTCTCTGGTCGTAGCGAAGCCGGCACACGGCGATCATGTGTAGTGATCTGTTGGCCTGGCGGTCTCCGCCCCGATGCAGACGCATGCGGTGTGTCTGACCCGACGACGCCGGGATCGGTGCCACGCCGCATAGTCGGGCGAAGGCCGCCTCCGAGGTCAGTCGGTCGATGTTCTCGCCGGCTGTCACCAGCAACTGGGCGGCGTGCTGGGTGCCAATGCCCACTCGGGAGATAAGCGTGGGAGCGCCCTGCGCGACCAGTCGATCGAGCTGTACATCGACGAGTGCGATCTCCTCGTCCAGAGTATGGACCCGTCGGGCGATGGTGCGCAGCGCCATCTTGGTGGCCTGCACGGGATCCTCCAGTCGCGTCACGTCGGGGCGCCACGACGAGGCGAGGGTCACGTTGGCGCGCGTTCCCTGGTGGGACAGGAACTCTCGCAACTCTGCGGGTGCCGTTATCACGAGGCCTTGGAATTGGACCAGCGCCGCCGATCGAGCCTTCACCGCGGACTCTCGAGCCACTCGAATGACGCGAATGGCCTCGATGACCCCCGTGGTCTCCTTGGGCTGGGTTATAAGTCCTCCGTCCAAAACCTTGCGGGCGGCGGCTTCGGCGTCGATGGGGTCGCTCTTGCCGATTCGAAGACGCGTGTGGGCGTGGGGCTGGTTCACCTCGATCACCCGCACGCCGTGCGCACTCAGGTAGCGCGTCAGCCCGGCCCCGTAGGAGCCGGTCGACTCCACGCCGATGCGTGCCACCACGCCAAAGGAACTCATCCACTCGAGCAGATCACGGTAGCCGGCCGTAGTGGTGGGAAACTCCTTGTCGCCGAGCACGAGCCCGAGGTTGTTCAGTGCCACGGCGTGGTGGGTGGCTCTATGGGTGTCGACGCCACCAATCACTGCCACTTGCGCGTCGTCGCTGCGTGTGTTCATCTGGTATCTGTCTCCTTCGTGAGAGGGATGACCGAACCGGGCCGGGCGGACACAACAGTGATGGGTCGTCGGATTCGAAACAGGGTCCTATGAAGTCACATCCCGCTCGGTCCGGCCACGCCGGATCAAAGTGGTCCGGTCCCGGCTGACTAGTCCCAGACAGGACAGCCGCAGCGTTGAGGCGTCAGTTTTCCGGCAGGTCAAACCGAAACCGAACCAACACCATCTTCACTGTTCCCCGGAGACTCTGACCTGCACCAGGTTTTGTTACCCATTCCAGTCTTGAATTCAAGCGGTCTGTTGTTCCTTCATCGACAGTTCG
>JAJZAM010000233.1 GCA_021799445.1 Actinomycetes bacterium
TGATTTGACTGCGACGAGGTCGAAGTTTGCGTCGTCCGCCTCGACGATCCACGCTAACGCCGCGTGGCAGTGCCCGCAACGCGGTACGCCCGAGGCTGCTACCGGGACGCGGTTCTTCTTGGCGCACTGTGGACATCGGGTTTCCACGCTGGATGGTGATGACCGGGACAGGATCTTGTCAGCTCCAAAGCGTGACGTACACGGGCGGGCGGAACCTGCTCGGCGGGACCGCCCCGTCGCTTTTGTGCATAGCCTGCACGGCGTCGCTGGTCGCCAGGAAGCGCACCAAGGCGGCAACCCCAGCAGGGCGACGATCCGATCTGAGCGTGCTCACGTACCACATCAGCTTAGCAGGGGTCGACTCGACTGGGAGACGGCACAGGACTTTGCGGTCTATCTCCGGTTTGACGAGGTGCGATATCGCCGGGGCTACGCCAGCGCCGGCCGCAGCGGCCGACCACGCCGCCGCCTGGTTGGGGAACACCCTCACCCTACGGTCAGGGACCCTGAGGCGCTGCATCAGCATGCCGACCTCGCTGGAGGGGTCGATGCCTGACGGGGCGACGAGCCAGTCCTCGCCGACGAGAGCCTCCCAGCGCAGCGGACCCTGACCCGCCAGGTGGAAGGCCGGCGAGGCGACCACGACCAGCCCGTAGCGCATCATCGCCTCGCTGACGATCCCCTCGGCGGAATCCCCCGTGAGACGCGGGCCGAAGCAGACGTCGGCGAGCCGTTCGTGTAAAAGAGCTGGCATCGCGGCTGACTCGGTGACGCCCAAGGTCGTCTCCACGTTCGGCGCTCGCGTGCTGAACGCTGCGAGCAGCGGCGGGGCGACGAACTCCGCCACCGTCGACGTCGCGGCGGTGCGCACACGTTCGGGGGAGCCGTTAGCGCTGCGCACCGCTGCCTCGCCTTCGGCGGCCAAGCCGACTATCTGCGAAGCGATCGGAACGAAACGCTGTCCGGCGGGGCTAAGAGCCATGCCGGCGGGGGTTCTTGTGACCAGAGGGTCGTCGAGCTGGCGTCTCAGCGCAGCGAGCGCCCCGGACACCGCCGGTTCGCTCACCCCGAGGGCATCCGCCGCAGCCTTCACAGACCCGAGGCGCGCTACCAAGACGAACACCTCAAGCTGCGTGAGCGTCATGGCCGTAACTTCGCGTCGTGCACTCCCATATATGTACCACGAACGAACTGGGGTAGATAACCGTTCGCTTAGCTGACCGTTGACAGCCCCGGTCCGTCGGGTGAGGATACGGTCAGGTTAAACCCGCCTCCGGCGCGGCCGGAGCGACAATCCGGCGAGGCCGGAGACACAAAGGGGGTCGAAACGCATTGCAGGTTCCAGCACCTTTCACCTACGAGCGGGCCGGCAGCGTCGACGAGGCGCTCGCCCTTTTAGGACGATACGGGCCTGAGGCCAGGCTGGTCGCGGGGGGCCACAGCCTCCTGCCGATGATGAAACTCCGCCTGGCCAGGCCCGAAGCGCTCATAGACATCAATGGCCTCGCAGAGCTGGACTACATCAGGGTAGACGGGGACCACCTGGCCATTGGGGCTATGACGAGGCACGCCGCCGTGCTCGAGTCCACGCTGCTAAGCGAGCACTACCGGATATTCGCCGAGGCGGAGAGGGTCATCGCCGATCCGCTGGTGCGCAACCGGGGCACCGTCGGCGGGTCCCTCTGCCAGGCGGACCCCTCCGAGGACCTGTCAGCTGTCTTTGCTGCGCTTCGAGGCGAAGTGGTCATCCGCTCGACGGGCGGTGTCCGCCGGGTGCCCCTGAGAGAGTTCCACGTAGGCCCCTACGAGACGGCGGTCGGCGACGGGGAGATCCTCGTAGAAGTGCGCGTGCCGATCCGCACGTCGGTCGGCAGCGCGTACGAGAAGGTCGAGCGCCGGGCGGGGGACTGGTCGATAGCGGCAGCCGGGGCTTTCGTGGTCCTAGACGGGGATCGCATATCTGACGTGGGCCTGGGGATCACCGCGGTTGGTGCGGAGCATTTCACCTGCGCAGAGGCCGAAGCGGCCCTCGTGGGAGCCCAACCTGACGACGAGGCACTAGAAGCCGCGGCGGCTATTTGCGCTTCAAGCTGTAACCCGACCGTGGACCAGCGAGGACCCGAGGACTACAAACGTCACCTGGTTTCGGTGCTAGTGGCCAGAGCGCTGCGCAGGTCGATAGCCGCGGCACGAGTAGGCAGTAGCCGAGGAGTGGAGGACTAAAGATGAGAGTGACGATAGAAGTCAACGGCAGGGAGACCTCGGCGGACATCGAGGACCGTCTGCTTCTCGTGCACTACCTGCGCAACACGCTGGGCATGACCGGCACGCACTGGGGGTGCGACACGTCCAACTGCGGGGCCTGCACCGTTTGGCTGGACGGGCTTCCGGTTAAAAGCTGCACGACCCTCGCGGCGATGGCGGACGGCCGGTCGGTGCGCAGTGTCGAAGGGTTGGAAGGCGACACGCTCGACCCGGTCCAGCAGGGTTTCATCGAGGAGCACGGCCTGCAGTGCGGCTTTTGCACCCCGGGGATGATGATGGTCGCCAGGGCACTTTTGGATCGTGACCCCGACCCCGACGAAGCGACCATCCGCGAGGCGATCTCAGGGAACCTGTGCCGCTGCACCGGCTACGAGAACATAGTCCGAGCGATCCGCTGGGCCGCCCGCAAACAAGCCGAAACCGGTCGCTCAGACCGCGAAGCCGAGGAGGCCGTGCTATGACAGCCACAGAAACTCCGAGTCCTGACACGCTGACCAGCCCCGCGGGGAACCCGCTCGGCTTCGGGAGGATGCTGCGCAAGGAGGACGCCCGCTTCGTGCGCGGCCAAGGCCACTACGTGGATGACCTTGTGCTGCCGGGCATGCTTCACGGGGCAATCCTGCGCAGCTCCTACGCCCACGCGAAGATCGTTTCGATCGACACGTCTGCCGCTGAGTCCCACCCCAAGGTCAAAGCGGTGATCACCGGTAAGACCCTCGAAGGCCTGAACCTAGCCTGGATGCCGACCCTCTCAGGCGACGTCGTCGCAGTCTTGGCGACCGACAAGGTTCGCTTCCAAGGCCAAGAAGTCGCTTTCGTCATCGCCGAAGACGAGTACTCGGCTCGCGACGCGCTGGAGCTGATCGAAGTGGAGTACGAGCCGCTTCCGGCTGTCGTCGACGCCCGCCGGGCGCTGGACCCGGACGCGCCCGTGATCCGAGACGACCTCGAAGGCCGCACAGACAACCACATCTACGACTGGGAAGCCGGCGACGCCGCAGCCTGCGACGACGTGTTCGCCAACGCCGAGGTGGTCGTCGCCGAGGACATGATCTACCCGAGGGTCCACCCCGCGCCCATGGAGACCTGCGGTGCCGTGGCTCACATGGACAAGGTCACCGGCAAGCTGACGATATGGACCACGACGCAGGCCCCGCACGCGCACCGAACCGTCTACGCTCTGGTGGCCGGCCTGCCGGAGCATAAGATCCAGGTGATCTCCCCCGACATCGGCGGCGGGTTCGGTAACAAGGTGGGTATATACCCCGGCTACGTCTTGGCGATAGTCGGGTCGATCGTCACCGGGGTGCCGGTCAAATGGGTTGAGGACCGCTCCGAGAACCTGATGTCCACGTCGTTCGCCCGGGACTACCACATGCACGGCGAGATCGCCGCCACCAGGGACGGCAAGATCCTCGGCCTGCGGGTGAACGTGCTAGCCGACCATGGTGCTTTCAACGGTGTCGCCCAGCCGACGAAGTTCCCGGCGGGGTTCTTCCACGTGTTCACAGGCTCCTACGACTACCCGGCTGCGCATTGCAAGGTGACCGCCGTGTACACCAA
>JAJZAM010000234.1 GCA_021799445.1 Actinomycetes bacterium
CCCTTGGGCTTCGAGCTCATCCGAGGGCAGCCGGCGGTGAGTTCCCGGCTGCAGGTCGGGTTGCGCAGTCCTGGCGGTGCGGCGTGAACGTGGATGCGACACTGCCATATAAACCTCCGTAGCGCTACCTAGTGCCGTTGCGACACTATCAACCGTGTAGGGTTTCATGGTGTCGCTCGGTCATTGTGATGTTGCTGTCGGCGTGGACGTCGCCGAGGAGCGCAAAGGGATGGACTTGGTAGCCTTGGATTGTCGCAGGCGAATCACTGCCAGCTACGGGAAGCTCTCCGTGGCCGCGGTCTCCGCACTCGTCATCGAGGAGTTGAGGCCGTCGATAGTGTGCGTCGATTCGCCGCCAGCGTTCTTGCGCTCCGCAGGCACCCGCCAAGCCGATCGCCAGCTCGCCAGCCTGGGTTTCCCCGCGTTCCCGGTCGGCCCGGATCCCGGGGACCACCCATTCTTCCGGTGGATGAGGGTCGGGATCAGGATTTTCGAAGCTTTGTCCGGGGCGTATCCCCTCTATCGAAGCGGTGACCCGAGGGGCTGCGCAGCAGAAGTGTTCCCCAATGCCGTCGCAGTGACCGTCTCCGGCCGTCGGCGGCGCCGCGGAGAGGCCAAAACGTCGTTTCGTCGAACCGCCCTCCGAATTGCCGGAGTCGCCGAGGAGTGCCTGGCCAACCTCGACCGAGTCGACGCCGCCCTCGCAGCGCTTGGCGGCCTCTACGCCCTCGAGGGCCGCTTCGTTGCCGTCGGAGACCCCGATGAGGGAGTGGTCGTCGTCCCAAAACTCGCCGAGGGCCCTCCGCCGTCCTATCCTCTACCCGCCCGGGCTGCGAGAACCTCCAGCGGCCCGAGTCGCTAGAGTTGGCCTTTAGGCGCCGTGTTCGTTGCGGTGCGTTCCGAACCGTCTAACAGGAGGATCGATGCCCTCAACCGTCTCGGGTAAGACGCTGTGAGCAGCGTCTCTCCTCGCAGTGCCCGGCGCACGCACCTGAGCGCTGAGACTATCCACGGGATGATCTACTTCAGTCCTTTCACCAGGGAGAGCTACTCGAAGCTCGGAATTACCGATCAGCGCATGGGCTACTTCGCTTCCCGCTCCGCAGCGCTCGGCCCTGTAGCAGCGGAGGTGACTATCGCCACCTTCTTCAACTTCCATCCCGAAGCGGTCAGACGCGTCATACCAGAAGCGTGGAACCTGGCGTCACCGGCCGCGATCCTCGAGGCCCGCCTCGAAGGTGCGGACCGGACGCTGCGCAAAGCGTGGGGGCAAGGCTACGACTCTGCCGAGGTTCAAGAGGCAGCCAGCCTCGCCCGTCGGGCGGCGGAACGCGCTTCTGGCCGGCCTCAGGGTCGTCCACTGTTCGCCGCCCACGCCAGCCTCACCTGGCCGGACGAGCCGCACCTCGTGCTTTGGCACGCCCAGACGCTGCTTCGCGAGTTCCGAGGAGACGGCCACGTTTCGTTGCTGCTTTCCGAGGGTCTCGACGGGGCGGAGGCCCTGGTGGTGCACGCAGCGACGGGGGAGGTTTCCGGCACGACCTTAAAGACGATGCGGGAATGGAGCGACGACGAGTGGGCCGACGCCGTGGGGAGAGTCCGCGCCCGAGGCTGGCTCCAAGATGGCGACGAGCTGGTTCTGAGCCCGGCGGGCCGTGAGCACCGCCAAAGCGTCGAGGACAGGACCGACCAACTGGCCACATTTCCGTACGAGGCGATCGGCGAGGAAGGCTGCTCCCGGCTCGCCACCCTGGCCATACCTCTCTCCAAGGCGATCGTGGACGGCGACGTTGGCTTCCCCCCGGCGCTAGCCGGCCGCCTAGCAAAGCTCGGCTGAGCGGCCATCCCCGAAGTGGCGACTGGCCCAGGACATGGCACGCCACTGACCGACCGGGCAGGTTCGTGTTGCGGCGCTTGACAGCGCCCCGCACCAGTGAAAGACTGCTGACATAACGCTAAAGACGATCATCAGCGACCGCTACTAGCGGGCGGGCTAAGCCGCTAGGGCGTCGCCCGTAGACAGGTAAGGGGAGGTTCATGTCTGCTGTCACCAAGTCCGATTCCCAGCGCATCCACGAAGGTCTCGACCATCCTGTAGTCGACGCGGACGGCCACGTGTTGGAGTACATGCCCGTCGTGTTGGACTACCTGGACCGCTTCGGCGGGCCGAAAGCCGTGGACCATTTCACCAAGGTGGCGGCCTGGTACCGGGTCACTCCCGAGGAGCGCATGGCCAAGCGGATGGTCCGTCCGCCGTGGTGGCCGCTTCCGACGCGCCACAGCGTCGATCACGCCACGTCGGTTCTCCCAGCGCTGCTGGAGGAGCGGATGGGTGAGATGGGCCTGGACTTCACAGTTCTTTACCCGTCGGTCGGCTTGGCTGTCACCCACATCGAAGACCCGGAGCTTCGCCGGGCGGCGTGCCGGGCTTTCAACACTTTCCAGGCCGATCTCTTCGCCCCTCACAAGGCGCATATGACCCCCGCTGCGGCGATACCCATGCACACGCCTGAAGAAGCTATCGACGAGCTCGACTACGCGATAGGCGAGCTCGGAATGAAAACCACGATGATGGCCGGCCACGTCCGCCGGCGCCTAGCAGGGACCGAGCGGCCCAGCCCGCACGCGACTTGGATAGACAACCTGGCCGTCGACAGCCTCTACGACTACGACGCTGTGTGGGCTCGCTGCCGGGATCTCCGCGTCGCACCGGCTTTCCATTCGGGTTCCATGGGGTGGGGTTCTCGGGTGTCGGTCAATAACTACATGTACAACCACATCGGCCATTTCGCGGCAGCCTCGGAAGCTTTGTGTAAAGCGCTGTTCTTCGGCGGTGTGACCAAACGATTCCCTCAGGTCAAGTTTATGTTTCTTGAGGCTGGCGTCGGCTGGGCGGTCAACCTTTTCGCGGACCTGGTAGGACACTGGGAGAAGCGAAACTCCGAGGCTATAGCCAACTACGACCCGGCTAATCTGGACCAGGGCTTGGTCGCTGAGTTGTTCGACCGTTACGCCCCGCCGATGCTCGAAAAGCGTCGCGACAAGCTGAGCGACATGATGCGGGTGCTCGGTCCTGAGCAGCCCGACCGCTCCCGTCTCGACGACTTCGCGGCAGCCGGCATCTCCGAGGCGTCAGACATCGCCGAACGGTTTGTCCCGAGCTTCTTCTTCGGCTGCGAGGCGGACGACCGAATTAACGCGTGGGCGTTCAACACGAAGGTCAACCCCTTCGGGGCGAAACTCAACGCCGTGTTCAGCTCCGATATCGGCCACTGGGACGTTCCGGACATGAGGGAAGTGCTCGAAGAGGCCTGGGAGCTCGTCGAGCATGACATGATCTCCGAGGCGGACTTCAAGGATTTCGTGTTCACCAATCCTGTCAACCTGCTGGCGGGCACAAACCCGAATTTCTTCGACGGCACCTCAGTCCAAGCCGCCGTCGACGCAACCCTCACACCGAATCAAGGTCTTCGCGGCTGAGCAACGGGCGTTGATGCAGGGAAACGGCATAGGATCCGTCGGGTTCGAAAGGGTCCTGATCCCAAGTCGCCCAACGGTCCTGCAAGATCAAGCCGGCTAGCTCGCAACCGCGGTCGTAGTCGTCCAAGCCGAACCCACGGTCTAGCCTAAAGCCTGCGAGGAGGTATCCGCCTCGGTCGACGTGGGCGGCGCAGCGTCGCACGAGGGCTTGCCTGCGTGCGACGGGACAGAAGACCGGCACGTTACCGGCCAGGATCACCACGTCGAAACGGCGGCCCAAGTCCAAGTCGGCGAGATCCTGCTCGATCCACGTGAGGCTTGGCGCCCGCCG
>JAJZAM010000235.1 GCA_021799445.1 Actinomycetes bacterium
GTGCGGTCAGCGTAGCGTTGGAGGACCTTCTGTAGGTCGGCGACACTCGGCTGGGCGGTAGCTGCGGGGGCTTGCGGTTCGTTGGCGTGGTCGTTCATGGCTGCTCCTTTGGATTTCGTTGCTGTGACAGGCGGTGCTGTCACCCAAGTGGACCCTTGCGGGTCCTCCTGGCCTGTGCGCCCCAAGGGCTCTGGCTCAATCATCGTCGCTTTCGGGGCGTTCCCGGTAGGGCCTTAGGTCACGATTGCCTGAAAGTGACTTCCGGCTCTACAGCCCACCGGTGCGGGGTCGTAGTTTTTGAAAATGAACATTCCGTGACATGGGCGACATGTCCGCTAGGCAAGGAGAGCAGTCATGGCCGATAAAGCTGATGCAGCAAGCTCCGAGAAGATAGTCGTCGGTTTCGACGGCAGCCCAGGTTCGCAGCGGGCCCTCGACTGGGCTTTGCGCCACGCTGTTGCTTTGGGTATGTCGGTGGATGTAGTTCAAGCGTGGAGCCCGGGTGAGTTCGGGAGTGACTCAGAGCTCGGGGATTACACCCAGGCTAAACTGGAGAAAGAAGTCGACGCGGTAGCCACCCCGGCCGGTGTCGAATGGACCGCCAGGGCCGTCCGCGGGCATGCTTCGAAAGTGCTCGAGGAGGCGTCAGGCGGGGCGGCGCTGGTAGTGGTGGGCTCTCGTGGCCACTCGACCGTCACCGGGCTGCTGGCCGGCTCGGTAAGCCTGCACCTGGTGAGCCACGCAGCGTCACCGGCGGTGGTCGTGGTCCGCGGCTGAGCGCCCTCGCTTTCCGTGACATCCCGAAGCGACCAGTCGACCCTTGCGGCGATCTCAAGGATCGTCGTCGGGGTCGACGGTTCACCTAACAGCATCGCAGCGGTCGAGTGGGCCGGCGTCCTAGCCGACGCGACAGGAGCAGAGGTCGTCGCAGTGCACGCCCTCGGGCTCATCGAGCGCCTCCAGCCGGCCGGGGAGCCTGTCCCCGTGGAACACCACGAAGCCGAGATAGGACGGAGGATGGCCGTGGAATGGTGCGAACCCCTGGTGCGAAGAAAGCGTCATTTTGACTGTCAACTAGCTTACGGCCCTCCCGAGAGGGTTCTCCGAGAGACGGTAGCTTCTCTTGGCGCGGACATGGTCGTCGTTGGCTGCCGGGGTGTGGGCGGGTCATCGCTGCTCGGAAGCACCAGCACCCAGCTGGCGCACCGCCCGCCCTGCCCTGTGGTGGTAGTGCCCTTCGACTAGGCCGCTAGCCACTGACAAAGTTCTGGCAGTGCCGTGGCGGTGCGTCCCCATTCCCGGGTGGATCAGAAAGAGAGTCGACCCACTCGACGAGACGGAGATCGTCGTCTGAGAGAGGATGGCGGACCACCCATATACCGCCGGCTCCGCACGTGCTGCAACGCAGCGCGTAGACGGTAGCCTGCGAACCCCCAGGTCCTGCGCTCGTGGCGACCGTCTCTTCGACGGTCAAGTCGTGGGAGTCGAAGTCGGTGTCACACGAAGGGCACCAAAGATGCCCGTGAGCCGCCTGCAGCGTTCGGGCGTAGCCTCGCCGGGCGAAGCCGAGCATCACGTCGGCTGTCCGCTCGTTTGTCGCCACCTTAGAAGTTGCCGGCATCACACCTCCCTCTGCCAAGTTGCCTACCCTTCGATTTTAAAAGCGGCGGACGGGGCGAGCCAGGGCCGAAAGTCCCTACCCGGGACTTTCGTCACATGCAATAGGGGTCTTCGGACCCTACCGGGACGACGCCACTCGGGACGATGATGGACGTGTGCTCAGGGTTGGAGGTCCCAAGGCCAAGGTGGTCACGGGCGGCCCGACACGACAAGGAGATGGGAACAATGCGCCGTAAGACATTCGACACACTTTTGACAGCTGGAGGGCTCGTGCTGACGATCGTGTTGATCGTGGCGGGGGCTTTGCTCATGTGGGGTTACTCTTTCGCCAACTCCAACGTGCACAGCCAGCTCGCCGAGCAGCAGATCACCTTCCCGTCAGCGTCAGCGCTGGCTCATCCCAACGGGACTGAGATCACAGCGTCGATGCAAAAGTACCTCGGCCAGTACGCCGGCAAGCAGCTGACTACCGGTCCCGAAGCCGAAGCGTACGCTGACCACTTCATCGCAGTCCACCTGTCGGAAATGCCCTATGGAGGGGTGTACGCCAAAGTGTCAGCCGCCTCCCAAGCTCAGCCGAACAACGCTGCGCTCAAAGCTGAGGTCCAGACGGTCTTCCAGGGAACAACGCTTAGGGGTCTTCTCCTCGAGGCTTACGCTTTCTCGGAGTTCGCGACGATCGCCTTGGTGGCTGGTATAGCAAGCTTCATCCTCGCAGCCGTCATGGCGGTTCTCACGGGACTCGGCTTCTGGCACGTACGCCGGGTAGCTCCCACGGAGGAAGTCCTCGCCGGCCACCTCGGGATCCCCACCCCCACGCCGGTCAGCTGAGTTTTCCAACCAGTAGCGAAAAGGCCCGGAGCTTAGCCTCCGGGCTTTTTCGCGTCCGGCGGTCGGGCGTTCGAAGGCGGCGGGCTGCGGCGGGTCCCCCGGACCTCGCCGAGCGCCGCTCAGAGGCGTCTTAATGTTGGGTCAGGCCTCGACGGGGGGATCTCCACGCGTATCTTGGCGTCGACTACGACCGCGCCGCTCGCGCTCACCACGACCGGGTTGAGGTCCATCTCGGCGATCTCGGGGAGATCCTCGGCGAGCTGAGCCACCCGCATCACCAAAGCCTCAAGCGAGGCGACGTCGACCGGGGATGAACCCCTGTAGCCGCCGAGCAGAGCGGACCCTTTTGTCGAGCGGACAAGTTCCGCCGCGTCCAGGTCGCTCAGCGGGAGGCAGCGGAACGCTTGGTCCCCGAACACCTCGACGGCCGTGCCGCCGCTGCCGAACATGATCAAAGGCCCGAAGAGGTGATCTTGGACGAGCCCGACTACCGTCTCGATGCCAGCGGGAACCATAACTTGGACGAGAGCGCCGGTCATGGCCTCGCCCAAGCGGGCCTTCATAGAATCGTAGGCGTCGGACACTTCTACGGTTGATTTCAACGAAAGCTCGACGCCGCCCACGTCGGTCTTGTGCACCAAGAGCGGTCCGAGCGCTTTGAGCGCCACCGGCAGTCCTAGCCTTGAGGCGGCCTGCGCCGCTTCGGAGCTGGACGTCACCGCTGCCGACGCTGCAGCCGGGATCGAATATGCCGCCAGCACCGTGTCCACCTGCTGCGGGGGAAGCCAGGTGCCCTCGGGATGGTCGGCGAGGCATCCCTGCACCGCGGCCTCAGCCTGGGCTGTTCGCAGTCCTGCGCGCCCGAGCAGCGTCCCATCGGGCCGCCCACGCCAGTCGCCGTACGCGCATACCTTGGCGAGCGCTCGAGCGGCAGGCTCGGGGAAGGCGAAGGAGGGAACCGCGACGCCAGCGCTTCGAAGGCCTTCTGGGATGTCCCATTGCCCGAGGAAAGTGGCGACTATGGGTTTTGGCGGCGCCGCCTCTCTAGCGGCAGCTGCAGCCTGGTTGGCGGCGGCCTGGTTGACAGCGACGGCGACACCTTCCGCGGTGGCTAGCAGCGTCGGGGCGAAAATGATGAGGACGGCGTCGACGCTTTGGTCTGCGAGGATGACTTCGAGAGCGCGCCGGTACGAGTCGGCGGTGGCGGAGGCGACCATGTCAACCGGGTTCGCAACGCCCGCCTCCGCCGGCAAGAACCCCCTTAGAGCCGCCTGGGAGGCTGGGGAAAGCTCACCCACCACCAAGCCTGCCGACTCGCATGCGTCGGCAGCT
>JAJZAM010000236.1 GCA_021799445.1 Actinomycetes bacterium
TCCCGGCCACGGCGCCGTCCGAGGAAGTCACCAGGGCAGAGATCCCCACGTCGTGCGCAGCGACACCTTCGGGGGCTTTAGCACAAGCGCCCCGCTTGGCGATGACGGCGAAAGACACGTAGGTCTTGGCCCCCTCAGTAACGAGGGTGGCCCGCAAGATGCGGGCAGTGCCGGCCCCGATGCGCTGGCGCAGCTGTTGAGTGCTCGCCGTGGACGACGTTGCTGGCAGCCCGCTACGAGTCCACCTCGAGACCCGCGCACCGCGACCAGCGTGCCTGGTCTGCGGAGCGTTCGCCACGGTGAAGGAGCGCCCGGTCGTCGAGCTGATCGACCTGCCATCGCTCGGTCGCGCGGCGCGTCTTGTGTGGCATAAGCGCCGGTGGCGCTGCCGTGAGGCAACCTGTGTCGGCGGGATCGTATGCGAGGGGCTACGCGCGACCGGTCAAACCCAGGAGGGCGTCGAACTCGTCGGGGGCTCTGGACATCATCGCGAGCCAGTCCCTCACCTCGGTCAGCGCTTCGTTGCGTATTTCACGGTGAGAGATCTTGTGCTTGGATGCGTACACGCCAATGCCATCGCTTGCGCGCACGACGCTCTGCGCGGTCAGGGTCGGGGCGGGCAACATGATGGCCTCGGGGCGCCTGGAATTTCCCGCCGTACCTTCGAGAAGCTTCTTCACCTCTGGCAAGTATGCCAGGAGCTGTCCCCATTCCCGGACAGGGTCCTCGATGGGCTTTTACCAGGTGATGACCGTAAAGGCTCTGAGGCAGGAGAGAGCGAACATCTCAACCGGCTGGTGGAGTTGTGCCTGGTCACGGGCGACGAGCGCATCGAAACCATTGGTGACGGCCGTGCAGTAGAGAACCCAGTCCGGTGTGCTGTTCTTTGCCAGGGCGGGATCGAAGTCGCGCAGGTGGACTACCTCAATGGTTCGATCGATGGCGTGAATGTCGAACCCCGACGGCTTCGGGAAACCCTGATCGAGCAGAAGCTTGATCTTACGCGGCTGCGTTGTCGGGGAGCTCGAGGCCACGAAGTCGCCGTTCCAGGAGGTAAGCGTCGTCTGCGGCTTCGCTGGTCAGGCCGGGGTACAGCTCGACGATCTCTGCACTCGCCAGGCCACGTTGCTCCCGGACCGCGTGAATCGACGCTGTGGGGATGCGAGTGCGCTCGACGCAGGGATCACCGGCCATTACCCACGGCGAGATGAAGGTGAACGAGCTCGGTCTGATCAGGCTGGGAGCCCACAGCCGTGACAGCCGCTTGCCACCGAGCTCAGAGACAGGTGCGACGAGGTCGAATGTGCTGAGGAGTCCCTGTAGGTCGTCGAAGGGCAGGAGGCTCTCGCCGGTCACCGAGCTGGTCCGGTCTTCACCGACAACCAAGGTGCGACGGTCGGCGTAGAGGTACTGGATCTCACGGCCCGCAGCCACCTGCGCCTTGACGGTGCCCACGTGGTCGGCCGCCGTGTGGCGCTCCATGCCGCCTTGGCGGAGCCAGGCGAGCAGCCGCAGGTAGACCAGGTCCCGGTAGGACCAAGCTGCCGGCGTCTCGTCGCCGAAGTCCGGCACGTAGATGGCGGTGCGTCGCCATTCGTAAAGCGTGCTGCTCGGAATACCCGAGAGCTGCGACGTGCGAGCGTTATCGTAACGCCCCCGTGGATGGCGGAGCGCGTACGTGACGGTCTTGCGGGCCTCTGCATCTAGGTTGGCTGTCACGATGCTCACCGGCATCCGATCTGTTGTACCGTCCCGGCCGTACAACACGGGTTGCAGGCAGGTCCGGGCACGGGAGTCTTCTTGTCGCAGACGCGAGAGTGCCCGACCAAGGACTGCATCACCGGCACTCGCACGACCTGAGCCTACCCGGCTAATGCTTCTACGGCCATCACCGGAAAGGCTTGACCTGATAGGGCGATCGGAGCGGCGCGCCACTGCGGGGTCGTACGGGTATGGCCTGAGCGGAAAGGGCTGGGATGGCAATAGCGCTGCCTGCCAACCCGCGGTCGGCCTTTGCCGAGGGAACCTGGGTTGTTGGCGGCACCTCCATGGGGGAGGGGCGGTACCCTCATAGGATGCGGAGGTTGGTGTTCCCCCTCGTGGCCGCACTGCTCGTGATGGGGGCTCGGACCCTGCACGTTGTGGAGAGGCAGTGAGCGCATCACGCGTTCTCGAGAGCTTCTGCTGCACCGGCATCGGTTGCCTCGAGGAGGTGACGATACCGGGTGACCATGGAGACGGTCTTCCAGCCGTGGCGGTCCATCACCTCTCCGACACTGGTGCCGTGTTTCAGCAATGCGGTTGCCGAGTGATGGCGCAGATCGTGGAGCCGCATGTGGGGCACGCCGGCGGATCGGCAGGTCTGGACGAACACCCGGGTGAAGCTGCGCGGATTGTAAGGGTCGGACCCACTGACGTCAGGTGAGAATACGAAGGATCCTTCAACCAGGCAGGAACCGCAACGGAGCGCACGCTCCTCGCAGCGCTCGCGGTGGGATTGCAGAAGCTCGACCGTCTTGGTCCCGAGGGCGATCCTGCGCACCTCCCCGGTCTTTGTGCCCTTGATCTCGACTCCTCCGGGTATTCCCGCCACGGAGCGCCGGATGAGAGCACTCTTGGAGTCGAGATCAAGGTCGCGCCACTGCAGGCCGCACACCTCCCCACGCCGGCAGCCGGTCCAGGCAGAAAAGGCGATAGCCGTTCCCCAGGTCGGATCGTCGCCCAGGGCGAACTCGACGAGCTGGCGAACGTGTGCCGAGTCCGGCGGGTTGGCCCTCTTCTCCCCGAGAGGCGGAAGCTCGATGCCGTCGGTTGCGACGAAAGGCGTGTAGCCCCGCCGGTGAGCCCAGGCGAGAGCCTGGCGCAACGGCCAATGCACCTTGCGGATCGACGCGCCCGACAGGCCGGATCGCAGCATGGCTGTGTACAGGTCCTCGATGTGGTGAGGTCGGAGCTTGCCGACGGGCAGCGATCCGAGACCGTGTAACTCGACGTGGCGGATCGCACCGCGGTAACGGTCCGAGGTGGAAGTCGACAGGACCTGCGAGCGGTCTGTGAGCCAGCGGTTCA
Source organism: Actinomycetes bacterium (assembly GCA_021799445.1). GTDB lineage: Bacteria > Actinomycetota > Acidimicrobiia > Acidimicrobiales > Palsa-688 > JAJZAM01. The sequence continues at coordinate 3,070 of JAJZAM010000236.1, forward strand.
GAACCTCTCGCACGGTGAGGAGCTCCGTCGACATGCCGGTGGCTCGCTGCTTGTTGACCTCGGACACGAAGTCGGCCAGCGCCTTCGCCGCTTGGCGCTTGGTCCCGTGGAAGGTCCGCGTCGAGTACCTGCGCCTCCGCGACGACGCGTCCCAGCCGATGTATGCAGACAGCTCCCAGGAGTCCTTGCCGGGCTCTCTCATCGAACCCGCCATTGCCGTCCTCCCTCGTCGCCCTGCCTACTGATTGGCAGCCTACCGGGCTGGAGGGAGGTGATCGGCAATACTGATTGGCAGAAGGGGCGCCTCCAGCGGTCCTGCAGTACTTAGTGCCTCTGACCTGCTCATTTAGTGGCACCCCCAACGGGATTCGAACCCGTGTTACCGCCTTGAAAGGGCGGCGTCCTTGGCCGCTAGACGATGGGGGCCCGACCGATCGAGGCTCCCGCAGGTTACCAGCCTCGCCACCCATGGCTGTGTCCACACCTGGTGCATCGCTGCTGCTCCGGCGCTCAGGTCGACCTGCTCCAGGCGCACCGCCGAGCCTTCTTGCCCTGAGCCACGTAGCGCTGAGCCTCCTAGCCCTGCTCGGGCGACTCCCGGGCATGAAGCTGCCAGCTGGTCGCCTCCGGGCGATCGCGGAGCTCTATCCCCAGGGCTTCGAGGGAATCTCTCACCCGGTCGGCCTCCTCGAAGCGTCCCGCGGCGCGTG
>JAJZAM010000037.1 GCA_021799445.1 Actinomycetes bacterium
CTGCGCTGTTCGTTGGAGCCGGCCTGGTCGCCGGAGCCTGCACCAGTAGCTCGACCAAGACGTCCAGCGCCACGTCTGCGACGACTGCCGCTCCGTCGAGCTCGACCACGGCCGGTTCCACCTCCGGTTCGTCGCCGAGCATCTCGATAACCTCCTTCACCCGCGATTTCTCGGCGATGTCACAGCTAAAGAGCCTCGCCGCCAAGGGCAAGGGGAGCATCGCTGCGATCCTCCCCGACACCGTGTCGTCGGCGCGCTACACCGAGTTCGACGCTCCATATCTCAAGCAGGCGTTCACAGACGCCGGGTTGAGCGCCTCGCAGTTCACGATCCAAAACGCCCAGGGTAGTGACACGACTCAGCTGACCGACGCCCAGTCCGACATCGCGTCGGGCGCCAGCGTGTTGATCATCGACCCCCTCACAAGTGGCGTCGGAGCGCAGATCGAAAGCTACGCCAAGAGCCACGGCGTTCCCGTGATCGACTACGACCGTCTCACCCTGGGAGGCAGCCGCTCCTACTACGTGAGCTTCAACAACGTAGAGGTAGGAACCCTCCTAGGCCAGGGCTTGGTGTCGTGCGTGTCGGCGTGGAACGTCAGCCACCCGAACGTGATCGTCATGCGGGGTTCCCCCACCGACAACAACGCCACGCTGTTCGCCCAGGGCTACGACGCTGTGATGGCGCCTTATTTCAGTTCGGGTAAGTGGACTGAGGTGGCCCAACCGGCGGGAACCTGGCAGCCGACGAAAGCTCTAACTGAGTTCCAGCAGGCGTACACTGCGCACAAGAACGCGAACGCTGCGCTCATCCCTAACGACGAGAACGGAGCTCCGATCATCGCCTACCTGCAGTCGCTGCACATCCCGGCGAAGACTTTCCCGACCACCGGGCAGGACGCCACCCTCGTCGGCCTGCAAAACGTCCTGTCGGGATACCAGTGCGGCACCGTGTACAAGCCAATCTACGAGGAGGCCCAAGCCGCCGCCGCGCTGGCGATGTACCTGAGGGCAGGCCAGACACCGCCCTCGTCGCTGGTCAACGGTCAGACGATGGACACAACCTCCAACACTGAGGTGCCGTCTGTGCTTCTCAAGCCCGAATGGGTCACCCCGTCGAACATGGCTTCCACTGTCATCGCCGACAACTTCGTGAGCGCTTCGCAGCTTTGCACTGCGCAGTTCGCTTCGGATTGCAGCGCCGCCGGCATCTCCGGGTAGCGACGTGACCGCCGCCGACCCAGCAAGGTGCCTGCAAAGGTGAACCTGCCAGCCGATCCACGTGCCGAAGCCGGACCCACCCTCCCGGGTCCGGCTTCGGCCGACGGCCGCTCCGGTGATCATTCCGACGGCCGCAACACCCCGGCGTCCGGCGCCAAATGGCTCCTAGAAACGAGGGGGATCACCAAACGTTTCGGGGCTGTCGAAGCCCTGAGCGACGTCAACCTCCACGTAGCACCGGGTGAGGTCACAGCCCTTCTCGGTGACAACGGTGCCGGCAAGTCGACGCTGATCAAATGCCTAGCCGGGATCCACGAGCCTGAGGAAGGCCAGATGATCTTCGACGGCCATCCGGTGCGCATCCGCGGCCCGAAGGTGGCCACCGGGCTCGGCATCGAGACCGTCTACCAGGACTTGGCGCTGTGCGACAACCTCGACATCGTGCAGAACATGTTCCTCGGACGCGAGCTGACAACCAGCCGGCTCTTGGACGAGGACTCCATGGAGAAGCAGGCACGCCAGACGCTCGCTGAGCTTTCGGTCACGACCGTGCGGTCGATCCGCCAGCTGGTCGGCTCCTTATCTGGCGGTCAACGCCAGGCGGTCGCGGTCGCGAAGGCCGTCATGCAGAACGCCCGCATGGTGATAATGGACGAGCCGACCGCGGCTTTGGGTGTAGCCCAAACCGCCATGGTCCTCGACTTGATACGGACGCTGAGATCCCGGGGGATCGCAGTGCTGGTCATATCCCACAACCTAAACGACGTGTTCAAAGTCGCCGACCACATCGCCGTGCTCTACCTGGGCCGCCTCGCGGTCGAGGCTCCAGTCGGCGCTTTCGACCAGCAGTCGGCTGTTTACGCGATTACCACCGGCCGCTTCGATCCCGCCACGATCGAGGCCTCTGAGACAGTGAAGGCGATCGAATGACGAGATTCTCCGAACCTTCGACCGAGGCCGGCAGCGACGCTGCGGGGACCCAACCTCCGGCGCAGGTGGTGTCGCTTCTCGACCCGGCCAGCGCAGCTGACAACATGGCCGACTACCTGCGGGCGTGGACGGTGCGGATCAGGAACGGTGAGAGCGGCATGCTCCCGGTGGTCCTCGGGCTGATCGTCATCGTCATCATCTTCCAAAGCCAGAAGTCGGTTTTCCTCTCGGCTGGAAACCTGACGAACTTGTTCACCCAGTCCGCCACTTACATACTTCTCGGCATGGCCGAGGTGTACGTGCTGCTCCTAGGCGAGATCGACCTGTCGATCGGCTACGTGGGCGGCGTGGCGGGTGTCGTCACTGTCGCAACGGCCGCGCCGCCCGGGGACCACCCGTGGTGGGTGGCGATCCTCGCCGGCCTGGTCGTCGCGACGATCATAGGGATCATCCAGGGGCTTGTTATCACACGCCTCCGGGTCCCGTCTTTCGTGGTCACCTTGGCTGGACTGCTCGGCTGGGAGGGTGTGCTCATCTTCCTCGCAGACAGGGAGGGCGGCACTAACGGGGGTGGGACGATCCGCCTGTCGAACAGCATCCTGTTGGACCTGGTCAACGGCAACTTGAGCGTCGCGGCCGGCTGGATCGTCCTGGTCTTGGGCGTGGCCGGCTTCGCGGTGTTCCTGATCGCCCGGGACCGCCACCGGCGCCGGCACTCGCTGGTGGTTCCGCCTCTCGGCTTGACAATAGCGAAGATAGTCGCCGTGGCCGTCGCCGGCTTCGCCGTGGTGGCGATCTGCAACACCAACCGGGGTCGTATCGTCTCCCACCCGGTCCGGGGAGTCCCGTGGGTTGTCCTCATAGTCCTCGGTATTTTCATGCTCTGGACGGCCCTGCTCGGGCGGACCCGCTTCGGCCGTTACGTATACGCCATAGGCGGTAACGCTGAGGCCGCGAGACGAGCCGGGATCAACCTCGGGCGTATCCGTACCGCCGCTTTCGCCTTGACCGGTCTCACGGCGGGGCTAGCCGGGGTGATCCTCGCATCCCAGCTCGGCTCCATTTCGAGTAACGTCGACGGGGGTTCACTGGTCCTTTACGCCGTGGCCGCTGCAGTTATCGGCGGCACCAGCCTGTTCGGCGGCCGGGGCAAGATGCTCTACGCTGTTATCGGCGGTCTCGTGATCGCCACGATAGCGAACGGGATGGGGCTGATCGGCCTTAGCGCTTCGGCGCAGTACATGGTCACCGCCCTGGTCCTGCTCGCCGCCGCCTCGGTGGACGCACTAGCCAGACGCAACTCGACTCGCAGTTCCTAAACACCTGACACACCGGGCGCGACGCTGTACGCCCGGCGCCCGGTGTGTCACTCCCATTCGCCGGTGTGTCACTCCCATTCGATGGTCCCAGGCGGTTTGGACGTCACGTCGTAGGCGACACGGTTCACGCCGGGCACCTCGTTGATGATCCGGCTTGACAGGCGTTCCAAGACGTCGTAGGGAAGTCGGGCCCAGTCAGCGGTCATGGCGTCGTCCGAGGTGACAGCCCGGATGATGATCGGGTAGGCGTAGGTGCGCTCGTCGCCCATCACGCCCACGGTGCGCACTACGGGTAGCACGGCGAAGCTCTGCCACAGCTCGCGCGACAACCCCGCCCGGCGGATCTCCTCGGCGACTATGGCGTCGGCGGCGGAGAGGATCGCCACCCGCTCTGGTGTCACCGTGCCTACTATGCGCACGGCGAGGCCCGGTCCGGGGAAAGGCTGACGCCACACGATCTCCTCCGGCAGGCCGAGCTCCTCTCCGACCGCCCGCACCTCGTCTTTGAAAAGGTTGCGGAGAGGTTCGACGAGCTCGAAGGCCATGTCTTCGGGCAGGCCGCCGACGTTGTGGTGGGATTTGATCTTCGCTGCGTCCTTCGTGCCCGACTCGATTATGTCGGGGTACAGCGTTCCTTGCACTAAGAAGCGGGCGTCGCCGAGGTCCGCTGCCGCCTCCTCGAAAACCCTGATGAAAGTCTCGCCGATGATCTTGCGCTTGCGCTCCGGGTCGGCGATGTCGTCGAGGGCGCCCAAAAAGCGGTCCCCAGCTTTGACGTGGACGAGGTCGATGTTGAACTGCTCGCCGAAGGTCGCCTCGACCTGTTCGGCTTCGCCGGCGCGAAGCAGTCCCGTATCGACGAACACGCACGTGAGTTGCGAGCCGACCGCCTTGTGGACGAGAGCGGCGGCCACCGCCGAGTCGACCCCGCCGGACAATCCGCATATGATCCTCTCCGAGCCGACCTGCTCGCGGATAGCCTCAGTTGCCGCTTCGATCACAGAGGTCATCGTCCACGACGGGCGGCAGCCGCACACGTCGTAGAGGAACGCTTTGAGGATCTCCTGTCCGCCGTGGGTGTGGACCACCTCGGGGTGGAACTGAACTCCGTACAGTCCCCTAGAAGGGTCCTCGAGGGCGGCGACAGGGGCGTCCGCCGTGCTCGCCGTGGCGACGAACCCGGCCGGCACGTCGACGATGGCGTCGAAGTGGCTCATCCACACGTCGAAGGCGGGTGGCACCGAGCCGAAAAGCACCGACGGCGCGGCACCTTGGGATGCGACCTCGAGCCGGGTACGGCCGTACTCGCCTTTGGAGGTCCCTGCGACGGTGCCGCCGAGCTGGCTGGCTATGAGCTGCGCTCCGTAGCAGATTCCGAGCACCGGGATCCCGAGCTCGAACAGGGCCGGGTCCGCCAGAGGTGCGCCCGGCTGGTTGACCGACTTAGGCCCGCCGGAGAGTATGATCCCCGCCGGGCGTCGAGCTGCGATCTGCGCTGCCGTCACGTTGCGCCCGACGATCTCGCTGTAAACGTGGGCTTCTCGCACACGGCGGGCTATGAGCTGCGCGTACTGAGCGCCGAAGTCTACGACCAGGACCGGCGACGATGACGGATCCGGGTTGGCCACCGCCGGTGCCTAGTGGCCCATTCCGACGCCCTGCGACCTTTGCAGGCTTTTGCCCTCGGTCTGCAGAGCGGGAGCGACCATAACCTCGGCTTTTTGGAACTCCTTGACCGTCTCGTACCCGCACGTTGCCATGGACGTCCGCAGAGCGCCGAACAGGTTGAGGCGCCCGTCGTTCTCGTGGGCGGGGCCTACGAGGATCTCTTTCAGGGTGCCTCTCGTGGCTGTCTTGACACGGGCTCCTCTCGGCAGCGTGGGATGGAAGGTGGCCATCCCCCAGTGGTAGCCGCGTCCGGGCGCTTCGACGGCGGCGGCGAGCGGCGAGCCGATCATCACCGCGTCCGCCCCGCAGACGATCGCTTTGGCAATGTCGCCGCCTGTGGCCATCCCCCCGTCGGCGATGACGTGGACGTACACGCCTGTCTCGTCGAGGTGCTGCGCTCGAGCGGCCCTGGCGTCGGCGATGGCGGTCGCCTGGGGAACGCCGATACCCAGCACGCCACGGGTCGTGCAGGCGTGGCCGGGGCCGACACCTACGAGCACTCCGACAGCCCCGGTGCGCATCAGGTGCAGCGCCGCCTGGTAGGAGGCGCAGCCACCGACGATGACAGGGATATCGAACTCCCGGATGAAGCGCTTCAAGTTGAGCGGCTCTACCGTCTTGGACACGTGCTCTGCGGACACGACGGTCCCTTGGATGACGAACAGGTCCAGTTCGGCGTCGACGAGTGCCTGAGCGAACTGCTCGGTGCGCTGCGGGGTCAGCGAAGCGCACGCCACCACACCCGCGGACTTGATCTCCCTCACCCGGTCGGCGACGAGCTCCGCTTTGATCGGCTCGGAGTAGATCTGCTGCATCCGGGCGGTCGCCTTGTCAGCGTCCAGGTGGGAGATCTCCTCCAGCAGCGGTTCGGGGTCCTCGTAGCGGGTCCAAACCCCTTCGAGGTTCAACACGCCGAGACCGCCTAGGCGTCCGATCTCGATGGCGGTGGCAGGGCTCACGACGCCGTCCATGGCCGAGGCCATCAAAGGAAGCTCGAACTGGTATGCGTCGATCTCCCAGGTGATGTCCACGTCCTCGGGGTCGCGGGTTCGCCTGCTGGGGACTATTGCGATGTCGTCGAACCCGTACGCCCGGCGACCGGTTTTGCCTCGTCCGATCTCGATTTCTGCCACGGCCGTCCTCGCTTAGCTGTCGGTGTTTGACGCACAAGCGTAGTAGAGACGCTCAGCGAACCCCACCCAGCGCAACGGTGATAGTCGCCAGAGCGAAAAGGGGTACGGTTGCGATGCAGAAGCCTCTGGCCAGACGGCTTGCGCGCCACGCGCCTTCCACGTCGCCGCGTCTCGCCCGCGACGTGCTCAGCAACGAGCACACCGCCGCCGCTATGCCGGTCGGCAGGAAAAGGAAGATGCTCAACAGGGACACCCAGAAATAGTTGGGCGGCTCCCCACGCGTCGCCATCCAAGTTCTTCGGTCGGGCCCGGCTAGCTTGGCTTTGAGGAACGTCGTTCGCCGCTCGGCGCCCAGCGTCCAGCGTTTGGCCGAAGGCAGCAGCGGTGGGCCTCCGGGCGGCGCCTGCCTTGGAGGTAGAGGACCCGGGGGCAGGGAACCGTAGGGGGGGGAAACAGGCGGGGGTTCGGTGGGCGCCGGCGAGGAGGCCGCGGACGGCCATTGGCGCGGCGGGGGAGGCCATACCGGGGACTTTTCCGATACTGGACTGGCGGCGGCGACCGGCTGGCCTTCTGCCACGGCCGGCCTTGGGTCGCTGACCGGCATGCCCCACGCCGGCCGGGCTTGGCCGGTGTCAGCCCCGGCGAAGCCCCTCTGGTCCGACTCGGGCTGGTTACGACCGTCCACGGCCGGTCCGCCGGCAACCCGGGGAAGCGCCGCAGATATCCTTCGCGAAGGGGCTTTCGGGAGCGGCTCGGCGTGAACGCCGGCGGCGCGCTGGAGGGCCTCTCCCCGCTTGGTGGGCGCCCGGACCGCAGGAGGCTCCGATCTTTCCACCGTGGGGCGGGCCAGGCTCGCCCCACACCTGGCGCAAGCGGTGTCGGAGGGCCGACCTGCCACGGTGCCACAGCGGGGGCAGAAGATCACGATTCCAGATTACCCCCAAGCGCCGGCGTTGCCTTCGCGTATGCTACGACAAGGCCTAAAAGTTCGCTGAGCATTCTAGCTGTCGCCCCCCAGACCGTGTCGCCGTCGAGCTCGAAGAACTCGACGTGACGCTCATCCGAGCCGGGCGGGCTCCATACCTCCTGCCTGTAGACGTCGGGCTGGGTGAGCTCGACCAGAGGAACCGTGAAGGCGCGCTCGACCTCAGCCGGGTTCGCAACCAGCCGAGGGCGTGTTTCTACGCGCCCCACGAAAGGGGTGATCGGCGCGACGTCGACGGCGGTGGTAGCCGTGGACAGGCGGCCTATCACCTCGACATCCCCGGGGGGTATGCCGACCTCTTCGTATGCTTCACGAAGCGCCGCTTGTATAGGGGTCTCCCCGAGGTCGATCCTGCCCCCTGGGAACGCAACCTGGTGAGAGTGCGTTCGGAGTCGGGCGGCGCGCCTCGTCAGCACAACGTTGGCCTGCCCGTCCTCGTCGAAGAGTATGCAAGCCACCGCAGCCGGTCTGCGCCGGGCGGGCTTCGCCGCAGGCTGAGGTGCTTGGCCGTCAGGCACCGTAGCAGCTCGGGGATCATACGCTGGCGTCTGATAGTGCCCGTTGAGGGCGTTGCGAACCAGGTCTACTGTTATCACTTCGGGATGCCAGCCGCCCGGCTTAGCCCACTCGGCGCCGGGACCGACCCTCCAAGTGGCGGGGCGGGGTATCTTCTGCGGCCCGCCCCTCAAGCTCCGGCGGCTTCACGCTCTGCGAGGCTTTCGAGAAGAGTCCGCATTCCGGCGGTCTTGAGGTTGGACATTACACGCCCGGGTGGGGTCTCTCCGCGCTCCCACTCCATCCAAGCGTCGAGCAGCTTCGCGGGATCGGGCGGGGGTAGTTCCATGCTCTTAAATCTACGGCAACTCGCGCCGCTGACGGCACGCCCCCGTCGCGACCCTCACCCGGGCCGGTGTTTTCCCGCGACGCCGGCACGACGCCGGCAAGGCGCGTCGAAGGCCGACCTTACAGGCCGGCCTTCGGATCGGTTGGTCTGATTGTGCGGCTCGGGCCGGGCAAGAGCCGGGGCCGGCCGGGGCTTGGCTTTTAGAAGCCCATGCCCCCCATGCCTCCCATGCCGCCCATCCCGCCACCGCCGGCGGGTGCGGCGGGGGCTTTCTTTTCGGGCTTGTCAGCGACGAGCGCCTCGGTGGTAAGCAGAAGGGCGGCTATCGAAGCCGCGTTCTGCAAGGCGGAGCGGGTCACCTTGGCCGGGTCGATGACCCCGGCCTTGACCAGGTCCACGAACTCGCCGGTGGCAGCGTTCAGGCCCATCGAGCCGACCTCACGCTCAGCCTGCTGGACGATCACAGAACCTTCCAAGCCGGCGTTGATGGCGATCCACTTGAGGGGCTCCTCCAAGGCTCGCATCACGATCGACGCACCGGTCGCTTCGTCACCCGACAGCTCCGCCACTACCTCCGCTACCGCCGGGCGGGAACGCAGCAGGGCCGTGCCGCCACCGGCGACGATGCCCTCCTCGATAGCAGCTCGGGTTGCCGAAAGGGCGTCCTCGATGCGGTGCTTCTTCTCTTTGAGCTCGACTTCGGTGGCCGCACCGACCTTGACCACGGCTACGCCGCCCGACAGCTTCGCAAGGCGCTCCTGGAGCTTCTCGCGGTCCCAGTCGGAGTCCGTCTCGTCGATCTCCCGCTTGATCTGGGCGATGCGGCCTTTCACGTCAGCCTCGCTGCCAGCGCCCTCGACGATCGTCGTGTTGTCCTTGTCGACGACCACCTTACGGGCCCGTCCGAGCAGGTCGAGCGTGGTGTTCTCAAGCTTGAGACCGACCTCCTCGGAGATGACCTGACCGCCGGTCAACACGGCCATGTCGCCCAGCATCGCCTTACGCCGGTCCCCGAAGCCCGGAGCCTTCACAGCGACCGAAGTAAACGTGCCGCGGATCTTGTTGACGACGAGCGTCGCCAGAGCCTCGCCTTCCACGTCCTCGGCGATGATCAAAAGCGGCTTGCCCGCCTGCATGACCTTCTCCAGGACCGGGACCAGGTCGTGAACGGCGCTGATCTTGGAGTTCGCGATCAGAATGTAGGGGTCCTCCAGGACAGCCTCTTGGCGCTCCTGGTCGGTCACGAAGTAGGGGGACAGGTAGCCCTTGTCGAACTGCATGCCCTCGGTGAAGTCGAGCTCCAATCCGAAGGTGTTGGACTCCTCGACGGTCACCACCCCGTCCTTGCCGACCTTGCTGATAGCGTCGGCCAGGACTTCCCCGATCGACGTGTCAGCGGCCGAGATGGAAGCCACCTGGGCGATCTCCGAGCGGCCGTCTATCTCCTTGGCCTGGGCGGTGATCGCTGCGACAGCCGCCTTTACCGCCTTGTCTATGCCCCGCTTAAGCGACATCGGGTTCGCGCCAGCGGCCACGTTGCGCAGGCCTTCATGTATCAGAGCCTGGGCGAGGACCGTGGCGGTCGTGGTACCGTCGCCGGCCACGTCGTTGGTCTTGGTGGCCACCTCCTTGACCAGCTGGGCCCCCATGTTCTCGAAGGGGTCCTCGAGCTCCACCTCCCGGGCGATGGTCACGCCGTCGTTGGTGATCGTCGGCGCGCCGAACTTCTTCTCGATCACCACGTTGCGGCCCTTGGGACCAAGAGTCACCTTGACAGTGTCAGCCAGCTGGTTGACCCCGGCCTCCAAGCCGCGTCGGGCTTTGTCGTCGAATTTGAGCTGCTTGGGCACTTACTTCACCTTCGCCAATACGTCCCGGCTGGTCAGGATGAGAAGATCCTCCCCGTCGATGGTGATCTCCGTGCCGCCGTACTTGGAGTAGACGACCTTGTCACCCACCTTGATGTCCAGGGGGATCAGCTCACCGCTGCTCTCAGCGCGACGGCCCGGGCCGACAGCTAGGACCTCGCCCTGCTGGGGCTTCTCTTTGGCAGTGTCGGGGATGACCAGACCAGAAGCGGTCCGCTCCTCGGCCTCGCTCGGGCGGACGACGATCCGGTCGTCGAGTGGCTGCAGACTCATATCAGTGCGCCTCCATAGGTTGTTAGCACTCTCGGGTTACGAGTGCTAAGACTAGCGGGCGCGCGGCGCTAGTTCAACACGCTTTCGCTACTTTGATCGCTCAAGCGTCGAAACGTATGGCGAGGTTCGGGTCCGCAGCCGCGTCCAGCGGTGTCGGCCCGTCGGTTCGCAGCCGGTACCAGGCTGTAGCGCCGACCATGGCAGCGTTATCGGTGCACATCGCTCGACTCGGCAGGAAGCAGGCGCGCCCGTCCGCGGCGGCCGCGGCGGCGATAGACGAGCGCAGGGCCGAGTTGGCGGCCACGCCGCCTCCGATGCAGATCGACTTTGCGTCGAGGGCGGCTGCGGCGGCCCTGGCCTTTTCGACCAGCACGTCGACGACCGCTGCTTGAAAGCTCGCGGCCACGTCGGCGACGTCGACGTCAGGGTTCTTGCGGACGTAGTTGACGACGCTCGTCTTCAGCCCGCTGAAGGAGAAGTCGTAGCCCTGGCCTCGCAGACCCCGGGGGAAGGCTATCGCCGTCGGGTCACCCGACGTCGCCAGCTTGTCGATCAGCGGACCTCCGGGGTATCCGAGGCCGAGGAAACGCGCAACCTTGTCGAAAGCCTCACCAGCGGCGTCGTCGATCGTCGCCCCTATCAGCCGGTAGTGGCCTTCGGAGCTCATGTGCACGATCATGGTGTGGCCTCCGGAGACCAATAGCACCACGGCGGGCAGCGCCATCTCCGGGTCTTCGAGGAAGGCGGCGTGAAGGTGGCCCTCCATGTGGTTGACGCCCACGAACGGCACGCCCCACGCAAGCGAGTACGCCTTGGCAGCGCTGACTCCGACGAGGAGGGAGCCGATGAGGCCAGGGCCGAGGGTCGCAGCGACCGCGTCCAGGCCGGCCGGAGTGGTCCCTGCGCGTTCCAATGCCTCGGCGACGACCGGGGTCAGCAACTCGATGTGAGCGCGCCCGGCGACTTCGGGGACGACCCCGCCGAACCTGGCGTGCAGGTCCACTTGGCTCGACACGACTGAGCTGGCAATGTTGCGGCCGTCGACCACCACGGCGGCGGCGGTCTCGTCGCAGGAGGTCTCTATGGCCAGGATGGATGTCACAGCGCCGCCACGCCTGTCTCGTCTACGGTCACTCCTCTGATCGCCGATTTGATCTGCTCTATCCGGCGGAGGTAGGCGGCGGAATCGATGTCGTGGGCCCACATGACCAAGGCGTCCTCCTGGTTCTCGGTGTAGTAGTTCTTGCGTATCCCCTCGGTTTCGAAACCGAACCGGCGGTACATGGCCTGAGCCGGCGCGTTGGAGATGCGGACTTCGAGGGTCATGTTCCTAGTCGAGTGTTTGAGCGCGGCCCCATGCAGGACGATCAGCAACCTGGTGGCTATCTGGTGGCGTTGCCACGACGGATCCACGGCGATGTTGGTGACGTGGCTCTCCTCGTAGCCGATCATGAGCCCGGCGTACCCGGCGACCTTCCCTGTGATCCGGGCGACCACGTAGAAGCGGTCCCGGCGCTGGCCTAGCTCGCTCAGGAACAAGCCGAGCGTCCAAGGGTTGGGGTATACCTTGTGCTCGATTTCGAGCACGCGACGCAAATGTCGCCGTCTCATCGGCGCAACGTGCACCGACAGGGTGCCGTCGCCGCCTACGCCAGGTTGGCGTGCCGGCATCAGCGGGTTTCCCATCCGATCCGCACGTCGGGGGCTCGAAGATAGCGGGGGACCAACCCCGTCGGGTTGACGGCTTCGAGTCGCTCGGAGAGGAGCGCCAGCACGCTGGCGCTGGGATGGTCGAAAGCTTCGGGGGCGATCTCCACCAGCCCGGCCAGCGCGGATATCTCCCCGGCGTAACGTCGGGCCCCGTCCCCCACGGCCAGGAGAGGCCCGCCGGCGGACTCGAGCCCCTCGACCAGCGCTTGGGGGGTGGCCACCGCCGGCGGTCGTGTCGACAGCACCCCGCCCGGCACTGGTTGGTAGATCTCCCAGAAGACCTCCCCTCTCCTCGCGTCGACGATCGCCGCCACCGGACAGGTGGAGTGCCGGCAGGCGAAAGCGAGAAGCTCCAGCGAGCTCGCTCCGGCCACTGGGATGCCAAGGGCCTGGCCGAGAGCTTTCGCTGTTGCGACACCGACCCTGAGGCCGGTGAACAGTCCCGGACCCACGTCGACGGCCACCTTGTCGAGCGCTGCGATCTCAACCCCGGAGATGTCGCAGGCTGCTCTGATGGCTGGGGCGAGGGTCTCCCCGTGGCGGCGGCCGGCGTTCGCGACGAAGCTGGCGAGCAGCCCGTCGGAGTTGCTCACGGCCACGCTCACTTGGGAGGTGGAAGTGGAGATCGACAGCGTTGCGGTCATGTGGAGGTCAGGACCTTAGCCTGCAGGTCGCCCAGTCTGGGTTCCCAGGTGGGTCCTTCGGCCTTGAAGCTAACGGTCCTGGTGGTGTCGTCAGCTCCGGCAGCAAGCGAGACCGTCAGGCGGTCCCCGCCTATCGCCGCGGCCGCCCGGTCACCCCATTCGACGATCACGACCGCTCCGGCGTCGAGGATCTCGCCGAGTCCCAGGTCGACGACCTCCGAGAGACGCTCAAGGCGGTACACGTCCACGTGGACCAGGTCGAACCCCGATGTCGTCGGGTATATGTTCATCAAGGTGAAAGTCGGGCTGGTCACCGCGGCCTCTACTCCCAGGGCTGCGGCGATGCCCTGGGTGAAGGCGGTCTTTCCAGCACCCAGGTCACCTTGGATTAGCACGACGTCCCCCGGGCGAAGCAGACCGGCGAGACGGCCCCCGAGACTGCGGGTGGCTTCCACGTGTCGGCACGTGGTCTGCAGTGTTGTCACAGCGGTCCTTTCCCCCTGACGGGTACCGCTTCGAGGCACCGTCGGGCTCTGACGAAGTCGGCTCGCATAGCGGCGAGCACCTCCCCGCCGCCGCGCAGCGCCGCGGCAGGGTGGAATGTCGGGACTACGACGGTGCCGCCCAGCCCTGGCGAGTCCCCTTCGGACGGCCAGGGGTAAACGCTGCCGCGCAGGCGTGTGATGCCAAGCTCGGAGCGCAGCAGCGTCTTCGACGCGAAGTTGCCGAGGGTAACGACAACCTTCGGCGAGACCAGAGCCACCTGAGCGTCCAGGTACGGGCGGCAAGCTTCGATCTCGTCGGGTTTAGGGTCGCGATTGTCCGGCGGGCGACACTTCACCACGTTAGCGATGTAGACGGCGTCACGTTCGAAACCCGCCTCCTCTGCGAGCAGTCTGTCTAAGAGCCGCCCGGACCGGCCGACGAAGGGACGGCCCTGAAGGTCCTCGTCGCGTCCGGGTCCCTCGCCTATCACCATAAGCGTCGCCGAGGGTGAACCCTCCCCGAACACGACCGTGGTCCTGCCCGAAGCGAGACGGCAGCCCTGGCACGAGGACGCAATGGCCTGCAGTTCGGACAGATCCGCCACGGCTTGTGATCGTAGGTGCTGCGCGCACGGGTTACGAAACCTGGCCGCCCCAGGCCGGCTCAATGTCACCCCCATGCCGGCTCCACGTCACCGCGGCGAGCAACACCGTGACTACTGGGGTAGCCTGGGGGATAATCGAGCATCGACCGCCTCCGGGCGGCCCGGGAAAGGGTAGATCCGACCATGAGCAACCTGCCTCCTCCGCCCCCACCGCCGGGTGGTTTCCCGGGCGGCGGCTACCCGAGCGGGAACTATCCGGGCGGCGGCTACCCCGGTGGTGGTTATCCCGGTGGCGGGTTCTCCCCTGGCGGCTTCGACGTTTCGGGTTTCGGTTCGGAGGTCCTCGCAAGCTGGTGGCACCGCGTCGGCGCGTCCATAGTCGATGGCCTGATCGTCGGCGTGCCCGTCTTGCTGCTGGTCGCTGCGGCCGGCATGAGCGGGGTGAACGCAGACCTGCCTGAGAGCATCATCTCCGCTGCTTACGCGTTCGCGTTGATCGCCTGGTGGGGCGGCCAGACGGTCGGTAACCGTGCCGTGCGGACTCGCGTCGTCGACGCGCGGACCGGCGGTCCCGTCGACCCTCGCCGCTCGGCTATACGGGCGGGAGTCATGTGGATCCTGACCATCACCTTCGTGGGCGGGATCTTGGACATCCTGTGGCCTCTGTGGGATCGCCGCAAGCAGACCCTCCACGACAAGGCCGCCGGAACTCTGGTCGTACGCCGCTAACGGGCCAGCACCCCTGCCCGCTACTCACCCTCGGGGGGAATCTCCGTCCTCTGCGACAGCGTCCGCTATGGCTCGCTCGACCACCCAGGCCGTCAAGCCTTGAACCACCGGCAGCGGCGCTTCGACCGCTCCTGTCGCCGCCACCACCAGGGCGTCACCGTCCGCTGCGGTGTGCACCGGTTCCAGCGCTCGCGCAAAGCCGTCGTGGCCCGCCTCTGCCGTTTTGCGACACCCGAGCTTTTCGAGTTTGGCATTGGTGACCACCACGCCGATGGTCGTCGCCTCGACCCCTGGCTGTGCCCCTGAGGGATCCCAGACCCGCGGGCGCTCCGCCGCCAGGCCGGCCCGGGGAACCTGCTCGGAGGCGGCGATCCCCGCAGCGGTGGCGTCAGGGTGTTTCCAGCCGGCCGGGTCACCGAGAGCGTTGACGACCATCAGGGCCGCCACCACCAAGTCGCCTCGTCGCGCCAGGGCCGACCCGATCCCCGAAGGCCGCGCTGCGCCGGGGCCGCGCCACTTCCCTACGGTCGCTCCTGTGCCGGCCCCGACCCGGCCCCGACCCAGCGCACGAGCCCCAGTCTTGGCGTTCGCCGCTGCGGCATAGCCCTCCTCGGCACCCGGCCTGACCTTCGGGTCGCCTACGGAAAGATCGTAGATGACCATGCCTACGACTATTGGCACCAGGCCGCCCGGCGTCGGCCAGCCCCGGCCGTTGCTTTCGCACCAGTCGACGACACCGTCGCAGGCCGCCAGGCCGAAAGCCGACCCGCCTGTCAGAACGACCGCGTCGATCCTGTTCACCGAGGCGCCGGGGTCGAGAAGCGCCCATTCACGAGTTCCGGGGGCGCCGCCGCGAACTTCCCCCGAGGCGACCGTACCCGGCGGGAGCAGTACCACGGTGCAACCGGTCAGGGCGCTCTGATCGCTCCAATGCCCTACAGCCACCCCAGGTATCTCGGTTATCACCCCGGCGTCACCCCGGCATTTCGCATACCCGTGTAGCGTCTTGGAACCCTGGCGCTGATACCGCACACCACCTCGTAGCAGATCGTCCCGGCGAGGCTTGCGACCTCCTCAGCGCGAATGGTCTGGTCACCCTGGCGGCCAATCAGGACCACCTCGTCGCCCACGCTCACCCGCCCGTCCCCGCCGCAATCGACGAGGATCTGGTCCATCGTGACCGTCCCTGCTATCGGGTAGCGCCTGGCGCCGATGAGCACGTGCGCTCCTTGGCCTGAGACGGCGCGCGGCACTCCGTCTGCGTAGCCGATCGGCACCGTGGCTACCGTCGAGTCCTCTCTGACGCGGTAGCGCAAGCCGTAGGATATCCCCTCCCCAGCTGGGACCGTCTTCAAGTACGACACCTTCGCTTTGAGCGTAAGAGCCGGTCGTAGCCCCGGAAGGTCGTTCGCGCTCGAAGTAGGGCTCAGCCCGTAGAGAGAGATTCCACACCGGACCATCGAGTAGCGCGCTTTTCGATGCCACAATGTGGCCGCAGAGTTGGAGGCGTGCAGAAGCGTGGGTGCCAATCCCCCCGCGCGCAGTTCCTCGACAGCAGACTCGAAGCGCTCTATCTGACGGTCGGTGAAGATGTCATTCGGCTGGTCAGCAACCGCGAAGTGCGTGCAGAAACCCTCTAGGCGCAACACCGGGTCTTCTGCCACAACGCGAGCGAGCTCAACTGCGTCTTGCGCTGTTGCTCCGACACGGCGCATGCCGGTATCCACCTTTATGTGCACCCCCAACGTGAAAGCGCCTCCCATGCACTTAGCCGCCTCACTCGCTGCGCGCGCACCGGTTCGGGTGTAGAGGGTCGGAGCGAGGTCGTGCTCTACGACGGCCTGCATGGCCTCGGGGACGGGTTCTGACAGCACGAGGATCGGCGCGTCGATCCCCGCACGGCGCAGCTTGATCCCCTCCTCGACTAACGCAACCGCCAGCCATCTCGCACCTCCGTCTAGAGCGGAGCGAGCGGCCTCCACCGCCCCGTGACCGTAGCCGTCAGCTTTCACCACAGCGCACAGTAACGCCGGAGCGGCGATCGCGCTGAGAACTGACGCGTTGTGACGTATGGCGTCGAGGTCCACTTCCGCCCAGACCGGCCGGAGATCCCAACTCTCCCATCGCTCACGCTCGCCTGGGACCGTCATCCCTGGGGGCGCCACGCCTGGGCCTACCACGGCGTGACGTCACGCTCGGACGTCCGAGAGAGCTCGGCGGCGACAAGGCCAGGAAGGTCGGACGCCACGAGGCCTTCCGCCAAGCCGCGCCTGGCCGCGCGGGCGTGGACGAAAGCAGCAACGCTGGCAGCAAGCCAGGCGTCCATACCTCTCGCCAGGAACGCTGCCACTATGCCGGATAGAACGTCGCCGCTTCCAGCGGTCGCGAGACTGGGAGGGCCTTCGGCGCACAAAGCTACCCGGCCGTCTGGTGCTCCCACAACGGTCGTAGGCCCTTTGAGCAGGACCACCGAGCCGCTCTTGTCCGCTGCGTCACGCACTTCGGCTATGCGGTCCGCCTGGGGCAGGTGACCGCTCAGTCGGCGGTACTCCATGTCGTGAGGAGTCAGGACCAGGGGCGCTGCACGCGAGCGTGCTATGCCACCGACCGCTTGGAGGGACCCTAGGGCGTTCAACGCGTCGGCGTCGACTACGGCTGGGATCTCTGTCCGCTTGAGCAGTTCAGCCGTGGCGGTCGCTGAGCCCACCCCGCCGGCACCGCCCGACG
>JAJZAM010000237.1 GCA_021799445.1 Actinomycetes bacterium
TCCACGTTCCCAGCCTCGGACCAGCCCACCACGCTCCCACGAAAGCGACAACGTCAAGGGCGTTAGCCACAGTCACAACACCACCCGTGCGGGCCGCCACGCGCTGCAACACCGAATCGGGGGTCTCGACCACGCACCGATCCTACGCCGCCCACCTCCCCTCCCCCGCGCGCCGAGCCACCTAGACGGGGCCGACGGAGGCGCTGACCCGGGGTCAGGTTCCTTTGATGCTCCTGCTGCGCTGGTTGGTGCCGGGCCCGCCGTAGGGATAGTCCGCGGCTCCGGGGTCGCTTGCGTTGTCGAGAAGGCCGGTCTCATCGTCGGACAGGTGCAGCCCGGCCGCCCCCAGATTGTCGTCGAGTTGCTCAGTCGTCCTGGCTCCGAGTATCACCGAGGTTACGCCAGGCCGATCGGCCAACCAGGCCAGCGCTGCCTGTGCCATCGAGATTCCCCGTCCGTCTGCCACTTTGCGCAGCGCCTCGATCACGTCCCAGGTCCGCCGCTGGCGACTGCGGCGGTCGTAGGCTTCGACTCCACGCTCGGGGTTCTCTCCCAGGCGGGTGGCCCCAGTAGGTCGCTGTTCGGCGCGGTACTTTCCGGTCAGCCAGCCACCGCCGAGCGGCGACCAGGGCAGCACTCCCAGGCCCTCGGACTGACATGCGGGGATGATCTCCCATTCGACTTCGCGGACGAGAAGGTTGTACTGGGGTTGGAGCGTTACGGGGCGGGTCAGTCCCTTGGCGTCGGCCACGTCAACGGCTTTTTGGAGCTGCCAGCCGGTGAAGTTGGACAGTCCGACGTAGTGGATCTTGCCGGCTCTCACGGCGTCGTCTAAGAAGCGGAGGGTCTCCTCGATCGGTGTCAGAGGGTCGTGGGAGTGGACTTGGTACAAGTCCACGGTGTCGACGCCCAAGCGGCGCAGGCTGGCGTCCAGAGCTACGGCGAGATGCCGGCGGGACAGTCCGGCGCCGTTAGGGTCGGCGCTGGTCGAAAAGCGGCCCTTGGTGGCGATGACCGCCCGCTGACGGAACTCAGTTGGAGCTTTGAGCAGCCACCTCCCGACGATCTCCTCCGAGGCTCCCGCCGAGTACACGTCGGCGGTGTCGATAAAGTTCCCGCCTGCCTCCATGAACCGGTTCAGTTGGTCGTGCGAGCCGGCTTCGTCGGTCTCGGACCCGAATGTCATAGTGCCGAGAGCGAGAGTCGAGACCGAGCAGCCGCTCGATCCCAGGGTTCGAAATTCCACGTCGTCTCCTTGTAGCGGGGCCTGCGGCGACGCTAGCACCAGCGCCGGCATGATCTAACTGGCAGGCTTCGGCGCCACGGCGAGGATGACCACGCTGAAACCTATGGCGACCAAGCCAGCCCAGCCGGCCGGGGCAAGCTGCTCGTGGAGCACCACCGTCGCAAGCAGCGTCGCGACGGCCGGCTCTAGGAGCGAGATGGTAGTAGCGGTGCTCGCCGAGATCGAAGCGAGGCCCCGCCCGAAGAGCACGTAGCCGACGAACATCGGCACGGCCGCCATGTAAGAAGCCGCCGCCAGGTTCCGGGCTGACTGAAGAATTGGGGC
Organism: Actinomycetes bacterium; assembly: GCA_021799445.1. Taxonomy (GTDB): domain Bacteria; phylum Actinomycetota; class Acidimicrobiia; order Acidimicrobiales; family Palsa-688; genus JAJZAM01. The sequence continues at coordinate 1,571 of JAJZAM010000237.1, forward strand.
GCCGGTCGCGACGAGGACCGGTGCCAGCAGCACGCCGCCCATCCCGAAGATCGTGCCCATGGTGGGCCCGGGTGGAACTCCCGAGCGCATCACCCGCGCGGCACCCCACGAGTAGCATGCGTAAGTCACTCCCGCCGCCACGCCGAGAATGACACCCCACAGCCGGCGGGTGTCAGTCGACGCCGTTGCGGTGGCGTGTGTTCCCCAGACAGCCAACGCGATAACCCCGAGCAGCCCTACAGCAGTCCCAGCGGCCCACCGCCGCGAGAGCGGCCGGAGGTCGGCGACGCGTTCGATCACCGCTGCGGCCGCCGGGGCGGACCCGATGGACACGACGGTGCCGATGGCTACTCCAGCCAGGCGCATCGAGGAGTAGAACGCCAGTGGGTATACCCCCACGGCCAGCGCCGCCAAGCCGAGCGTCGAGCGCTGCGCGCGCAGCGCCACCCGGTAGGCGCGAACCTCTCTGGCGTTCGCAGCCGCTTGGAGCAGACCTCCGACTCCCATGGCAGCGGCTCCTATGGCGAGCGGGCTGACCCTGGGCGCTTGGGCAGCTGTCGCCCCGGTAGTACCCCAAAGCACCGAGGCCGCCACAACCCACAGGGTTCCGGCTTGGGCTCGGCGAGTCACAATCTGTGACCGCTGCCGGCCGCCGAGGAGGCGCCCTCTCATACCGTCCTTCCGTGCAAAAGCAGAACGATTTTTTTACTGAAGTCTGCGACGTTTGTCAATGCCGGGCATCCTGATGGGCTTCCCAAGTAGCCGGGGCTTCGACGGCCGGAGCGGCCGCCCTATGATCTCCCCATGAGCGGGCAGGACGAATCCAAGGTGGCCGGGCTGGTAGCAAGAGCGAGACGCCACACGCTCGGCGACGTGCTGCACAGGACGGCGTGTAGGTACCCCGAGCGCCTGGCGGTGAAAAGCGAAAGCGGGAGCTTCACCTACGCGCAGTTCGAGGCGGCGGCGAACCGGGCGGCTCACAGTCTGGCCGAACGGGGCCTGGCCAAAGGGGACCGCCTGGCGCTGCTGTCACACAACTGCTGGCAGTTCGCCGTGTTGACTTTCGCCACTGCCAAGCTCGGCGTGCTCCTCGTTCCGGTGAATTTCATGCTCAACTCAGCCGAGGTCGGCTACATCCTCGGCCATTGCGAAGCCAATGCCGTGGTAGCCGAGGACTCTCTGGCCGCCACGATGGAAGAAGCGGTCAGCCTGTCAGGGCTGGCACCACGAGTGCGGGGCGCGATCCGCCTTACAGGCGGCGACCTCGGCGGCGGCCAGGGTTGGGAGGACGTCGACAGTTGGTGGGACAGCGGGCCTTCGGGCGAGCCGGACGTGGCCGTCGGCGACGACGACCCGATCCGGCTCATGTACACCTCTGGGACCGAGTCACGCCCGAAGGGTGTGATGCTCTCCAGTCGTTCGCTGATAGCACAGTACGTGAGCTGCATCGTCGACGGGTCGATGAGCGGCGACGACGTGGAGGTGCATTCGCTTCCGATGTATCACTGCGCACAGTTGGACTGCTTCTTCTGCGTCGACGTGCACCTGGGGGCGTCGAGCGTCATCTTGGCTTCACCGGAGCCCGCCCGGCTGCTCGAGACGGTCGAGGCTGAGCGGGCCACCAAACTGTTCTGCCCGCCTACGGTGTGGGTTTCGCTTCTACGCCATCCCGACTTCGACCGTCGGGATCTGTCGTCGCTCCGCAAGGGCTACTACGGCGCTTCGCCGATGCCGGTAGAAGTGCTGAAAGAGATACAAAGGCGCCTACCCGGCCTTGCCCTGTGGAACTTCTACGGCCAGACAGAGATGGCGCCGCTGGCGACGATCCTCGGCCCGCACGAGCAGACAGAGCGCGCGGGTAGCGCCGGGCGTGCAGCGATCAACGTCGAGACTTCCGTCGTGGACGACCAGGACCGCCCGGTGCCACCCGGGACGGTGGGCGAGATCGTCCACCGCAGCCCACACGCCACGCTCGGCTACTACAAAGACGAAGACAAGACCGCCTCTGCGTTCCGCAACGGCTGGTTCCACTCCGGAGATCTCGGCGTGATGAGCGAAGACGGCTACCTGAGCGTCGTCGACCGCATAAAGGACATGATAAAGACTGGCGGGGAGAACGTAGCCAGCCGCGAAGTGGAAGAGGTCCTCTTCGAGGTTCCAGGAG
>JAJZAM010000238.1 GCA_021799445.1 Actinomycetes bacterium
CGCCACGACGGACCCCAAGCAGGGGTCTGACCGACGGTTGTAGGCGGGCGCGGGTCCACCGCTCGTCCCCCCGGCAACGTCGCTCAACGCTGGGTCCTCATGTCGGGTTCCCCGCCTCGGGGCTTCCCGCCCCCGGGCTCCGCGTTGTCGCGGCCACCTGCTTGGCGCCCCGGCCTCGCCGTCTCCGCCTCGGCAGGGCCGCTAAGCCACAGACGACCTGCGCGGCGCCTGACGCTCAGCCCTCCAGATATTTGGCAAGCCCGCCGGTGACCACAAACCACTTCCATCACTCTTTCAAGTTCGGCCGAGCTCGGCGGATGCTGTTCCCCCTGATCCTGCCCGCCGCGGGGCGCGCGACGCAACCACATCCGCAAGGCTCGGCGCGCCACGGGGAGCGGCGCGCCGAGCAGCTCCCCTACCGACGCCGCGTCGAGTGTCGCCGCCCAACTGTCGAGAAGCTCGACCTCCGAGTCGATGATCTCAGCTTGGCGGGCGAGCACCGGCACAACGTCCCTGCCGGCGATGTCCGAAAGGAGCGGCAGGCCCTCGTGGCGGAGCCGGTTACGCCGGAACCTCGGATCCCGGTTCGACGGGTCGCGCACGACTTCCAAACCCCACAGGCGGCACAGCGTCTCGGTTTCACTGCGCCGCAGCCCCAAAAGCGGCCTTGTCACCCGCCCGCCAGCTTCGCGTGCCAGTTCGTGGCGCATGCCCCGCAGACCGTCGGTGGCGGACCCTCGAAGGACGTTCAGAAGGACCGTCTCGGCTTGATCGTCCATCGTGTGGCCGGTAAGGACCGACGGCGGGAGTGCTTCGTAGCGGGCTTTGCGCGCTCGGGCTTCGAGGTCGGGACCGTCAGGCACGTCAACTCGAAGCGACTCGAAGGCGAACCCCAAAGCCCGGGCGGACTTTGCGACCACTCCCGCCTCCGCCTGCGATCCGTCGCGTATTCCGTGGTCGACGTGTACGGCTACCCCTTCCAGTCCGAAGGTCCGCGCCAGGATCATAAGAGCGGTCGAGTCGGGACCGCCCGACACTGCCAGAGCGACCGGGCCGTCAGAAGTTGAGGGGAACTTGCACCTGGTGAGGAGGGCCGAAGCGAGAACATCCCCGCCCGGTTCGCTCAAAGCGCCTTCGCCTCGCCCTTCGCCGCCTCGACTCGCGTCGTCCACAAGTTCGGGTTGCGAATCTCCTCCCAGTCGGGCAGCCACTCGGGTCCGTCCCACAGTTTCGCCAGCAGGCCGGGCCCGCCCCGGTCCTCCACCGCGGCGATGAAATCCTCCCCTTGTTTGTACTGGCGCATCTTGGCTTCCATGCCTATGAGCATCGAGAGCATCCTTGCGGGACCCCTCTGTTGACGGCGGGCGTGCAGCGTCTCGGCGAACACGCCAGCGCTGGGTATCAGCCCGGCCGCCGCCCTGTTCATCGTCACGTCGCCGTGACCTTCGAGGAGGCTCATCAAAGCCCCGACCGAGCGGATCGCTTCGTGCTGCTCAGGCCCGGCGAAGAGCGCGACGAGCCCGCCGTCTTCAAGAGGGTTGACCCCGGCCCGGGCGGCGTTAACTGCCCGCTGGAGGGCGTCGACGAGCGCCCGAGGGTCCACGTCGATCCCGTCGAGGGTCTTGTCGACCATGGCGAGAAAATGCTCCCGCAGCCACGGGACACCCGTGAACTGCGCCCGGTGGGTCACTTCGTGCAGTGCGAGCCACAACCGAAACTCCGAAGGGGCGAACCCGTACCTACGCTCGACCTGAACGACGTTGGAGCCCACGTAGTAGACGATGTCCTGATCGTCGGGGTCCTCGTCTTCTATCAGAAGCTGGTCGTACTGGCCGAGGACACGCCCCGACATCCACCCGAGCACCAAGCCCAGCTCGACTCCCGACGTGTACTTCGTGACGCCGGCCGAACGCAGCGACCACCTCGGGTTGGTCTTCATCCGGGATTCGAGTTTCGCCGCCAACGGCCTCAGAAGCCTCCTGAACGAAGCGACGTTGACGTCTATCCACTCAGAGCGGTCCGTCACCCTCGCGCGCGCCGGTCCTGCAAGGGAGACCAAACCTGTCTCGGCCTCGACGAGACTCTCCGCCCTTGCCGTCATCTCCTCGAAGTCAGCTTCGAGGCTGCGCAACTCGTACTCTGATAGAGGGGCTTGGCGCTCTGCGATTTTCCTGCCGACGCTCCTCGCTGTCTCCCACCCGATCAGCTCCGACACTCAGGGCTCCTAGCCATGCCGCATCGTATCGTGCTTGGGCCGCCAGCGAGCGCACCTAAAGTCACTAAGTCCCGCGTCGTCAAGGTGCCGTCAGAAGACAACCCGTCTAGTCGCCCGTCTTTCGGACACCCTAGAAAAGCAACCACCGAAAATCTTCCGTAAAAGGGTCCTCCACCCTGCGATGGCACTCGGCGTTTCGCCGCTTTCGTTTTTGGATACCGTCTTTCAGGGTTAGATCAGCTCCGGTCGAATTGAGAGACTTGAGAGTCGTGCGAACGGATTCGGGCAGTTTGTCGCCTGGTCAAGTCGACACGCTCCTGGCCGCAGCGTCCACCGGCGCAGGGTGGGCGTTCGAGGCCATATATCGTCATTTCGCTCCTCGGGTGGTCGGCTATCTGAGAACTCAAGGCGTGCGGGAACCAGAGGATCTCTGCTCCGAGGTTTTTATTTCAGTATTCAGAGGTCTCGGCGACTTTAAGGGAGGCGATAACGAGTTCCGGGCTTGGCTTTTTACCATCGCCCACCACCGAGTGATTGATGATCGGCGAAGAGCGTCGCGTCGCAGGGTAGAGGTCAACTGCGAAGAACTGCCTGACGCCGGCGGACCTGCTGACACAGAGGCCGAGGCGATCGAGGCGGTCGAAGCCGATAATGTCGCCCGGTTGGTTGACAGGCTCCCGAACGACCAGCGCGACGTACTGCTAATGCGCCTCGTAGGCGACCTCAGCGTGCGTGACGTGGCAAACGCTGTCGGCAAAAGCGAGGGGGCCGTGAAATCCCTGCAACGAAGAGGTGTCAATCGTCTGCGAAAACTGCTAAACGAGGAAATCTCCATGGAGGCCGCACCTTGAGCGCCGACCACGACGATTACTTCTCCGAGATGCGCAAGCCCCGACCGTTGAGCGAGCGGGATATCGACGACTTCTTCGCCGGGAGATCCCTTCCCGGGGAAGACCCGATGAATCGTTTTGCTCGCTCAGCCCGGGCGGCGGCTTCCGGTCCTGCACCCCCGCCAAAAGGGGAGCTAGCCCGGATCTTCACCGCTGGTCTCACCATCGACAAAGGCGACCTGCCCGCGAGGGCAGCAAGCAAAGTGCACGGGCCTCGCCACAAGGCGTCCGTACTACCGAAATGGAGACAACTGACCATGGCAGCTTCAACTCTCTTCACGGGGCTACTAGCGAAACTCGGAGTGGCTAGCGCCGCCACCAAGATGGGACTCATAGCGGCTGTCGCAGCTGGGGCGATCACCGCAGCGGGAGCAGCTGGTGTCCTACCTGCCCCTGTGCAGAACGCGGTGTCGCACGCCGTGAGCTCTTTCACCCCGATCAAGCTTCCTACGGACTCGGCCACCAACACCACCGGCCGGCCGGCCAACCCGGGCCTCAACGGCCTAGACCAAGCCAACACCACCCCAGCAGCCGGACACGCCCCAACCACCCTCCCAACCCACCCTGACAACACCACCCACACCAACACCAACACCACCGGCCGGCCGGCCAACCCGGGCCTCAACGG
>JAJZAM010000038.1 GCA_021799445.1 Actinomycetes bacterium
GAGCTAGCGGCAACCGAAGAGTCAGCCGCCCGCCTGCTCGGGCCGCTCGACGAACCCGCCGACAGCCCCCCAGCACGCCGCCACGACACCGGCGACTGGGATCCGGAGGGCTGGGATCCGGAGGGTCGGGAGCCGGAGGGTCGGGAGCCGGAGGGTCGGGAGCCGGAGGGTCGGGAGCCGGAGGAGTGGGAGCCGTCCGGAGACGACGTCTACTACCAGCCGTCAGAAGACATTTACTACCAGATCCGGGAAGTCGAGTCCCCCCAGTCACGAGTTGGACACGGGCGCAGCCGGCTTCGGATGGTGGTAACGATCGCCGCAGCGGGCCTTTTGATAGTCGGAACCACTCTCGGGCCAGAGCTTTCGGCACCTGGCTCACGCGTGGTTCCCGTCGCTCAGGCACAACTTCTAACCTCCTCCGCGCGCACGGTTGGCTACGTCTACTTCCTGCCGGGCGGCAGCCATGACGTCGACGTGGTGGTAGACGGCATCGGAACCTTCAACGCTCTAACGCTCGAACTCATCGACTCCGACGGGCGTTTCGTCAAAGTAGGCCGCTTTGCGGTGTCGCAAGGTCGCGCTTCTTGGGTTGCACCGTCTTCGGTGGCAGCCTCGGAGGTATCAGAAGTGGTCGTGCTAGGTCCGTCTGGACGCAAAGTGGCCACCGGGCTGGTCGCATGACGCATCAGGCGGCAGTTAAACCCCGGATGCTAGGCGTCCCCGAGAAGCCCGTCGAGAGCGGCGGCTAGGGCAGGATAAGCGTCCTCCTCGGCGCCGTGGTCCACCGGGGTGTCCACGTCGGTTAGATGCCCGAGCAGGCACAGTGACACCTTCCCCGCCTCGACCGCACCGCCGTCGGTCCCTGCCGGCAACTCGACCGTGTCGCCCCACTCCATGACCACTTTGTAGACCCCGGCACGTCCTTCTATCGCCTCAAGGCGGGCATCGGATATCACCCTCGGAGGTACCCGGCCTATCGACGTACGCTCCCAGCCTCGGAGCTCGCCGAGGGCCGAGTTGGGAACGTTGAGATTCACGAGTACCGGCCTACCAGGACCGAGATCGGCGAGACCGCCCGCGACGGCTAGGGCGACCTTGGCCGCCGTCTCCCACTTCATGTCGGTCAGCATCTTCTCCCAGCCCTGCCCTTCTATTCCGAAGCCTTCCACCGCTTGGCTGACGGCTACAGCGGGCAGGCCGCGTGTCCTGGCGGTCAGGGCCGCCCCGACGGTGCCGGAGTGGTACACGGACCGTCCGACGTTAACCCCCGGGTTAATGCCGGCCACGACCATGTCGAAGCGTTGCTGGAAGACTCCGAGCGTGGCGAACATGACGCACAGCGCCGGCGGCCCCTCCACCGACCACGCCTCGCTTGCGCCTTTCACGTGACGGCGGCGAACCTCAGGTCGTAGCAGCTGCAGCGCGCCGAGCGAGGCAGAAGCGCCTGAGTACTCCTTGTCGGGAGCGACCACGGTAACCTCGCCGAGCTCGGCCATCGCCTCTGATAGGACCGCGAGCCCCTCGGAATCGATCCCGTCGTCGTTGGTCACGAGAATCCGCACCCGACCGTCTTAGCACGCCTACGGACTGCGTTACGACACTCTCATGTACGCACGGCGCGCTCAACCGGGCGGGCGGTTTCATACTCCGGGTTGCCCCCCGGGGGCTCAACCAGCGGGGTTCATCGGCTCGTCGGCCGGGGAGTGGCCCGACAACGCCACCGTCACCGCCGGCGAGCCCGCCAGCGTGCCGGCGGTGTCTCGTTCGGCTCTGATCACGTGCATCACAGCGTTGATCAAAGCGAGGTGAGTGAAGGCCTGAGGGAAGTTGCCGAGATGGCGTCCGCTGTTGACGTCGATCTCCTCTGCGTATAGCTGCAATGGGCTTCCCAGCGACAGCAACCTCTCACAGAGCTTCCTGCCCCGGTCGAGCTCGCCGATCTCGATGAGAGCTGAAACGAGCCAAAACGAGCAGATGGTGAAGCTTCCTTCGACTCCGCTCAGCCCGTCCTCGGTCTGGTCGGTCCGGTAGCGCAGCACAAGACCGTGCTCGGTGAGCTCGTCAGCGACCGCAAGGACCGTGGCGCGTATCCTCGGGTCGTCGGGGGGCAAGAAGCGCAGCAAGGGCATCAGGAGCGTCGACGCGTCGAGGTTCTTGGACCCGTAGCTCTGCACGAACACCCCTCGCTCGTCGACACCGTTGTCGCATATATCCGCGTGGATCTCGTCTGCTACCTTCTGCCAGCGTTCTACCCGGTCGAGTTTGTCGAAAAGCGCGGCCAGGCGCACTCCCCGGTCGACAGCCACCCAGCACATGAACTTGCTCGTGGTGAAATGCTTCGGTTCGCCGCGCACCTCCCAGATGCCCCGGTCAGGGTCCCTCCAGTTGGCGATCGCCGCTTCTACCTGAGCTTCTAGCATCGGCCACATCGACTCGTGCACCCGGCTGCGTGACCTGGCGTGAAGCAGCACCGAGTCGAGGACCGCCCCCCACACGTCGTGCTGCTTCTGGTTGTACGCGCCGTTGCCAACCCTGACGGGCCGGGCGTTCTCGTAGCCGGAGAGGTGGTCCAACTCGACCTCGGTCAAGTCCCGCTCCCCTCCGATTCCGTACATGATCTGCAACTTGTGGTCGTCCCTGCAGACGTCGGACAAGAAGTAGTAGAAGTCGTCCGCCTCCCGGTCGAAGCCGAGCGAGTAAAGACCCCATAGGGCGAAGGTCGAGTCGCGAACCCAGGCGAAGCGGTAATCCCAGTTACGGTTGCCCCCCGGGGTCTCAGGGAGGCTGGTGGTAGCCGCGGCCAGCAGGGCACCCGTAGGCGCGTAGGTGAGCCCTTTGAGAGTCAGCGCGCTGCGTTGAAGGTAGCCACGCCAGCGGTGATCGGGGAAGTCTCCTTGGGTTATCCAACGCCTCCAGTGCTCGGCGGTGGTCTCCAGGCGGGCGGCGGCCTCCTCGAAGTTCGCTATCGGCTCCCCGTCCGACCAGTAAAGAGCCACGAAGTGCTCGTCTCCTTCGTCCATCCTGGTGCGGGCCCGAAGCGATCGGCCTTCCACTCCCGGCCGCAGGTCGGTGCACAGGCGCAACTCGACTTTCGAGGTTGGAAGGGAAGCTTGGAGGTGTCCGTAGCCCGCTCCGACGTAGCTCCATTCGGGTTCGGTCTTGCCGTAGTCGAATACCGGATCGCAGGTGACGGATAGGTCCACCGTTCCGCTGACGCAGCGAACCGTGCGAAGTAGGCAATGCTGAGCTTCGAAGTCGGTGGGGGAACGCCGGTAGATGCTCGAACGTTCAGACACGTTGTGCCAAGGTCCCATGCACAGGGCGTCTTGCACCACGATCCACCCCGTGCGGGTCTGCCAGGTGGTTTCGAGCATCAAGCTTCCGGGTAGGTACCGCCTGGCTACTGGGACCATCTCGTCGTAGGGGCCCACCCGGAAGCTGCCGGCCCCACGGTCGAGTATCGACCCGAAGATCGAAGGCGAGTCGGGCCGGGGAACGCACATCCACTCGACCGCGCCGCTAGGGGCTATCAGACAGTTGGTTTCGCAGTCGGAAAGGAACGCGTAGTCGGCGATCGGAGGGAAGCTGCTGCCACCGACGGGTGACGTACTGGCGTCCACCTGGAAAGCCCCCGCTCTCGGATTGGCAGCCCTCGGATTGGCAGCCCTCGGATTGGCCGCCGACGTGTTCGCAGCGACAGCTCCCGCGGGAGCGTTGGGGCTTCTGGCTGGTCTTCGGTCTGACGGCATCCGATACCTTCCTTATACATGTCCATGTCGGGCCGCTGGCGGCACCGGCTTTCGGGGAACACCCTAGGACCTGGCGGAGGCGTTCGACCGCACTTGGTATCGTGCTGCCGCTGCTCGCAGGAGTAGCGTGGCTCGCATGGACCTCCTATTCCAACAGGCTCGGGCGATCAGGGGCAAGGTCTACGGGACGCGAGTGACTTTCTCCCCCAAGGTGTTCATCCCCCTGACGATGCTGTGTCGCGACAGATGCGGCTACTGCACTTTCGCCAAGGCCCCTGCGCGAATCGACTCTCCTTTCATGAGCCCCGATGAAGTACTCGACGTTGCGCGCAGGGGGGCCTCGGCGGGCTGCCACGAGGCGCTTTTCACTCTCGGCGAAGCCCCCGAGGAGCGTTACCCGCAGGCGAGGGCGTGGTTGGCCGAGCGCGGGTACGCGTCCACCGTCGACTACCTGGCGGCTATGTGCCGTCTAGTGGTCGACGAGACGGGATTGCTACCCCACGCGAACGCCGGGGCTTTGAGCTTCGCCGACCTCGAAGCGCTGCGCTCGGTCACCGCAAGCCAGGGGATGATGGTCGAAACTCTTAGAGGCGACATCGAAGCCCACCGGGGCTCGCCCGACAAGACACCGCAGCGTCGCCTGGAGACCTTAGACGCCGCCGGACGGCTGTCCATACCCTTCACCACCGGGATCCTCGTCGGCATCGGAGAGGACCGCTCCGACCGGGTCGCCGCGCTGGAGGCGATAGCGTCCAGCCACGCAACCTACGGGCACGTCCAGGAAGTCATCGTCCAGAACTTCCTGCCCAAGCAGGGCACTGCCATGCACCGCCACCCGGCTTGCCCGAGCGAGGAGTTCCTTGAGGCTGTCGCTCTTGCCAGGACGATCCTCCCAGGCGACGTCCACGTCCAGGCCCCTCCGAACCTCTCCGAGGATTTAGCGGCCCTACTCGCCGCCGGGATAGACGACTGGGGCGGGGTATCGCCGGTGACGGCCGACTTCGTGAACCCCGAGAGGCCGTGGCCGTCCCTTGACAAACTGCGTGAAGCGACAGAAGCCGCAGGGCACACTCTCGCGCCCAGGCTTACGATCTACCCGTCGTTCGCCGCCCAACCGGACCGCTGGCTCGACCCGGGGATGCGCTTCGCGGTGCTCGACCGCTCCGACGCCGAAGGTCTCGCCCGTGACGACCCCGGCGCCGTCTTCCCACAAAAAGTCGGCGAGTTCCGCAACATCGGCGACGGAGCGGAAGTGGTCCTAGTCGGGAGGCGTTCAACCCAGTGGTATTCGGGCGCCAACATCGAACCGGTGGTATTAGTCGGCGCCGGACAGCCTGCCAAGGCCAGACGGGCCACACTGCGAGGCCCGGTAGCCGAGGTCCTCGCCGGCGTGCGAGCGGGCCAGGAGCCCGGGGAGGACGAACTGGTCACTTTGTTCTCAGCGAGAGGCCCCGAGGTGACAGCTGTCGCCGAACTGGCCGACGAGCTACGCAATAAAACTGTCGGCGATACTGTCACCTGGGTGTCCAACCGTAACATCAACTACACGAACATATGCACGTTCAAATGCCGCTTCTGTGGGTTCTCGAAAGGGCCGCTGTCGCTCAACCTCCGAGGGACACCATACCTTTTGGACTTCGAGGAGATAGCTCGCCGCACCACAGAAGCGTGGCAGCTGGGAGCGACAGAAGTTTGCCTGCAGGGGGGCATACACCCCGACTTCGACGGTGACTACTACATTCAAGTCGCCAAGACGGTGAAAGCTGCCGCCCCCGACATTCACGTGCACGGGTTCAGCGCCCTCGAAGTGACAGAAGCCGCTCGACGTTCCGGGGAGGCTCTCACCAGCTACCTGACCAGGCTGAAAGCTGCGGGGCTGAAGTCCCTTCCGGGGACCGCTGCGGAGATCCTCGACGACACGATCCGGGCGACGCTGTGCCCTGACAAGATCAGCACCGAGGAATGGCTGGAGGCGCATCGCAGCGCCCACTCGGTAGGGTTGCACTCCAACATCACGATCATGTTCGGGTCGATCGAGAACCCACGTCACTGGGCCCGCCACATCGTCGTGACAAGGGAACTGCAGAAGCAGACTCACGGCTTCACCGAGTTCGTCGGGCTTCCGTTCGTCCACATGGCCGCCCCGATCTACCTCCAGCACAAAGCGAGAAGAGGGCCCACATGGCGTGAGACTCTCCTGGTGCACGCAGTAGCCCGGATCGCCTACCACGGTCTCATCGACCACGTTCAGGCGTCGTGGGTGAAACTGGGCGTCTCGGGTGTGCGCCAGCTCCTCCAAGCAGGCGTGGACGACCTCGGGGGGACCCTGATCGACGAGAACATCTCACGGGCGGCGGGGGCGTCGCACGGCCAGTGCCTCGGCGAGTCGGACTTCCGGGAGCTCGTCGAGCCTCTCGGGCGGCGCTTGGTGCAGCGAAGCACGTTCTACCAGCCGGTAGCGGCGGCGTGAGGCTCGAAGCGTGAGAGCCGTCGTAGCCAGCCGCCACGGAGGCCCGGAGGTCTTGGAGGTCTCCGACGTCGCCGACCCTGTCCTGGGGGCGGGACAGATCCTCGTCGAGGTCGAGGCGTGCTCGGTCACTTTCCCCGACCTGCTGATGCTCCGGGACATGTACCAGTTCAAACCGGGCCTGCCTTTCATACCCGGGGGGGAGGTCGCCGGGGTTGTGCGGCAAGTGGGTCCGGGGGTGGAAGGCTTCGAAGCCGGGTCCAGGGTGATCGGCTCGACGGGCAGCGTCGGGGGGATGGCCGAGCTGGCGCTCACCCGAGCGGACAGCACGGTAGCTTTACCCGCCGGTGCCGATCCGAGTGACGCCGCCGGCCTCCTCTACGGCTACGGTACCTCCTACCACGCGCTGGCCGACCGGGCCCGCCTCGCAGCAGGAGAGACGCTCGTGGTCCTCGGCGCCGCAGGCGGCGTCGGTCTCGCAGCGGTCGAGTTGGGCAGGGCGATGGGAGCCCGGGTGATCGCCGCGGCCTCGAGCCCCGACAAACTCGCCGTTTGCGTTGAGCACGGGGCGGACGCCACCATCGACTACTCCCGACAGGACCTAAAAGAAGCGATACGCTCCCTCACCGGAGGGCAAGGCGCCGACGTCGTGTTCGACCCTGTCGGGGGACCCTACTCCGAGCCGGCTCTGCGCTCCACCGCCTGGGATGGAAGGTTCCTGGTCGTAGGTTTCGCAGCAGGCGAGATACCTCGCATACCCCTCAACCTTGCGCTGCTCAGGGGGGCGAGCATCGTCGGCGTGTTCTGGGGGGCTTTCGCCAGCCGCTACCCGCAACGCAACCGGGAGAACCTCACCACGTTAGTCGGATGGTGGCAGGATGGCCGTATCCGCCCCCACACCTCGGCCAGCTACCCCCTCGCGCAGGCGGCCGACGCGCTGGCGGACTTGGACCAGCGCCGCGCCACCGGCAAGGTCGTGGTCAGACCTCGAAGCTAGAGGCCGCCGGCTCAGCTGGAGTGGGGGGCCGTGGTCGCCACGGGGCTCTCAGGGCGGCGGAACAGGATCTCCTGGGTGAACGTCGCACCGACACGACCGTCTAGGTCCTGCATGATGCCCGAGTAGAGGCCCCGGCCACCGCCGGCCTTTAGAGGCCACATGCCGATGTAGATCCAGTCGTCGGTCCGAAGCGGCTCGTGGAACCAAACGGCGTGGTCGATGCTGGGACCTCCTCTTGGAAGCCCGGGTGCTTGGCCGTCACCGAAACCGGAGCCGATGTCGGACATGTAGGTGAGAGCGCAAGCGTGCAGCGTCGCGTCGTCGGGAAGCTGTTTGCGAGCGCGTACCCACATGCGACCGGGCACAGGCCAATCTTGGGGATCATAGGGCACTGCCGGCGGGAAACCTCTGATGTCGACAGTGTGGTCGAAGCGGTCGATGACGCCGCCCTCGTCGAGCTCGTCAGGCTGGAACTCCGGCTCCGCGGGAGGGCACCACTGCGGACCCTGCCTGGGTACCTGGAACGAGGCGGACATGGAGAAGATCACCTCCCCGCCTTGTACCGCCACGACATGGCGCGCCGAGAAGGACCCGCCGTCGCGTTCCCTGTCGACTTTCAATATGACAGCCTGGTCGACACGTCCGGGACGCAGGAAGTACCCGTGAAGCGAGTTGGGCTGGCGGCCTTCGGGGACGCTGTAAGCGGCGGCTCTCAGCGCCTGCGCTGCGACCTGCCCGCCGAACAGCGCAGGGTACTTCACCGCTGCCGTCTCGTTGATACCCCGGTAGAGGTCCTTGTCCAGTAGCTCTATGTCGAGAAGCTCAAGAAGGTCGTCGGTGGTTGGCATGTGTCTGGTCATTTCGTCCGCCTCGGCGAGGTCTCGTGGCTTTGTGTGGTCCTGCGGTGCTGGCTCGGTTCAGCCGCCGCTGTGCTAGGCCGGCTCCACCTAGCCTTGCGGATACTACCCTGCCCGGCTCTGCCTCCCCGAAGCCCGCCGGCGCCATCCCGGCGCGCTCTCGAGCCCGGCCAGCCCCGCGGCCTTGTTAGCCTTCGCCATCACCTCGACGCCGGCCGCCCTTGGCAGGAGGCGGAGCATGACAGTAGAAGCGACGGCGTTGAGCCTCCCGGGCACCACCACCGGCCGCCTCCCGAGCGCCGCCAAGGTCGCCTCGACCACCGCAGCGGGGCTCATCGTGCCCGGCGCGTGCGCTTGAGCGCTCGCAGAGTACCCGGGGGTGTCAACTGCCCCTGCGACGCACGCCAAGACGTCGACACCAGACGGTCGCAGCTCGTACCACAGGCCTTCCGCAAGCACCCGAAGGTAGGCTTTGGTGGCTGCGTAAGCGGCCAGACCGGGGCTCCCTTGGTTACCAGCGAGCGAGCTCATCAGCACGAGCCCTCCCCTCCCGTGCGCGGCCATCCCCGGGAGCACCGAGCGGGCAACCCGGAGGGATCCGAGGCAGTTGACCGCTACCGTCTGCTCAAGCGTTTCGAAGCTCGAAGAGACGAACGGCCCGCTCGGCGCGGCCGCCGCGTTGACGACAGCGAAGCCGACATCACCGCCCTCTGCCCGATCCTCGATGTCGGCCAGCCACGACCCGTCGGCGAGGTCCCCTGGCAGGGCTTGCACCTTCACGCCGTAAGTCCGAGCGACGCGAGCGGAAGTGTCGGCTAGGACCTCGGCGCGTCTTGCGACAAGTATCAGGTCGAGACCGCTAGCGGCGAGGACCTCCGCCCACGCCGCTCCCAACCCCACGGAGGCGCCGACTACGAGCGCTGCTGGCCCGTAGCGCCCCCTCAGGTCGGGCGGCAATGCAGCTGTGTCCTGGGCGCGCCGGAGCCTCACGGCTCCACCTCGCCGAGGACCGCCGTATCAGGCTGCACGCCGAACGCCCGCGCCGGGACCTCGCTTGTGCCCACGGCCTCGACGTTGAAGGGGATGCTGAAGGGGTGAGGACGGACGGCCATACGTATAGCGACGACCACCGGAAGGGCTAACCACGGGAAGTTCAGCGCCGCCACCACCGGAAAGTCCGGCGACTTGTACGCCCCGTAAAGCTCCTGGGACAAGATGACCAAGACGTCGGTTGTCATCATCCCCGCCCAAAAGACTGCGGGCACCCTGATCCACTCCCTGCCCCGGACGAAAGCATAAACAGCGACCGCGTAGAACGGGCCGAACCCGACGGCGTCGATCCAGATGAGCATCTTCCAGAAAGGTGGACGCGCCATGAGCAGCGGGTCGTAGCGACGGCCGTAGGAGTGGACCAGGTTCACGAAGAAGGGCGGCGGCCACAGCGGGTACCTGAAGTGGTAAGGGTTGGCGACCGTCAGCTGTTCGATGTCGACGAAGTAGGTGATGAAGAACAGGTTGACGCAGAAGAACGCGACTACCACCATGTCGAACCGACGTTCACGAAAACGCAATGCTTTCCGACTCGACCCCGACGACACGCCAAGCGAGCCTACAGCGCTCGCTGGACAGCGGCCGCGCCGCGCCCGCTTCGGGAGTACTGTGAGATCCCAGTCGTGGTGTCCGAGCCTCTCGAAGCCCCCCTCTCAGGCCTGCGGGTCGACCTCACGCCGGTCGGCGCTGCCGGGGAGGTCGCCGCATGGTTACTGGTCGGCCTGGGTGTGTCAGTCGACGTAGCCTCCCGCCGTAGCGCACCCTCCGCCGTGTCGCCGACGCCCAGCCCCACAACCGGCAGCCCGCACATCCTGTGGACCCGCACCGAGTCGATCCCCCAGCCGTTACCGCCCGCAGGTCGAAACCGGACTGACAGCCGCCTAACGCTCAGCGGGGCTCGCCTTCGCCGGTCACCGATCGCTCTAAGCGACGCCGGCCTGCCCGAAGGCACCCTTGTGTACGCTACGGGGGTCGCGCTCGCAGCGGGGGCGATCGCCGGTCTCCTATCCGGCGCCACCGTGACCGTCGACGAGGTGGCCGTCGCCGTGGAGATGCGGCTACCTGATGTGCTGGCGGCATCGTACGCGACGTCGAACCCTATGCGCCCGGCGCGTCCCCGCCGCGCCCCCGGCGGCGGCTTTTACCACGCCGACCTGGGAGCGCCGGGCGCCTCAGAAGACTTCGAGCGGCTGATGGGTACTCTCCCCGGCGACGTCGCCGCACGCGAAGTAGCCTCCCAAGCCCAGCTTTGGAGGCTGGCGGTCTGTGACTACCGGGCTCGCAAGCGCCCGCCGGAGCCCGCCCGTATACCCGTTCGCTTCGATGCGACGCCCGTAGCTGAGCCAGGTAAAGCAGCGCCAGCTCCCGGACCGACACGTCCCGGCGGTCGCCTTGACTTCATGGTCGTGGATCTGACGTCGATGTGGGCCGGGCCGCTCGCTACCCGCCTGCTGGGCGACCTTGGCGCGACGGTAACCAAGGTGGAACCTGCGTTTCGTCCCGACGGTACCCGTGCCGTTGCGGGCGGGGGCATCTACCCCGGGGGCGTCCAGGCGCTCCCTGGGCGCGACAGCGCTATGTGGAACGCCCTCAACCGTTGGAAGCTCCACGAAGATCTCGACCTTCGCGAACCCGCGGCCGTGGACCGCTTCGTCAGTCTCGTAAGGCGCGCCGACGTGGTGATCGACTCCTTCTCGCCTAGGGTCCTGGCCAACCTCGACCTGCCCGGCAGGGTCGGTCCCGACACGTTTTGGGTGTCGATGCCTGCTTTTGGGCCTGGCGGCCAGCGGGACTGGGTCGCCTACGGCACCGGCGTGCACGCCCAGTCAGGGCTCGGCGACACGTGGCCAGTGCCCGGCAACGATAATGCTGCCGAGGGATTCTACGAGCCGGCGGTCTCCTACCCGGACCCGCTAGGCGGCCTGACCGGCGCCCTTGCCGTCCTGGCGGGGCTGGCCGCTAGGCGCATAGGGCGTCGTGCGACTCGCGCCGAGGTGTCGTTGGACGAGGCGATCCAACCGTTGTGCTCGGTGGTCGACGGCGTGACGTCGACCGGCCGGCGTGATTGCCCTGGGCGAAGCGACGGAATTTCGACTTCACGGTGTCGCAGCGACGAGGAAGGGCGCAAGCTGCTCGACGTCGCTTCGAAGCTCGGGTTGACCGCTACTTGGGAGGTCGCCGGCCGAGCACTTCGCCATCCCGCCGGCCCGCTAAGACTCTAAGGCACCGCACCGGACCGAGCCGCTGCGCTCCGACCCGCGTCCGGGTACCCTGAACCGCTTGCCTGCCTCTCTTCGCCCGCTGAAACAACGTAACTTCGCTCTTTTGTGGTCGGCCGCTTTGGTGTCCAACGTCGGGTCGTGGATGCAGACCGTCGCAGTGGGCGTGCTTGTAACAGCCAGGACCGGCCAGGCCGGCTGGACGGGCCTTGTTGCTGCCGCTGGTTTCCTGCCGATCGGGCTGCTATCACCTCTCGGCGGTGTGATGGCCGACCGGATGGACCGGCGCGGCTGGCTGTTCGCCACGACACTCGGCGAGACGCTCTTCGCCGTAGCCCTGGCTCTGCTAGCGGCTACGGGACACCCCTCGCCAGGAGCGGTGACACTTCTAGTGCTGGGCGGGGGGGCAATGTCGGCCGTGGGGTTCCCTGCCTACCAGGCTATGATGCCCGACCTCGTTGCGCCCGAGGAGTTGGGGGCAGCGATCTCGCTGTCCTCCGCCCAGTTCAACCTGGGCCGGGTGGTCGGACCGGCGCTCGCAGGTCTGGCGATAGCCGCTGGCGGCTATGCGTGGGCCTTCGCTATCAACGCCGCTTCTTTCTTCGCCGTGCTCGGCGCTCTGATCGCCCTGGGCCTGCCTGCCACGGCGCCGCGCTCTGACAGCCTGTCACTTCGCCGTCGCCTCGGCGAGGGCGCCAGGGCGACGTTCTCGAACCCACCAGCCCGCTTCGCCGTGTTGCTCATATCGGTCGTGGCGCTGACAGCCTCGCCGTTCATCGCCCTGGTGCCGGCGATGGCCATCGACGTGTTCCACGCCGGCGCCGCCGGCACTTCGCTTCTCGTCAGCGCCCAGGGGGTGGGCGCGGTGTGCGGCGCCCTGGCGGTGACACCGCTCGTGTCCCGATTCGGACGCCGAGCGGTCCTGATCGGAGATCTGGCCGGTGTGGTAGCCAGCCTGGTCGGGTACGCTGCCGCACCGGACTTGTGGGCCGGCGCAGCCGCGCTAGTGCTGGTAGGCGCCTGCTACATCGGGCTGCTCGCCGGGGCGAACACGATCGTGCAGCTGCACGCCCCGCCAGCGCTGCGAGGTCGGATGCTCGGCATCTACATGATGGCGCTGGGGATCCTCTACCCGCTCGGGGCTGTCGTCCAGGGCGCTATAGCGGGCTCCGGGGACCTCAGGGTCGTTACCGCAGTCGGCGCGATCGTATTGGGAGCCGCCTTGGTCGGCGCTCTCGCTGCCGGCCGGCTGCCGGCAGATCTCGACCGACCTGCGCTCGACGCGAACGTCGACGCTCGACGCTGAGCCAACTTGGCCTAGCCGAGGATCGCCTCGGCGACGCGGCGCATCTCCGCGACGTCCCTGGCTCCGACGACTATCGCCGTGACACCGGCTTCCTCCCACATGGACACCTCGTCGCGGATGCGCTCGGCTGTCCCGACCAAGCAGACGTCGCCGACCATCTCGTCGGGTACCGCCGCTATCGCCTCGTCCTTCTTGCCGGCCAGGTAGAGGTCCTGGATCGTCTCCACCTGGGCTTCATAGCCCATACGGGCGAACACTTCCTTGTGGAAGTTCACCTCCTTGGCTCCCATACCACCCGCGTACAAAGCGACGGTCGGCTTCATGGACTGGAGCACCCTGTCCCGATCGTCGGTGACGACAACGGAGACGCTCGCCATGATCTCGAAGTCCCCGGAGTTACGCCTGGCGCCGGGCCTGGCGAACCCCTCGGCCAGCCAGGAATGCTACATGGCGCCGACTCGTGGTGAGAAGTACATCGGCAGCCAACCGTCGGCTATCTCCGCGCTCAGCGCAACGTTCTTCGGGCCTTCCGCGCCGAGGTAGACAGGAAGGTCGGCGCGAAGCGGGTGCACTATCGAACGCAGCGGCTTGCCGTAGCCGGTCGCCCCCGGCCCCTGGTACGGGATCGGGTAGTGGGGGCCTTCGCTGGTCACCGGCTGGTCCCTGGCGAGGACCCTCCGGACGATGTCGACGTACTCCCGTGTCCTCGCGAGCGGCTGGGCGAAAGGCCTGCCGTACCAGCCTTCGACCACCTGCGGTCCCGACAGGCCCAAACCCAGGGCGAAACGCCCTCCGCTTAGATGGTCCAGCGTCATCGCCGCCATAGCGGTCGCTGTCGGGGTGCGAGCTGACATCTGCACGATGGACGTCCCCAGCCTGATCGTCGACGTGGACGAACCGTACCAGGCGAGAGGGGTGAGAGCGTCCGATCCGTACGCCTCGGCGGTGAAAACGATGTCGAAGCCGAGCTTCTCGGCTTCGAGCACCTTGTCGAGCGCGTTACTGGGGGGCATAGCCCCCCAGTAACCGAGTTGCAATCCTAGTTTCACGAACCCGAGGCTAGCCTTGCGGGCCGCTCGCCCGCCGGTTCAGGGTACGGGGCGGGCTGCGGGTGCTTTAGCTACTATCCGCTCCGCTTCGACGATGACCACTTCTTGGGTTATGTCCTCGAGGCTGCGCTGCGCCGTCTCAGGGATGAGGAAGGTTAGGAGAGTTCCGACTAAAGCCATGCCAGCCGAGAACTCAAGGGCCCCGCCGATGCCGAACGCCTTGGAAATATCAGGGAAGAGGTAGACACCAATGAAAGCACCTAGTTTCGCTACTCCGGCCGATATGCCGTGCCCTGTCGTCCTCGCAGACGTCGGGAAGCACTCGGCTGACAGGACGAAGGTCGTCTCGTTCGGGCCGAACTCGGCGAAGTAATAGCTCGCTCCGAAGAGCAGCAGGAAGGGCACCACGGTCGACGTGATACCGGGGATCACTCCAATGAGCAGGAACATGAGTCCCATCATCGGGAACCCGATTAGCTGCAACCTGCGGTGGCCGATGCGGTCCATGAAATGCGCGGCAAGGTAGTAGCCCGGCAAGGCCGCCACCGTGAACATGATCAGGTTCAGCGCCAGGGACTGCTCGATGGTCGAGTGCGCTCCGAGCACCTGCTTGACGATCAACGGAGACGACACCGAGTTCCCGTAGTAGGCGTAGTCGAAGACGAACCAAGTGCCGGCGGTCCCGAGCAGGGTCAGCATGTAACGCCGGTTGGAGAAGAACTCAGCGAGGGACATCTTCGCTGACGCCCGCACCGAGGTAGGCCGCAGAGCACCCTCGGAGTACTCAGCTACGGCCGCAAGAGCTTCAGCGGAACGACCCTGCGCCATGGCCAGGTATCGGGGAGATTCCGGCATCTTGCGCCGCGAGTAGAGCACTGCTGCCGCGGGTACAGCACCTAGGGCGAGAAGGATCCGCCACACGTCTGGGGACGCCAGGCCCGATGAGAGCAGCGCTAGGCCGGCTGCGTAGCCGGTGACGGTCCCCAGGGCCTGCATGGCGAACACGAGGCCGACGAGTTTTCCCCTGTCCTTGCGGTTGGAGTACTCGCTCATGATCACCGCTGACACCGGGTAGTCACCTCCGACTCCCAAGCCGAGGATGAACCTGCAGACAATCAGGAACACCACGTCGGGCGACAGTGCCGACGCAAGGGCCGCAACCACCATGACGGCGGCTTCGAGACCGTAGATCTTCTTTCGGCCGACCTTGTCGGCAAGCCGACCGTAGAAGATCGCTCCGAAAAAGGCCCCCAACAGGGTCATCGAGTTGATCAGGCCGGTCTGGGTCGAGTCCAAGTGCCACTGCTTGGCGATAAGCGTGGAGGCGGTCCCTATGATGAACAGGTCGTAGGCATCAGTGAAAAAGCCCATGCCCGACGTGAAGATCGCCTTGGTATGGAACTGGCTGACTGGTGCTTCGTTGAGGGCGTCGATAAGGTCGAGCTTCTCGATGTCGGTCACGATTTTCGCTCCGATGGTGATGTGGTCACGTGACTCACCCTACAAAGTCCCGGTAAACGGCCTCTGTCCGACGAGTTGCGCCTAAACTAACTTCAGATGAATTTCAGGTGAATTAGCTGGCGTGCTGCCGGCAAAAGCTAAGCGCGAGACTTACGGCGTGCGATTCGTAGGCTTCGACCACGTAGTTCTTCGCTGCTCGGACGTGGAACGCTCCCTCGCCTGGTACTGCGGGATGCTAGGTCTGGCCGGGGAGCGCGTCGAGAAGTGGCGGGCCGGTGAGGTCCCGTTCCCGTCGGTGAGAGTGACCGACGCAACGATCATCGACCTGTTCGCCGCCACACCGCCCGCCGTTCCGCTCCTAACGGAAGTCGAGGGGAACACGGAGGTCAGGGGGAACACGGAGCTCGGGACAAACATGGACCACTTCTGCCTCGTGATGACGAAGGTCGACTGGGAGGCGATGGTCGCCTCCGGAGCTCCGCCTGTGGAGCGGGGACCGTCCAGAGTGTTCGGCGCCCTGGGTATGGGCATGTCCGTATACACCCGGGACCCCGACGGGAACCTCGTCGAGTTGCGCTGCTACCCCGAGACGCCCGCAGGCTAACCGTGAACCCCAGAGGCGCCCGGCGGGAAGGCCTCGGCTTAGCGGGGAACTTTCGACCAGGGCAGGTCTTTGTCTACCCGCACGTCGCCGGGCAGGCCGAGAACCCGTTCGCCGAGGATGTTGCGCTGGATCTCCGACGTGCCGCCTTCGATTGAGTTCGCCCGGCTGCGCAGGAACATCTTGCGGGCTGATCCGGCCGGGCCGGTCAGGCCGAGCGACTCCGAACGGTGCATCTCGTAGGTATATCCGACGGTGCCGTCGGCGCCGAGCAGGTCGACGCACAGCTCGTAGATACGTTTGTTGACCTCGGCGAACATGAGCTTGGCTATCGACCCTTCCGGTCCGGGATTGCCGGCGCGGCGGTTTTGGCCGGCGCGGATGTTGGTCAGACGCAGGGCTTCCGCCTCGCACCACAGCTTCATCAGACGGTCCCGTTTAGCCGCCTGGGCGCCGGACTCGCCCCAGATGCGCAACGCTTCGGCTATCGCGCCGCTCCCCCGCTGCGGTGCCCCGCCGCCGCCTCCGATAGCGGTCCGCTCGTTCATCAAGGTGGTCATCGCAACCCGCCAGCCTTCCCCGACCCGGCCGACACGGTCGGAGTCGGGTACGCGCACCTCGGTCAGGTACACCTCGTTGAACTCCGCCTCCCCGGTGATTTGCACCAGCGGCCGCACTTCGACCCCGGGGGAGTGCATGTCCAACGCGAAGTAGGTGAGGCCCTTGTGCTTGGCCACGTCGGGGTCGGTGCGCGCTACGAGCATGCCCCGGTCGGCCATGTGGGCCATCGTGTTCCAGACCTTCTGGCCGGTCACGACCCACTCGTCGCCGTCGCGCACAGCGCGGCACGCGAGGCCCGCCAGGTCAGAGCCGGCTCCGGGCTCGGAGAACAGCTGGCACCAGGCGTCCTCACCGGTGAACATCCGCCGGAGCAGCCGGTCTTTGATCTCCTCGCTTCCGTTGGTCACGACCGTCGGGCCTGCGAGGGTGAGCCCGAAGAAGAGGCGGCCGTCGGGGGGCCTGGCCCCCGCCTCGCGAAGGCGGGCGTCCACGCGAGACTGCAGGCTCGGCGCCACACCGAGCCCTCCGCGTCCTTCAGGAAAGTGCACCCAGGCGAGTCCGGCGTCGTACTGAAGACCCCGGAACTCCACCGCGGGAGTCCTGGCCGGGTCGGCCTCGGCTAGCAGTCGGTCGACGCGGTCGTCCACGAGTCGCAGCGGGTCGCTCATAGCTTCATTGTTCCAC
>JAJZAM010000039.1 GCA_021799445.1 Actinomycetes bacterium
CCTTGTCTTTGGGAATGTATTCGGCGAGAGACTCGAGAGGCCTGTTGGCTTGAAGGAAGTACTCCACCAGCGAGCCCAGGTGGGTATCGAGAACACCCTCTTCTCCTAGGACGCTCAAAAGAGCGTTAGCGGCGTCACCAGGGCGGCCCAAGCGTGCAAGCGCTTCGGACCTATACGCAGCTATGAGACCAGCACTCTGTGAGAAGCCGTCCTGGTCAGAGATGTTTGTTACCACTGAGTCGAGGAGATCCAAAGCCTTTTGTGGATTTCCTGCTTTCAGGTACGCAGGCGCTTCCAGGGCGGCGATGGTATTTGGGCTTCCACCCGATTTACGGAGCAGGTCGCACAGTTCGAGCGCTTCGTCAGTTCTGCCAAGGGAGGTCGCAGCTGGAATAGCACTAACTAAGGCGAGACGACGCGTCGTATCGCTGTTAGTGATGCTAATAGCTTCGCGGAGATTCCTCAAGGCCTCTTCAGAGCTGCCGGCTAGAATCAGTGACCGACCGAGCGATGTCAGGGTGTATCCCCGGTCCCAGGTGGTATCGTCTTGCGCTTCGGCTCGCGCAAGTCGGAGGTTGCGCTCAGCCTTGTCCCGAGCGTAAAAGGTTGCATTCATGTAGCCGGTGTGTTGGATCCATCCCCCCTCGGACAGCGTCGCTTGAACTATAGGCTCGTGTGTGCCTCGGAGAGCGATCTGTTCATGCAAGCGTCCGATCCATTCGCAGCGTTCACGGCGGAAAATGCGCGTAGCATGATGAGAAAATAGGGATCCAGTTCCTACTCCGCTAAGGTTGTCGATGCGGACTGACCAGGCATCTATGTGTTGCCTGGTCGACGCTAGGAGGTTTCTGAACTGGGTGGCGTCCTCTACATGGAAGGTTTCGTCGGCGTCAATCCATAGGATCCATTCTCCGCTGCAGTGGCTTAGGGCCGAGTTCCTCGCTCTTGAGAAGTTGTCATCCCAGTAGCCGTTGATCACCTTGGCTCCAGCGGCCCTAGCCAGCGATACGGTATCGTCAGTCGAGCCGGTGTCGTAGACGATTATCTCGTCTGCTAGTCCCTCGAGTGATGACAAGCAAGTGGTTATGAGTGCTTCTTCGTTCTTTACTATGATGCACGCTGAGACCATGATTGGACGATAACTGCCATCTGGTTCCCCATATGCAGCCACAAAGCGTCGACGGTTTTTTTCTTGAGTTGTGTACCAGTCCAGACCGTTAGCATCGAATGTCTTGTGCCCTTCGTGATGCACGAAAGATTCGTGGCTTATCAGCAACTTGAATCCCGTGGCTGTTAAACGCTTGCACAGGTCGTCGTCCTCGAACCCTCCGATACCATACACTTCGTTGAATCCCCCAACTGCTTCGAAGCTCGACCTACGCACTGCTAGGGCAAAGCCAGCCAAGCGCAAGGTTGCCGAGACCATGCCCCGGTGAGAGTCAGACCACTGGCGTGCGAAACGTCGCATTTCGCTCGGGGTGCCGTATCGTGCCTCTGGGACAAGTTGCGGTCCAGTTACGAAGTTCGTCCTCGGACCCGCTGCCCCAACGCCCGGATCGTCGAAAGCTGCGACAAGAGGTTCAATCCACCTGGCCGGGAGGAGGGTGTCGTTGTTCAAAAAGATGATGACGTCACAGCGAGCGCGAGCTGCAGCGTCGTTACAGCCGCCGGCAAAGCCTCGGTTCGCCTCGTTGGTTACCACCTCAACCCAAGGGTATGACGAAAGTCCGCGTGGCGTGTAGTCCGTAGAGCCGTTGTCGACGATGACTACCTGATCTCGGATGCCCAGAGTCGGGCGCAGTGAGTCGAGGCATGCCCTGGTGCTCTCCCATGCGTTCCAGGCCAATATCGCGATTGTTACAGGTGGTCGGCTCATCACCTGTAGAGTCGGCTAAAGCGAAGAAATTCTTGACGCAACACGAAATTCCCGTAGCTTGGAGGCGTGGCTGCCACTTCGACGCAGTGAGGTTTGTCGCTGGGCTCAAGTGGATCGGACCTGGTGTCGACAACACTGTTGCTTAACCCGTTGACCAGCCGGCCAACAGTTACCCATGGCCTCGAAGGAGTCGGGGCCTGCTTCCCAGGAGGAATGGATGTCTTCTCTAGTAGTCAACACCAACCTGTCGGCGCTGAACGCCTTCAACAACGTCAACCAGACCGACCAAGCCATGTCTCAGGCGATATCGCAGCTGTCGTCGGGTCTGCAGATCCAGACAGCCGCTGACAACCCTGCTGGCTACGTCACCGCCGAGGGCCTTCAATCTCAGGCTAATGGCTATACGCAGGCTATCAGCAACGCGCAGAACGGCGTCTCGCTCATCCAGACAGCGAGCGGTGCTCTCAACCAGATCATATCAATCCTGCAGACGATGAACTCGCTGGCCCTGGCCTCGTCGAACGGGGCTACGAACGACAGCAACTCCCTTAGCGCTAACCAGCAGGAGTTCACAGCACTTTCCAGCGAGATCAACCAGATCGCGAACACCACCCAATTTGGCCAGACGGCGCTCCTAGACGGCACTTTTTCAAACCAGACCCTTCAAGTTGGTGCTTTCGACAACACCAACAACCAGATCACCCTTAGCATCGGTGCTGTCACAACGGGTGCGTTGCAACTCGGCGGTCTTTCTATCTCTTCTGCTGCGAGCGCTCAGGCGGCCGCAGCGTCGGTCCAGGCGGCTATCAGCACGGCGGCTTCGATAGAGGCAAACGTAGGAGCAACTCAAAACCAGCTCAACGCGGTGATCTCTAACCTCACAGTGGGCCAACAGAACTTGCAAGCAGCCTATTCAGGGATAGTCGACGTGAACTTTGCTCAGGCGACCACCACGTACAGTGCCGACCAGATCCTGATGCAGTCAGGTATCGCAATGCTCTCGCAGGCGCAGCAGACCCCGTCGCTGGTGCTAAAGCTACTCCAGTAAAAGGAGTCTAACGCATAGATAAGCTCCCCGGTCCCGGGTGCACCCGGGACCGGAGGCCTATCAGTTTTGACAACACACCGTGATCAGCCATGACTCAACCCCAATAAGCGACGAAGGAGGTTAAGCTAGTGTCGTCCACAACATCTGGTACCTCCGTGGGTGGAGGGAGTCTCACCACCCCGCCCATAGTCTCCTACGGGCTCGTATCGGGTATCAACACCCAGCAGGTCATCGCCGCCGAGCTCCAACCGTTCCAGATTCCCGTCAACAACCTGACGTCGGAGCAGTCGACGATCTCGTCGAACGTCAACGACTACCAGCAGATCAACTCTGACCTGCTTGCGTTGCAGACCGCTGCTAACACTCTCGCGCTGCCGTCAGGGTGGAACTCCCGGTCGGCGACTTCGTCGGACACGGCGGTAGCCACAGCTACGGCGGCGGCGGGGACTCCTGTCGGATCGGTACAGTTCACCGTCACCCAGCTCGCCTCGGCCAACACGATCGTCTCGTCGGGCAGTGTTTCTTCCACGTCGCAGGTGGTTACTTCCAACCCGGGGCTACTCATCTCCGAAGGCGCGAACCAACTCGGGTTCGCTTCCCTGGCGGCCGGCAGTGGCGTCGCACTGGGCAGTCACACCTTCAGCGTGACACAGGCCTCACAGGCCGCTTCCCTGACCGGTACTTCCACCCCTGGAGCCTCTGGATCGGCCACCACGATCACGAGCTCCAACAACACGCTCGACGTCACCGTCAACGGTACCGCCTACGCGCTGAGCCTGGCGGCGAGCCCGTCCGGCGGCTATAGCTCCTCGGCACTCCTAGCCGCCGTTAACACGGCGATCAGCTCGGCGGGTGCCTCTGGAGTTCTCCAAGCCGGCTACGACAGCGCCGGCCAGTTAGTCCTCTCGACTGTCGATCAGGGTTCCTCGCAGAGCCTGGCGGTCACGGGCGGCACGGCACTCGGCTCCTTGGGCCTATCAACGGCTAGCACTACCGGGGTTGATGCTATCGTCAACGTGGACGGTACCGCTAACACCATCTCGACTGTCACCCCTGGTGCTGCCGTCACCCTCAGCGGTCCGTCCGGCGCCACCTACACCGCTACCCTCGTAGGCTCGGGATCTCAAGCCTACGTGAACAGTTCGCTGATATCGGTTGCCTCGATCAACGCGACGGACGTAAGCACGGGTAGCGGTTCCCTGGCCGATGTCGTCGCCAACATCAACGCGGCGGGGACCGGCGTGACCGCGTCGGCGGTTCAGACATCCGCCGGATCCTACGTGCTGCAAATGTCGTCGTCGCAGACCGGAACGAACGGTGACCTCTCCGTCGACCCCAACGCCTTCTCCTCATCGACCTTGGGTAGTCTCCGCACCGCCGTGACCGGCGCCAACGCTGAACTACAAGTAGGAGGATCGTCGGGCTACACGGTGTCTTCCCAGACGAACACTTTCTCCGGTCTATTGCCCGGACTGTCCGTTACGGCACAGCAGGTGAGCTCCACGCCCGTAACAGTTACTGTCGGTAACGACGCGTCGGCTGCTGCCAGCTCGGTCGGCACGCTGGTTAGCGACGCCAACACGGTCCTGTCTGACCTGCAGAAGTACGCCGGTTACAACGAGGCGACCAAGCAGGGTGGGCCGCTCATGGGATCGGCGATCCTCCAGGGGCTGACGAATTCGATCCTCTCGGCGGTTGCTTCCACGATTGGTACGTCGAGTTTGGGTAGCGCAGCCAACGTTGGTATCACCATCAGCAATGGTCAACTCAGCTTCGATCAGAAGACCTTCGAGGCAGCTTTCAACGCGAACCCAGCCAAGGTGCAGTCCGTTTTTACCCAGGGAGCTAGCTTCTCTCCGTCGTCTCAGTCGTACTCGGGTCAGGTCTCTTTGTCCTACGCAAGTGCCACCACCCAGCCTGGCACCTATGCCGTCGACGTGTCGCACTCGGCTACCCAGGCCAGTGACCTGGGGGCTACTCTGTCCGGCGGAGCGGTAAGTGCCGCAGAGACGCTCACCATCGGGGTGGGTTCTGCGAGCGCCACCTACACCACTACCTCGGGGCAGTCTCTCGCGTCGATCGCAGCGGGCCTGAACAGTGCATTCGCCGCTCAGGGCATGTCTCTCTCCGCACAGGTGCTAGGAGGCACCCAACTGCAACTCGTCTCTGCAGGATATGGATCGGCGACCTCGTTTAACGTGAGCACCACCAACACTGCCTCGGGCACCCTGGGACTGACAGGTGGTACTTCCAGCGCCACGTTTTACGGTACAGACGTCGCCGGGACCATAAATGGGGTAGCGGCGACCGGTTCTGGCCAGTTCCTTTCGGCTCCCACGTCGGACCCCACGCTGGCCGGTCTCTCCGTGCAGGTGACCGCCAGCGGCATAACCTCGGCGACGAATCTCGGATCCCTTACCTACACCCCTGGCCTCGCCCAGGTTTTGGCGACCGTGGCTAACTCGATGGCCAACCCGGTCACGGGTGCGATAACCCAGACCGTGCAGAGTTTGCAAAACCAGTCGGCAGCCCTAACCCCACAGATCCAGATGTATCAAAATATCCTGAACCAGGAACAGCAGATGTTGACCAACAAGTACGCCAAAATGGAGTCCACTCTCGGCACTTTGAAGAACCAGAGCTCCGCCCTTGCCGGCGAGCTTGCGTCCATAGCAGCTAACGGATGACGTCAGGCAGGAGGCCAAGGTGACTGCGACAAACCAGCGAGCCGAAGAGATGCGGCTCAGGTACCTCACGGAAGCCATCGAGACGTCGACGCCAGCGTCACGGTTGACGATGCTCCTCGACGCTTTGGAGATGGACTTAGCTCGCGCTGATCGGGCTTTCGTTGAAGGATCTAACCTCAAAGTCCTCAGCGATCTGTTGATCCATGCTCAGGACATAATCCTCGCCTTGCGGGACACGCTCGACACCTCGGTGTGGGAACCCGCGGCCCAGTTAGTATCCCTGTACGACTACTTCTATTCGGAGTTGGTCAAATCCAATCTCGAGAAAGACAGGGCGAGGGCAGCCGAGGTAGCCTCCCACGTAGCCACCCTTGCCGCGGCGTGGCGTAACGCTGCGAGGTCCGTCGAGAAGACAAGCGTCGAGGCGGGTGCGACAGCTTGACAGGTACCGACTGGGACGAGCTCCTCGACTCCATGCAGCGACGCTTGGAGACGATCGAGGCCATGTTCGCTTCGGACTCCCATGTGGCGGTAGAACCGTTCCAGCTGCCGGAGGGGATAGGCCCACTGCCCAAGGAGCTTCGCGATCGGGCCGAGCGGCTGCTTTCCGATACCGTCGAGGTCGAAAGGCGCTTGGAACGCCTCCTTACCGCCACCGCCCGGCGTCTCCACGCAGTCTCAGGTACCAAGGCCTTCGACATCGGCCGTCCCCCTCCTACCTACGTCGACCAGTCCGCCTGACGAGCCAATCCACCTGGGCTCGTAGCTCCCGGCCGCCCGCCGCCTTGCGTCCCTCAGGGTCCAGGTGGGGCGTCGTGGGGTTTAGACGCGAACACGGCTAGGTGTGCCTCTATCTCACAGCTGGGGCCCTGATCTTCTCCGGCGAAGTCGGCGAGCGCCCGGTCGAACTCCCCTGCCGTTAGGTGTCCGCCGCCTAATATTCCGCTTCTGGCGAACCTGAGGCGCTCGAGCATCAGCGAACGCTCCGCACCGGCCGGGTCCGGCCGGTGGTAGGCGGCTTGCGGCAGGACTATCAGCGGTCCGGGTACCAGGCCGGAGCGGTCCAGCAGGCCTGCCAGGCGCCGTCCGATGAAACGGTCTCCTCCCCTGGCTGCCTGGGCGGCTCTCAGAGCCCCTGCCAGCGTGGCGAACGCCTCCGACGGCGCAGGGTCAGATATCGACAGGCCGTCGTCCACGTCGACGACGCACGCTGTCCCACCCGACGCTAGGACCCGAGCGACCTCTCCAGCGGCTCGGAGAGGGTCGGTTAGGTGCTGGAAGACGAAGCGGGAAAAGACGAAGTCGAAGCTACCGCCGGGAAACGGCAAGGCGTAAACGTCGCCAGAAACGAACGCCGTACGCAAGGACGCCGATGAGGGGCTCCTGGCGAGCGAGCTGCTGATCCTCCTTGCAGCCTCAAGGGCGTCGCCGTCACTGTCCACGCCTACCGCCGCGACGTCCCCCTGCCCTGCCAGCTCCATGGTCGCCGCTCCGAAACCGCAACCGACGTCGAGCACCCGCGACCCCGGGGGGATGCTCAGTGACCCTATGAGGGCACGCCGCTGCGGCGCCGAAGCGACCGTCTGCACGGCCAGCCAGCGCAGATCGTCGGTCGCTGAAGCGACCTCGTTGTTCAGCGCCTCGTCGAGAGCCGCCCACATGCTCTGGCGGCCCATCAGTAGACGCGAGCCGGATGCTGCGGGGCCCGGGGTAGCCTCAAAACTCGTCAAACTAAGCCTCCATCGTCGGTTTCTGATCTCTCAAGCAGCGGCCTCCACGTGACGATACATCTGTTGGCCATGCTAGGACGGCATTGGCCCACTAATATCGCCCAGGAGGGGCTCCACCCGATTTCAGGTTCGCCGGCCAGCGGTGCCGGTGGCCATGGAGGAGATCGCCCGCCATGAGCGGCATCATCGACGTTCTTCATTTCGCTGTCGACGGTCTCACGACCCAACAGCAGGCAATAGCCAACAACCTCGCCAACTCCGAGACACCCGGGTACACCGCCCAGGACGTCAACTTCCAGACCAGTCTAGCCAAGGCGTTGTCATCCGCGGGTGGCGGCACAGCTACAGTCACAACCATACCCAGCCAGGCTCCTCCTGCCACCAACGGCAACAACGTCAACACTGGCAATCAGCTAGTCGCTGCCGAGCAGAACACCCTCCAGTACCAAGCGACCGTAGATCTCCTAAACTCCCAATTTCGTTTGGTGCAAGGCGCTGCAGGAGGGAGCTTCGCGTGAACCTCTTCTCGGCACTCGACATCTCAGGTTCGGGAATAAACGCCTCGCAGACGTGGATCAACACCACCGCAGGAAACATCGCCAATGCAAACGACACGGTATCTACCAACTCGCCTGTCTACGCGACGCAGACTCCCTTCTTCCAGGCGATAGGCCAACTGGGTCAGGTCGGGGACGGTGTCGCAGTCACTTCGGTGCAGCTTGGCAGTTCTGCCGGTGTCGTCCAGTACCAGCCAAACAATCCTCTTGCGAACGCTCAAGGAGAAGTCCGGGTAGCAAACGTCGACATGGGCAGTCAGATGGTAGATCTGATAGCAGCCCAGACAGATTACCAGGCGAACGCTTCGGCTCTGGCGAGCGCGAAGACGGCGTATCAGTCCGCACTGACGATAGGAAGCTAACGTGATCCCTCCCATTTCACCCCTTTCCACTATTGGCTCCGGCACCGGGGCGGCTGCTACTTCTCCAGTTGGTGGCGGCGGCGGCTTATCCTCCTCGCCGGGATCGTCAGGCGGTTCTTCAGGGGGCTTCTCGAACAGCGTCACCAACGCCATCGACCAGCTCCAGCAGGTTCAGAACTCCGCGTCTAGCTCGGCGGCACTAGCCGCGGCCGGTCAGGGCAACCTGGCAGACGCCATGATCGCCGCCACACAGGCGTCGGTGGACACCCAGGTGACGACTGCGGTAGCCAACAAGGCGATAGCGGCGTTCACCCAGGTCATGAATATGCAGGTCTGATGTGTTCCCGCTACCGTCCAACCTAGTAGAACGGGCGCGCTCGGGAGTAAGACAGTTCGCCAGCGGTTTCACGCCCGGCCAGAAGGCTGTGACGGTAGCGGCGATACTGGTAGCCATAGTCGGCGGAGGCGTACTCATGTCAGTCACCGGCAAGCCCACCTACGCGCCCCTGTACACAAACCTTCAGGCTTCTGACGTGGCGAGCATCACTTCGCAGCTAACCTCGGCGAAGGTTCCGTACCAGCTAACCAACGGTGGAACCACCATCATGGTTCCACTAAATGACGTCAACGCCGAGAGGGTGAGCCTCGCCGCCGCCGGCCTGCCTGCAACGTCGACAGTAGGGCTGTCATTGCTTGACAAGACAGGTATCACGACGTCGAACATGACCCAGCAGGCGGACTACCTGCAGGCTCTGCAGGGTGAGCTCGAGCAGACCATCGACTCGATCTCGGGCGTCGCTTCCAGCCAGGTAAACATCGCTCTGCCTGCGAACCAGAACTTCTCGCTCACCCAAGACAATCCGACTGGTGCCTCCGTTTTGGTGACCATGTCGCAGGGGGCGTCGCTGAGCAGCGGAGACGTCCAGGCGATCGTACACCTCGTCGCTTCGAGTATTCCCAATCTCAATTCCGCTGACGTCACCGTTGCTGACTCTAACGGCGACCTTCTAGCAGGACCAGGTGTGACACCAGGGGCGTCCGGTGGCGGCGGCCAGTCGAACTCGTACGACAGCGCCGTGGCGGCGAAAGTCGTGGACTACCTGGCTAGCGTAGTCGGACCTGGTAACGCAGACGTGCAAGTTAACGCGACTTTGGATTACTCAAAGGTGTCTACGACGACTAACAGCATACAGCTGGGGCCGAATGGTAAGCCGGTGAGCTTCTGTACCCAAAACCAGCAGAGTAGTCAGACCTACACGGGGACTGGCACGCCACCCGGTGGTACGGCTGGCGCGATCACGGCGACGACGGTGGCCGGCTCTACGGGCAACTATTCGAACACCACTTCGAACCAGACCTGTGAGACCAGCCAGCAGACACAGACCGTCCAGCAGGCTCCGGGAACTCTCAAGTCCGAGCAGGTTGCCGTGCTGATCAACTCGGCGGCGATACCAAAAGGTGTCAACTTGAAGGCGTTGCAGGCCGGAGTGGCGGCTGCGGCCGGCATCAACACAGCCCGGGGTGACCAACTTGCTTTCTCGACGATGCCGTTTAATACGAGCGCAGCGCAGCAGGCCGCGGCGGCTGCGAAGGCAGCGGCCGCATCGGGCAAGAGCAAGTCTCTCGAAGCGCTTATCAAGACGGGCATCATCTTCTTGATAATCGCCCTCGTGCTGTTCATGCTGTGGCGCTCAGCCCGCAAGGCGCGGATGGCCCCGACAGTGCTCGGCCCGGGCGAGCTTGAGGCTCTCCGGGCGGCTCGGGAGTACAGCCCGACGGCCCTCATGCCGGCCTACGGCAGCCCGGAGCTACCTGTGGGCGCACAGACGATGGCGATCAACGAGTTCGTAGATCACCAGCCCGAAGATGTAGCGAACATTCTGCGTCTGTGGCTGGCGGACAGCCCGAACAAGGCTGTGGGTCGATGAAGAGCCTCACGGGTACGCAGAAAGCCGCCGTGGTCATAGCGCAGTTGGACGAGACCCGGGCCTCGAAGGTTCTCCGGTCGATGAGCGAGATGGATGTGATGGCGATCATGACGGCGATGGTCGACCTGCCGACACTGGACACAGCGGACGTGGACGGCGTCCTGGAAGAGCTTAACGTCCAAGCGGGCCAGCTCCTTCAAGTCTCCCAAGGCGGTTTGGAGGTTGCGCGGAAGTTCCTCCGTGACCGCCTCGGCCCGGAGCGAGCGGAGGCCATTTTGAGCGAGATCGTCGAGGATCGCGACGGCAATCCCCTGTCGTTCGTGCAGAGGATCGACATTCGCCAGCTTGGCAATCTCGTTTCCGAGGAGCACCCTCAAACTGTAGCGGTGGTTCTCGCTCATCTGCCTGCGGAGGCGGCGGCCCAGTTGCTCGCCGGAATGGAAGAAGACGTCAGGGTCGACCTGGTCCGCCGTTTGGCGACGATGGGTCGCATCAACCCGACGGTCATAAAAGAGTTGGCCGAGGTGCTCGAGTCCAAAGCTGCTTCACTCCTGAGAAACGGTGTCGCCCTCACCAGTCCGATCGGTGGCATGGAGTCCACCGTGGCGATCCTCAACCTGACTGACCGCACCACCGAGAAGCAGATCCTGAGCGGACTGGAGGAGAAGGACCCCGCCCTGGCAGAGTCGATCCGCAACGAGATGTTCGTCTTCGACGACCTCATTGCTCTCGACGACCGTTCGATGCAGCTGATTCTGCGTCACGTGGTTCCGAAGGACCTAGCCGTAGCACTCAAGGCGGGTAGCGAGGAGATCCGGGAGCGTTTCATGCGGAACATGTCCGAGCGGGCATCCGAGGACCTACTTGAGGAGATCGACTCGCTCGGTCCGACCCGACTGTCCCAGGTGGAGACGGCTCAAAGCGCCATTGTCAAAATCGTCCGTGACTTGGAGGCGTCCGGGGAGATAGTCCTCGCTCGGGGTGATGATGAGTACGTCTAAGTTCCACCACAGGCGCATAGTCAGGCGCGAAGAAGGTTTCGACGCTCCGGTTGCCTCACTGGCGACCAGGTCTAGAACAGTCGAGAGGTCCCAGGGCGTGAGCTTCGACGAGGAACTAGAGCAAGCCGCCCTTCGCGCCTGGCAGGAAGGCTACGACGCAGCGACCGCCGAGTTCGCGACCGGCCAGGAAGCCACCCGGACCGCCCAGCTGCGCCGCCTGGCCGACGCGCTTTGCAACGCAGCCGAACGGGTCGCGCAGACCCGTACGGAGAGTCTCGCCCTCGGGGAGGTCGAGGTTGTCGAGCTCGCTTGCAGGCTGGCGGAGGCGATCCTCGAACGCGAGCTGTCCCAGACCCGCGCTGTGCTAGAGGCGGCGACCCGCGCTTTGCGGCTGGTGCCTGAGGGGGAAGATCTCGTCGTCAAGGTGAACCCGGCCGACGAGCTGACCGTCGAAGACATACAGGCTCTTGTACCAGACGCCGCTGTCAAGGTCGTCTCCGACCCCGCTGTAGAGGTGGGCGGATGTGTCGTCGCGGCTGGTGCGTGCCGCATCGACGCTCAGATCGGACCTGCGCTGCAGAGGGCCCGGCGCGTGCTCGAAGAGCTCAGCTTGACCTCGCCTTCGACAGAT
Organism: Actinomycetes bacterium; assembly: GCA_021799445.1. Classification (GTDB taxonomy): domain Bacteria; phylum Actinomycetota; class Acidimicrobiia; order Acidimicrobiales; family Palsa-688; genus JAJZAM01. The sequence goes on from JAJZAM010000039.1 coordinate 11,821, forward strand.
GCGCCCGGAGATCGTTGATGGCTCTCACGGAGTCAGTGCGGGTGCGCCTCAGCCAGGCGGTTCTGCCTCAAGTCTCTGGCCAGGTGACTCGGATCGTCGGGTTGCGCGTAGAGGTCGACGGGCTTCGAGCTGCGGTTGGTGACGCGTTGCGCATCCATCGCGCTGGGGGCGTGCTCGACGCTGAAGTCGTGGCCGTAGAAGGCTCTTCGCTTGCGTGCATGCCGCTGGGGGATCTCCACGGCGTGCGTTTCGGCGACCGCGTCGACCCGGTCGGAGGGCCTCTGCAGATCATGGTGGGACCCGGGTTGCTCGGCAGGGTTCTTGACGGGCTCGGCAGGCCTATCGACGGCAGGCCGATCGAAGGCGAGTGGGAGCAGGTAAGGGTCAATGGGACGCCGCCTCATCCTTTGCGCAGGGATCTCGTGGACCGCCAGCTCGCTCTCGGGGTCAAGGCCTTGGACACGCTCGTTCCGTGCGGCAGAGGTCAGCGGCTCGGGATCTTCGCTGGCTCCGGGGTTGGCAAGTCCAGCCTGCTGTCGATGATCACTCGGGGCACCAAAGCGACGGTGGCTGTGCTCGCCCTCGTCGGAGAACGCGGTCGTGAGGTTAACGAGTTCATCAGCCACGACCTCGGCGAGGAAGGCCTGGCTCGGTCGGTCGTGGTGGTCGCCACGTCCGACGAACCGGCGATGGTGCGTATTCGGGCAGCTTTCACGGCGACTCGGATAGCCGAATGGTTCCGCGATCAAGGACACGACGTGGTTTTGATGATGGACTCGGTGACACGTTTTGCTATGGCCCAACGCGAGGTTGGTCTCTCCGCTGGAGAACCGCCCGCCACGCGCGGCTACCCGCCTTCGGTGTTCTCGCTACTTCCGAAGCTGCTAGAGCGCGCTGGGGCCGGCGAAGTCGGTTCGATAACAGGCCTCTACACGGTTCTCGTCGATGGCGACGACATGAACGAGCCCATAGCTGACACGACACGCTCGATCCTTGACGGCCACATCGTGCTATCACGACGTCTCGCTACTTCCGGGCACTTTCCGAGCATCGAGGTTCTCGACTCGGTATCGAGGGTAGAGCCGATGATCACAACCCCAGAACAGCGCGCTCTTAGCGCCGATATGAGACGGCTCCTCGCCGCCTACCGCGACGCCCGGGACCTGATCGAGATAGGCGCTTACGTACCGGGAACCAACCCGACCGTGGACCGTGCCGTCAGCCTACGAGACGACCTGGACGCGTTCCTGCAGCAGCGCAAGAGCGAGATCGTGCCCTCAGAGGACGCCTGGCGTCTGCTGCAAGACGTTCTGAGTGAGCAGCCCGAGGTCGGCGCCGAACTAGCCGAGGTGGCCAGATGAAAAGGTACCATTTTTCGCTGGAGCCGGTTCTGCGCGCCCGGCGGGCGCAGGAGGAGGCCGCCCGTCAGAACCTCGCCGCCGCCAACCATCATCTCCGCCGAGCAAGGTCCCGGCGGGACGCGGCTTTGGACGCCTATCGGATCGTGACGTCATCAGCTTCGCGTGGCCCGGGGGACAGGGATGCCTTTCTCGACGACAGAAGCCGGGAGCTGCGCCTAGCCGAAGCGGTGGAGGAGGCTTCAAAGCTCGTGGTGCAGTGCGAGGAGGAGACCGAATCGTGCTACTCGGCGTGGGTGCTCGCCGGCCAGAGAGTGGCCTCCCTTGAGCGCCTCGACGAACGCCGACGATCCGAGTGGTCTTACTCGGAGGCTAGGGCTGAGGCTGCCGCGGTGGACGACATCGTCAACGCAAGGTGGGATAGGCAGCCCTCGCCCGGGGTGAGGCCCAAGTGACCACGACACCCGCTGTGACTTCGAATCCGGCCCTGACGGTGGGGGCCATCCAGCAGTTCGCTGCCCAACTGAGCAGCATCGGCAGTCAACTTTCAGCCGCCGCGTCGACCGGCGATTTCGCCTCGGTGCTGTCGCAGGTCAACGCCGAGATCACTTCCATCCAGGATGGAGGCAGCCCGAGCTCCTCCTCGGGCGCCTCGGCCGGCCTGAGCGGTCTGAGCTCGTCGTCGGGAGCCCTGCCGTCAGGATCGCTCGGGCTCCTGACCTCGCTCGTTGGCGGAACGGGCGCTGGCGCAGCGACAGCAACTACTTCTCAGGGACAGCTGAGCGGATCGGCCGTGGTAGCCGAAGCGGCGAAGTATCTCGGCGTTCCATACCAGTGGGGAGGGACGAGCCCCTCTACCGGGTTCGACTGCTCGGGTCTGGTACAGACCGTCTTCGCGAACCTCGGGGTGAGCCTCCCACGGACGAGCCAGGAGCAGGCCACCTCGGGAGTGGCAGTACCGAGCCTAGCCCAGGCCCAACCCGGAGACCTCGTATTCTTCGCCGGTTCGGACGGAACGGCCACCAGCCCAGGCCACGTCGGCATATACATCGGCAACGGCCAGATGATCGACGCGCCGCAGACCGGCTCTACGGTGCAAGTCCAGTCAGTCGGCCAACCGGTTGCGATCCGACGTATCGTCCAAGCCAATCCGGCAGGATCGACCTTGTCGAGCCCCGCAGGCTCGGTCCTAGCAGCCTTCAACGGTTCGGCGACCAACGCGGCGATGGACGCCCTGGGCGTTCCGCCCTCGTACCAACCCCTTTTCGAGTCTGCCGGCCAGACTTACGGTGTCAGCCCGGTCCTCCTGGCGGCCGTGGCCAAGCAGGAGTCCGGGTTCAACCCGACTGCCCAGAGCGGCGCCGGCGCCTTGGGGCTGATGCAGCTAATGCCGGCCACGGCCGCCGGTCTTGGGGTGGCCCCGCTCGACCCGGCCTCCGCCATAGACGGAGCGGCACAGCTGTTGAGCAGCTACCTGACCAACTACGGTGGTTCTGTCCCACTGGCGCTGGCCGCCTACAACGCCGGTCCTGCAGCTGTCGCTTCACACGGTGGAGTGCCGCCCTACGCCGAGACTCAGAACTACGTTTCGAGCATCACCTCCATGCTGTCCAACGTCGGGGCCCTGGCGTGACCGCCATGCCGGCCGACGTGGCTTCGACTTTGACGGTCCCGGCGAATGCCAACCGGACGGCTAAGGCCGCCAAGACCAACGGCACGGCCTCCCCAGTCGCTCGAGCAGTTGGCGTCTCTGACGCAGGGGTCACGTCGCTCGGGGCGAGCCCACCGGCGGTCGCGGACTTCAAGAGCCATCTCGACGGCATCACCAAGAGACAACCACCGGGTAACACGCCAAAAGCCAGCCCCTCTGCGAAGAAGCGCTCACGCGGCGCGAAAGAGGTCAAGCTGTCCCGTTCCAGCACGTCGACGGGAACTCCTGCGCCAGCTGGACCGCCCGCAGAGGCCTCCGCTGCTAGTGCCGCAATCCTGAGCGTGGAAGTCGCCGTATCCAGGGAGAGCGCACCGCCGCCGAGCCCTACCAGCCCGTCACCAGCTGCTATCCCAGCGATCACGATTCCCGCCAAGACGGTCAAAGTGGTCGCTGCTACCTCCCAGGGGCCTAATGTCGGTAAGGATGTTGCGGCTCCCGCGCAGGGACTCCATGCTGGCGCTCCTGCCGCCCAGGGGCCTGCCAGCGGGCCTGAGCGGCCGAGCTCGCTTGTGGCGGCGCAACCACGAGTTACGGGGAGCTCGTCGCCCGCCACATCGCCCTCTGTGCCCGGCGAACGATCTGCGCCGTCCGGCCACCTGACTTCGCCACCGCCAGTTCCCCCGAGTGGCCCGTCGGAGGGTCCCACGACCGCAGACGGCCTGGCGCTCCGAGATCCGATAGCTGCACAAGGCGGCGCCCAAGGCAGCGGAGGGCCGAACGGAAAGGCCGGCTCGTTTCCACACCAAACGATCAGAACCGTAGCCCAACCCGGTTCGGCTACGCTGGCACAGGGTCCTGCTCACATTCAGAGCTCCCCCGGTTCGGCTTCCGGGGCGACGGGCCTGACCGCTGTCCCCCTGACGTCTGCCCAAGCCCCTCCGGCGCCGGTTACCGTCACGGCTTCCGCATCGACTCAGCCGACTCCCGCTTCCCCGCCGACCAGTTCGCAAACTCAGCAGATGCTGTCGATCTTGTCACCAGTGCTGAACCGACCAAACGGGACACACCAAATCTCCATCGAGATGCATCCTGCAGACCTGGGCACTATTCAGGCTACCGTAACCGTCCAATCGGGTCACGTGACGGTCGAGCTAAACGCCGATCATCCAGGAGCACGTCAGGCGCTTGGCACGGCGCTGCCGGATCTTCGCCAGCAGCTCGGGTCGGGAGGACGACAAGCAAATGTTTTCCTAGGTGATGGCACAAAAGGCGAGACCTCCAGGAACCGTTCCCACCCTGAGTTTTCAGCGCACACCGGCATGTCCGCCAGCTCTGTTCTGGTCACGTCCCAAGGGGTCAGCTCCAGAACATCAGTGGATCTTCGCCTCTAACATCCCCAAGGAGCAGCCATGTCTTTCGTAGTACCCGCATCCGGCTCTACCGCCAGCCAAAGCAGCAGTTCGCCGAGTGCAACAGCTACAGCCCCGGCGGCGAGCGGACTCAACCAGCTCGACAACACCCAGACCTTTCTCAACTTGTTAGTCGCACAGTTGAAGAACCAGGACCCGAGCAATCCCACCGACCCCACCTCGTTCATGACCGAGATCGCCCAGTTGACCGCCGTGCAGTCGCAGACCACCCTCAACGCGGAGGAGCAGACCGTGGCAGCAGACTCGATGCTAGGTCAGAAGATTTCGGGAACCGGCTCAGGTGGCCGGACCGTCTCTGGGACTGTGAGCGCCGTGCTGCTCAACTCGTCGGGCCCTCCCCAGCTGACTCTTGCCGGCCAGACCGGCTCCGTCGCTCTCGACCAGGTGACCCAGGTCAGCGCTGCTAGCGCCGCAGCGGCGCCCACCGGCGCAGCCTCCACTAGTGCAGCCTCGACCGGTGCGACGTCACCTAGCACGGCCTCGACCGGTGCGGCATCGAACAGCACATCTTCGGCAGCTAATGCCAACAGCACATCAACATCCGCATCAGGCTGATCTTTAACGCAGCCTGACCGAGACACCAACTACCTGAAAGGAAGACCTAATGGAACAGTCCCTAATCGCCGCAGTATCGGGTATCGCCGCCGACCAGACCTATCTCGATGT
>JAJZAM010000040.1 GCA_021799445.1 Actinomycetes bacterium
AGTCGGGATCTGGCAGCGAATCGGAGCGGACCTCCGGGTAGCAGCCTGACAGCCGCTTGGCGAGGCTGAGGGTCGAATCGCTTGAGCCGTTCTCCACGAGTATCACCTCGAAGGGGCGTCCTCTGGTCCGCAGGCCGTCTACGACGCCCCCGACTGCGGCCTCAAGGTAACGCTCCTCGTTGTGACAAGGCATGACAACGCTAAGCATGAGCCACTGATGCTAGGTGCCGTCGGCGAGTTAGTGCTCAAATGGGGTCTGCTCTTAGGTGCTAGAAGTGTTTATGCGACGTTTTCGAGGGCGCAGCACCGCTGTAGCGAAGCGCCCGTTCGCTGGGCTGGCTCTTGGCGCCGTGGCAGGAGCGTTGATCGCACTGTCCCTGCCCCCGTTCGGCTGGTGGCCGCTCGGCTGGCTGGGTTTAGCGCTCATAGCAGGGAGTCTTCCCTCGGCAACCGTCGCCAGGCGCGTGGCTATAGGAGCCGGGTGGGGGGTCGCGCAGTACGCCATAGGAATCGCCTGGACTGTCCAGTTCAGCGGCTACGGTTACGCGGCGCTTCTCTTTGTCTGCGCAGCTTACACCTGCCTGTCGTTGGTTATCGTGCCAACTCGGCGTAGTTGGAATGTGGCCGTAGGCTTTCCCGTGTCTGTGATGATCGCAGGTTGGGCGCGTGACCGGTTCCCACTCCACGGTTTCCCGCTCGCAGCGCTCGGACTCGGCCAGGCCGCCGGCCCGCTCGAATGGTCTGCGAGAGTCGGAGGTGAGCTGCTCCTGAGCGGTGAAACAGCCCTTGTGGGAGTGGTAATCGCCTTCGGCGCAAAGAAGCTGTGGCGTCACCTGCCGCCAAGGTCGGCGTCACCGCCCGTCCCGACAGCACCGAGGGTGTTTCGAGGCAATCAGCCTGGCGATCTAAAGCGTAAGTCAGGGGGACTTGCCCTGCCGGGCCTTGTGCTGGCAACGGTGATTTGTGTGGCGGTTCCGGCGGTCGGCTGGTTGTCGCCCAGCGGCGCCGGGACAAAACAGGGGACGCTTAGCGTGGCGTTGGTCCAAGGCGGCGGGCCGCTCGGGACCAGGGCGATCCACACCAACCCGCAGGTGGTCTTCGACCGTCAGCTGAGCGAGTCAGCGTCGTTGCGTAGACCGGTGGACCTGGTCGTATGGCCAGAAGGGGTGTTGCAGGCCAACAGGCCTTTCCAAGCCGGGGCTGACGCCGCGAAAGTAGCTGGGCTGGCCAGGCGTCTGTCTGCGACAGTTCTCGTAGGGATCGTTCAGAACCTGGGGCCTGCGAACTATCTCAACGAGGTTGCAGCGTGGTCCCCGCAAGGCAACGTGGTCGCCATCTACGTCAAGAACCATCTGGTGCCCTTCGGGGAGTACATACCGGCACGGAGTTTCCTGTCTCATTACTTCAACCTTGCTGACGTACCTCGTAACGCAATCCCCGGCCACGGCCCGGCGTTCATGCGAACACCCGCCGCACCGCTCGGTGTGCTCATCTCCTACGAGGTGTTCTTCGGAGCTCGGGCCCGCAGCGGGATCCGAGCGGGCGGCGAAGTTCTCGTCGTTCCGACCGACGACGCGTCTTACAGGGGAACCCAGGTCGTGGGCCAGGAGCTCGCAGCGGCGAGGCTCAGGGCTGTCGAGACCGGCCGCTGGCTGGTTCTCGTATCACCGACCGGCTACTCCGAGGTCGTGCGGCCTGACGGCGTAGTGGAAGACCGAACCACTCTCAGCTTGCCTGCGGTGGTCCGAACCACCGTCGGTCTACGCAACGGCCGGACATGGTTCGTCGATCTAGGCGACAAGCCTGTGCTGGCGGCCGGAGCACTGCTGTGGATCACGGCGGTACTCGGAGGGAGCTTTACGCCACGCCGACTCCTTCCACGGCGGTTGCGGCAGCCACCCTTTGGGGGCGCTGGGGACGGTGCGGTGAACCGGTCGAGGGCGGAACCTAAGGCGGAGGGAGATGCGAGTTAAGAGTCCGGTTTGACCGCAGGCCTCTGACCGGCAAGATTGTTCGGGAATGTCGGGTGATTCCTCTATGCGCGTCGCGCTGCTTGTGTACCGGGGTAACCCGCATTCGGGAGGTCAGGGCGTCTACACCCGATACTTGGCTCGTGAGCTCGTGGGATTAGGCCACAGGGTCACAGTTTTTGCCGGCCAGCCGTGGCCGGTGCTCGACGAAGGCGTCGATTTCGTGGCTGTGCCAAGCTTGGATCTGTACCGGGAGCCGGACCCGTTCCGTGTTCCCAGGCCGAACGAGTTCAAGTCGCTGATAGACGTCGCTGAGTTCGCCGTGATGTGTAGCGCCGGGTTCCCTGAGCCGCTGACGTTCAGTTTGCGGGTTCGGAAGCTTCTCAGGGAGCGCAGGTCGGACTTCGACATAGTCCAAGACAACCAGACGTTCGGACGGGGTCTTCTCGGCGTGATGGACGACGGCCTCCCGCTTCTGGGGACGTGCCACCATCCGGTTACCGTCGACAGGGCCCTCGACATCGAGCACGCTGCCACGCTGCGCAAGCGCATCGCGCTTCGCCGGTGGTACGGGTTCATTGGCATGCAGAAGAAGGTTGCGAGGCGGATCCCTCGGATCCTCACGGTTTCGTCTTCGTCGAAGGCCGACATAGTCGACCAGTTCGGTGTCGCCCCCGAACAGCTTGAGATAGTACCGATAGGTGTCGACCACACGCACTTCCGACCAAGGCCAGAGATCGCGAGGGTTCCCGGTCGGATAATGACGACGGCGAGCGCCGACGTCCCTTTCAAGGGTCTTCTGCCGTTGGTGGAAGCGCTGGCGAAGCTTCGAACTGAGATCCCGCACGCCCACCTAGTCGTAGTGGGGAAGCTCCGTCCGGAGAGCCCGGTGGCCGCGGCGATCAGACGTCTGGGTCTCGGCGGCGCGGTGCGTTTCGAGTCCTCGATAAGTGACGAGCGAATGGTCGAGCTGTACGCCCAAGCGCAGGTAGCGGTAGTGCCGTCTCTGTACGAAGGGTTTTCGCTGCCTGCAGTGGAAGCCCAGGCGTGCGCGACGGCCCTCGTGGCTACTACCGGTGGTGCCCTGCCAGAAGTGGTTGGTGAGGACGGTGGCAGCGGTCTTCTCGTTCCGCCCGGAGACCCGGATGCTCTCGCCGTTGCGATCGGGAGGGTGCTAGCCGACCCTACCCTCGCCAGCCGGCTCGGCGCGAACGGCCGCCGGCGGGTCCTTGAGCGATTCACGTGGGGGGCTTGCGCCCGAACTACAGCAGAGCACTACCGCTGGACGATCGACCATTTCGCTGGTCTCAGATCGACGGTCCCCGCCGGAGCCTGATGCTAACTGTCCGATACGACACTCTCGGAGTCAAGCCCGGTGACCGCCTTTTGGATCTGGGCGCGGGCGGAGGGCGCCACGCTTACGAGGCGATGCGTCGCGGGGCGCTCGTCACGGCCGTCGACTACGAGATGTCGGAGATGTCCAACGCCTTGTGGATGATGCGCTCGCTTCGAGCCGGTGATCCCGCTGTGACCATAAACGGCGGTGTTGGCTCCGTCGCGGTGTCCAACGCTTTGGCGCTGCCCTTCCCGTCGGAAAGTTTCGACCGTATAATCGCAGCGGAAGTCCTTGAGCACATTCCCGACGATCTCACGGCGATATCGGAATTAGCGCGAGTGCTCAAGCCCGGCGGGACCATGGCGGTGACAGTTCCCCGCTGGGGGCCAGAACTTCTAACATGGGCGATATCAGACGAGTATCACTCCAAGCCCGGAGGCCACATCCGTATCTACAGGCGTAAGGCGCTGATGTCTAGGCTGGAGGACCACGGGTTGAGAGTGTTCTGCCGTCACCACGCGCACTCCTTGCACTCGCCTTACTGGTGGCTAAAAGCTCTCGTCGGGGTTGACGACGATCAGCACCCGTTTGTTCGTGCCTACCATAAACTGCTGGTGTGGGACATCGTCGCAGGGACTCCTTTCACGCGTCTGCCTGAGCGGATGTTGAACCCCTTTATTGGCAAGAGCCTGGTTTTGTACGCCGAGAAGCGGCCTTGACGTCATCATCCGAACACTACGGTGCCCCCCGGGGATTCGCCGATCTCGGGACGGCAGGCGAGCCCGAACCTTTCCCGGGTCTGAAAGGGTACGCAACTCTCACCCCGGTGGAAGTGCAAGCTACTGCGTCGTGGATAGCGTCACTCCAGCTGCCTGATGGACTGATACCTTGGTATAAGGGTGGTCACGGCGATCCGTGGAACCACGTAGAGGCGGCTATGGCTCTTTCTGTCGCCGGCTGGACCGGGGAAGCCCTTCGGGCTTTCGACTGGTTGAGATCCAACCAGCACGATGACGGTTCGTGGTGCCGGTACTACCTCGCTGACGGGGTGGAAGATCCCCGCCGAGATCCCAACGTCACCGCATACGTCGCCACGGGAGCGTGGTGGCATTTTCTTGTCACCGGTGATGCTGACTTCCTGGAAGGTATCTGGGAGGTCGTTGACCGTGCGATCACCTTCGCTTTAGGGATGCAGTTACCGAGCGGTGCGGTTGCCTGGTCGGCTGATCCGGACGGTCGCAGAGCTTCCAGCGCTCTTTTGACCTCCACGTCTTCGATTTACCATAGCGTTAGGGCAGCTGTTTGTATAGCTGGCTGTTTAGGTTATGACCGCCCTGATTGGGAGCTAGCCGCCGAGCGTATCGCCGAGGCGGTCGTCGAAAGTCCTGAGTCTTTTACCCCCAAGGACCGCTGGGCGATGGATTGGTACTATCCGGTCCTTTCGGGAGCGGTCGGCGGCCAGGCGGGCAGGGACCGCCTAGATTTCCGCTCGGGCGAGTTCGTCATGGCCGGCGTCGGCGTGCGTTGTGTGGCGGACCAGCCGTGGGTTACCGCAGCAGAGACCGCAGAGTGCGCTATAGCGTTCGACTCCGTCGGTCTAAAGAGCCGAGGAGCGGAACTTCTGAGCACGACACGCCACATGCGTGAAGCGGACGGGTCCTACTGGACCGGATGCGTGCACCCGGAGTGCATCCGTTACCCGGGGGGGGAGAGAACCACCTACACGGCGGCCGCCGTGTTGATAGCTGAGCACTGTCTAAGCGGGGCGGGCCCGGCGTCCGGGCTGTTCCGCGGAGAGACGTTCCCGGCGTCCTACGACGCTGTCGAGACGTCAGACACCACTGTCGAGACTTGACGGGCGGCACCGCGACCCGATGCGACGCATGCGGGGATCCCGGCGCCGTTGTAACTCGACCCTGCCAGAGCTACCTGTGGCAGGGTCCTTGCCAGATCCGACCTAACCTTGTCGACCCACCCTAGATGGCCGACCCTGTAGAACGGGAAGGCTCCGGGCCAGCGACTCAGCCGCCACTGCGTCGCAGCGAGGGGTCGCTGTATGGCGGCCGACAGGTCGGCGATCAGCGTCTCCACGATTTCGTCGTCAGATAACTTGACGGTTCTACTGTCACCGTGACGGCCGGCTGATATCCGCAGCACCATCTGATCCGAACCCGAAGACCAGTGGGGCCACTTGTTGGAGCCGAACGAGCATGCGGTCATCAGCATCCCCGAGCCGGGTGCGACTAGGACGCCGTTGACGTCGTCGGGCAGGCCTACGCTAGAGCGCGAAACGCACACGGTAGCCACGACGACGTCCGTGAAGTCGACAGAGCCGAGGCAGCGCGGGGCGTGCTCTCCTAGGATGCGGGCCGCCTCGGGGGCTGCGACCGCTAGAACGGCTCCGTCGTAAGGCTCCCCGTCGACGTCGAGCAGTCCGGCACCCCGATTAGGCTGGCGTATGGTCCGGACGCCCTGCGAGACGAACGTGACCCCGGCGCCACGGAGTTTTGCGACGAGGGCTTCGACGAGCGACGCCATCCCGGCGCGTGGAGCGAGGAATACGGGGGTATTAGAACTTGTGGTGGGCGGCGCCTGGCTGCGAAGGCCTACTAGCAGGCTCCGCGAGGAGCGGGCGGTTGTGAGGAGGCTAGGGGCGGTGGCTTTGGCACTCAGCTGCGCTGTGGGGGCGGCGTGGATGCTCCCGAGGAGCGGCTCGACGAGCCGGTCGGCGACCCGACGGCCGAAGCGGGCGGCGACCAGGTTCCGGACGCTCTCGTCGTCGCCGACCGGTGTCGACGGGGCGACGATATCCCAGGCGGCTCGCGCTGCGCCCAGCGGACCGAGGAGCCTGCTCATGGCGAGCGCGGCGATGTCGGTGGGTACGCCGAGGACGAGGCCGGACGGTAGCGGGTGGAGGCGACCCGCAAAGTGCACGAGTGTGCGTCCGGCGGCCGGAGCGACCAGGTCGTCGCCCAAGCCGACGGAAACGGTCAGATCCACGGCTGCTGGAGTCCTGGTCAAGAACGCGTCGGGTCCTTCGTCAACGGGTAGACCACCGAACTCGGAGGTGCGCAGCTTCCCACCGAGCCGCCCAGGTTCGTATACGGTCACCTCGGCTTCTTCGCAGACCTCGAAAGCCGCGGCGAGCCCAGCTATGCCTCCTCCTACTACCGCTATCCTCATCGGTCGAACTCGTGCACCAAGTCGACGAGGCGGGCCAGCACGTCGGGGTCGGTGTCTGGCAGGACACCATGGCCGAGGTTGAAGACGTGTCCCTCGATCCCGGCGTCCCTGGCCTGTCGAAGGATCCGCAAGGCGGCGGGTTTGGTCGCCTCCCAGCCGGCCGCGCACAACGCAGGGTCGAGATTGCCTTGCAGCGCAGCTTTCGCACCCGTCCGCTCCCAGGCTGTCGGAAGCGGGACCCGCCAGTCGACGCCGACAACGTCGACGCCCGCCTCAGGGAGCATCCCCAGCAGCTCGCCGGTTCCGACCCCGAAGTAGATCAGAGGCACCGCAAGACCGGAAAGGGCACGCAGAACCTTGCGAGTCGCGGGCAGCACATGCCGGCGGTATGAGTCCGGGTCCAACGCGCCCGCCCAGCTGTCGAAAAGTTGGATCGCCTGCGCCCCTGCGCGGACCTGGGCTTCGCCACTCGCTATCGCCTGGTCCCCCAGACGCTCCAGCAGGGCGTCCCACGTTTCGGTGTCAGTCGTCATCAGCGTCTTTGTGCGAACGTAGTCGCGAGAGCTCCGCCCTTCGATCAGGTAGCTGGCCACTGTGAACGGAGCCCCGGCGAAGCCGATCAGCGGTACCGACAGCTCCGAAGCTAGAATGCTGACGGTTTCGATGAGCCATGGGGCGTCCTGGTCAACCTGGAAAGGCCGGATTCGATCCAGGTCAGCCGCCGATCGGAACGGACGATCTACCACCGGGCCGACGCCAGCCTTTATGTCCACCCCGAACCCCGTTGCCGCTGCTGGCACCACGATGTCCGAGAACACTATCGCCGCGTCGACACCGTAGCGGCGGACGGGTTGAAGCGTAACTTCGACGGCGAGGTCCGGCTTGCGCAGCGAATCTAGGAGGCCTTCGTCGCCGCGGAGCCGGCGGTACTCGGGCAGGGATCGGCCAGCCTGGCGCATGAACCAGACCGGGGTGTACGCCACTGGCTCGCTCCGGCATGAGGCGAGGAACGGGTGTTGGCTGGGGGCGGTCACGCCCTAGACGCTACCCGCAGGTAGAAGTTGTGCGGCTTGCAATGCGCGCCGCCAGCACGCAAAGTGGTTATCCCCTATGGCGCACCCCGACGTCCCGTCAGAGCAGGTGTTCGTGGACCTGGCTTACACAAGGCTCGCAGCCATGCGCGACGCTACCCGCTCGATGGTCCGGGAGGCCTTCGCCGACAAAAGCAGCGGTTTTCAGGCTTTAACCGAACGTGACATGCGCGTGCGCAGCGGCCTGAGCCGGCTAGAGCAGCTTTTCATCGGGTCCGAGTCGCTGGTGTTCGGCAGGATCGACCGGTCCCGTCGGCGCGGGGAACCCGACGGGACTGAGGACAGCGACGGCGCTGCGGGTAGCGACCCTGGGGGCCGTAGCGACCCTGACGTGGAGTCGTTCCACATCGGACGTCTGGGCGTGTCCGGGGTCGACCAGGAGCCCTTGGTCGTGGACTGGCGCGCTCCGGTCGCCGAGCCGTTCTACCGGGCCACGGGGGCGCACCCAATGGGCTTAACGCTGCGACGTCACCTGCTTTGCAGCGGTCCCAAAGTGCTCGACGTCGAAGACGAGCTCTTCGACGTCGAAGGTGACGTGAGAGGACTCTCCCTCGGCCTTGGCGGTCGGCAGGTTCTCATGGCGAGCCTGGAACGGTCCCGGTCGGGGCGTATGCGTGACATCGTCGCAACCGTCCAAGGGGAGCAGGACGAGATCATTCGAGCGCCGCTGCCGGGGGTGATCGTCGTGCAGGGTGGCCCCGGCACTGGCAAGACGGCTGTTGCCCTTCACCGGGCGGCGTACTTGCTATACACCCACAGGTTCCCCCTTGAGAAGCAAGGAGTTCTTGTGGTCGGCCCTAACAGGACGTTCCTGCGCTATATCGAGCACGTCCTTCCGTCCCTGGACGAGACCGGGGTGGAGATGTCGACCGTCAACGGCCTTTACCTGTCTACGTCCAAGATTACAGTCAGCTTGGAAGAAGACCTCGAGACGGCCAGGCTCAAAGGCGACGCCCGGATGGCGAAGGTGGTCGCTAGGGCGCTGGGCACACGCCAGCGACCACTCCGCGACGCACTCCGCATCCCCTACAGGGGCCGGGTGCTCCGTTTGAGTGCTGCTGCATCCCAGCAGATAGTCGCAGCGGCCAAGCGGCGCCCGGGAACCCACAACGCACGCCGCCGGCTCGTGGAAGCCCACCTTTGGCGCTACTTCGCGACGCAGCTGAGCGAAAAAGCGCAGGCAGATGGAACGTCCCCGCCTGATCCAGCTGAGCTCGGCCGCAACCTCCGGCGCATCCCGGAGATGGTAGAGGCATTGCACCGAATGTGGCCCCTTCTAAGCCCAGAGGAGCTGCTGCGGGACCTCTTCGGGGCGAAGCCTCTCATCGACTTGGCCGCACGAGGCGTGCTGAGCGAGCGCGAAAAGGATCTACTGGTCAGGGAACGCGGAGCTTCCCTTGAGGCTTCAGCTTGGTCCGCCGCCGACGTCGCTCTCCTCGACGAGGCCTACGCCCTGCTAGGTCCGCGACGCAAGCCTGCTCCGGGCGGGAGCGTCGCCAACAGGGCTTACGGACATGTGGTTGTCGACGAAGCCCAGGACCTTTCGCCGATGCAACTTCGCATGATCGCCAGGCGGTCGCTGTCGTCGTCCATGACCCTCGTCGGTGACATCGCCCAGGCGACCGGGCCGACGGTGCCTGGCTCGTGGGCCGACGTGGTAAGGCACCTGGCGTCGCGCAGAGGCTGGAAGCTGGTCGAACTGTCGGTCAACTACCGGACCCCCAGCGAGATCATGGAGTTAGCCTCCCAGGTGCTCGCCCAAGTCGACGGCTCTCTCAAGCCTCCGGAGTCGGTGCGATCGTCGGGAAGGCCACCCAGGTTGCTCAGGGCCGGCGCCAGTCCGGGCGCCGGCCGGCTACTCGATCTCCTCGTGGTAGTCGTCGCCGAGGAGATGGCCGAGTTGGCTAACAGGTCAACGTCGGGCGGTCCGGCTGGCCAGGCAAACCCGGAGGTTGAGCCGCCGCTGCCCGGGTACACCACGGCGAACGGAACGTTGGCCGTGATCGCAGCGCCCAGCTTTCTACAGGTCGTGGTGGGGACGCTGAGAGAAGCGAATTTTGATGTCGGGGTGGCCGGCAAGGAAGCTCTCGACCGGCCGATAACCGTGCTGTCGGTGGACGACGCCAAAGGACTCGAGTTCGACTCCGTGATCGTCTTGGAGCCCCGAAGTGTCGTGGCGGAAAGCTCTCAGGGGCTGCGAGGCTTGTACGTGGCGTTCACCAGGGCAACTCAGAGCTTGGCGGTGCTCCACGAAGACGACCTGCCGTTCCGGGTCACGGACTGAGCCGCCAGGACTGGAACCCGGGGTCCGGGAGCGGGGGAGTAGTGTCGGCGGGCGTGGGAATCAGCCCTGAACACAAAGCGGAACTGGTGGCGCTTGTCAAAGAGCAGGGTTACGAGCGCCGCTCAGAGCCTTTTCGTCTCACTTCGGGCGGCTGGAGCCACGATTACATAGACGGCAAGTTTGCGCTTTCGCGGGGGCCTGCTCTGCGCCGGGCGGCGGAGGCTGCGGTCGAGGTTCTAGGAGTCGAGTTCGGCGCGGTGGGCGGTCCGACAATGGGAGCGGACGCTCTGGCGCACGCGGTGTCGATCCTGGCCGGCTGTGCTTGGTTCTCGGTCCGGAAAGAACCCAAGGGTCACGGCCGCCAAGCGTGGGTGGAAGGCAGCCGCCTGCGTGAAGGCGACGCAGTGGTCATGGTTGAAGATGTGGTGTCGACCGGAGCTTCGCTGCTACGAGCGGCTGGGCGTCTCGACGAGCTCGGAGTTCGGGTCTTGGCGGCGACTGCGCTGGTAGATCGAAGCCCCAAGGTTTTGGAGGCTTTCACCGCCGCCGGAATCCCATGGAGGCCTATTCTCACGTGGGAGGACCTCCAAATCGAGCCTCTTTGACTCCCACCCGAGCGGTACACGGTCAGGAAGCGGCCGGGCCGTTACAAACTACGTTCCGCCGGAGCTGGATGTTTCACGCTCCGCTGCGTCGAGCGCCGCTTCGACGCGCTCCAAGCCCACCTCGAGCGCACCCAGGTCCCCGATCGGGTCGATCAGGTAGCGACGGACGCCGCTTACGTGGATGGGTGCCGCCTTTCGTAGAAGGGCCTCGCCTGCTGGGCTGAGAGCAGCCACGGTGCCACGCCCGTCGACAGGGCAGGTCATGCGGGTGACGAGCCCGGATTTAACCAAGCCGCCGACCCTCCTCGTGAGTCCGCTGCGCGAGATGACCAACAACTCCGCCAGGTCCGACATGCGCATACCGTCAGGCCCGGCTTCACTGAGATGTACGAGCACCGCGTAACCGCCGAGCGTCAGGTTGTGGGATCGGCGCAGATCCCGGTCCAGTAGATCGTGGATCCGGGCTTCGTCTCGAAGGAGGCGTCTCCAGGCCGACTGCTCGCGCTCAGACAGCCACCTCGTCTCGTCGTCGGGTTGCGCCTCGGCCGCCGGAGCGGCCAGCTGGGGGAGACAGGTTCCGTTCTCAGAGACCTCTTCACTTGAAGCCATCTGTCGGGTAGAATTCACTTCCTGGTAGGTCTTTGTGCCTGCTTAGTACACCTGCCCAGGGTACATCGGGAAAGACGAGGACGATTGCCCAACAACCACGCCGCCCAGCCTGAAGAAGACTTAGTCCGCCTCTATCTCAACGATATAGGCAAGCATGCCCTGCTCACCAAGGACGACGAAGCCCACTTAGCCCAGGCTATAGAAGCCGGACGGGAGGCTAGAGCGGAGTTGGCGTCGGGCAGGACGGTCAGCCCGGCCCGTAAGAGGGAGTTGAGACGGTTGGTGAGGGCGGGTGACGACGCCTCGGAGACTTTCGTCAAGGCGAACCTGCGCCTGGTCGTGTCCATAGCCAAGAAGTACCAGGCAGCTGAGCTTCCCTTGCTGGACTTGGTCCAGGAGGGGAACCTGGGTCTGATCCACGCTGTCGAGAAGTTCGACTGGCGGAAGGGTTTCAAGTTTTCCACCTACGCCACGTGGTGGATACGCCAGGCGATAACCCGTGGTATAGCCAACACCGGGCGCACAGTGCGACTCCCGGTCCACGCCGGCGACCTCCTCACTAGGGTCACCAAGGCTCGAGGTCGCCTTGAAGGGCAGCTGGGCAGGCGACCGACTGTTGCCGAGTTGGCTATCGACCTGGAGCTTGACGAAGAGAAAGTCATCGAGATCCTCCGTCACGCAGCGGAGCCTCTTTCTCTGTCCGAACCGTTGCGAGAAGACGGAGATGCGGAGCTCGGCGACGTGGTCGAGGACCGGGGGGCGGTCTCTCCGTTTGACGCTGCGGCGGCCGCTCTGCTGTCGGGTGAGGTCAACAAGATGCTCGTAGCGCTCGACGAGAGGGAGCGGGAGATCCTACGTCTCAGGTTCGGCTTGGACCGTGGGGAACCCCGGACGTTAGACGAAGTCGGAGAGCACTTCAGCCTCACCAGGGAGCGGATTCGCCAGATCGAGGCCCGTGCCATGTCCAAATTGAGGCACCCCTCGACCGATCGTGGGGCCCGGGAGTTGCTCACTGGCTGACGGCTGGGAAGCCGTCGCTTTACAGGCTTCGTCCTCCTAGGCCTCTGGGGACTTTGGCGATGACAGCTGCGGCTACCAGCCGAAGCCGTCTCTCGGTTACCAGCACGATCGCAATCCTCCCCGATTCCCCGGCTGGGGCGAGTTGGACCTGGCCTGGTTTGAAGCTGCCGCTGAAAGCCATGGCGCATATCTCGGTGTCGTCTTCCGCCGCCAGGCGTTCCTTCTCGGCCGGGGGAAGGTATAAGCGGACTTTGTCGAGCGGAAGCTCGTGCACCCCGACCAGACGGGCTTGGCTGGTGTGAAGAGACGAACGTCCGACCGGGATCGCCCGGTAACAGACCGACACAGACGCGTTCGACAGCGTGGACGTGGAGGAGCAGGCGCTTAGGGTGGCCACGCAGGCGGCGACACCCGCTACAAATACCCCGGCACGCCTGAGGCGGGTTGCTATGGTGCCCATCGTGAAGCTTCCTTCGTGATGGCGGTGTCGGAGTCTGCGGCGGACGCCGTCGTAAGCACGGGGAGGTTTGGCTCTCTCATCCCGGCGTCGACCGGTCGGCGTCGCCTGGAAGACCAGGCCAGGGCAGCCCATGCGACCCAGCCGATCGCTAACATCAGCCAGTAGGAGACGAAACGATATAAAAGGACCGCTGCGACGGTGGACTCCTCCCCGCCTCCGAAAGTAACCAACGCGACCGTCAAGCTTCCTTCCACAGCGCCGAGGCCCCCCGGGGTTATCGGAAGGTTCGAGGCGAGTTGGCCGGCGGCGTAGGCGAGCAGGAGGCCTCGCCACGGAACGCCAACGCCGACAGCGTAGAACGCCAGGACCAGGCAGGAAAGGTCGGCGAGCCATGTCGCGGCCGCCATCAGCGCAGCGATCGACCACTGCTTCCTCGACGGGTTGACGGCTGAAAGCTCGGCGACCCAACGGTCGACCACCTCGTGGGGGGTGAGCTTCGACTTGCGCCTCCTGAGGAGCCTCCTCCATAGCGAGATGAGGGTGGCAAAGTGCACCAGAAGCCGGCGACGTTCCACGAACGCGATCACTAGTACTAGAGCAACAGCGAGGATCCCCAGGAGCGCTTCTGCGAGGTCATAGGCGCTACCTGCCGAGGCCGCAATCGCAAGGCCGACCAGTGCCATGATCGACAGCGCCAAGAAGGTAAGCATGTTGAAGGCCACCAGGACCCATCCCGACAACACGTCGTCGGCACCCCGGCGTCGGAACTGGCGGTAAAGGTACGCCAGGTAGAACACGGTCCCGCCCGGGAAGGAGGACTGGATGGACGACCCCGCAAGCGTTATGCCGAGCATGGTCCCCGCTTCGATGTCTACCCGTCCCGCCCGGAGAAGACGGCGCTGCAGCGAAGACAACGCTCCGTAGGACCCGAACTCGCCTACTACTGCGAGGACCATCCACCACCATCGCAGACGATCCAGGTAGCCGGTTATGCCGGAGAGCTCCCCGGTCTTGCCTGAGATAGCCCAAGCGCCGACTCCGACGGCGACCAGGCCGACTACCATTCTCAGAGCAGGCCACCACCGTCTCAGGAACCGTCGTGATGCCGTCGCATCGCCGTGGCGTCGGTCAGTGTGCTCTGTCACCTCCCCACCAGCATCTCACGAACGGCGTGGTCACGAATTGCGGAGCCGCCTTTGCTGAGGATCGTGGCTGAAGGCTTTCGTTTCGTGGCCATATCTCTCACAAGCCGAGCCCGAGGTCCTCGCGTCCCAAAGCAGCGCCTCTCAGCCGGTCGTGACCCGACCGGCGGCCAAGTGCACGGGTAGCGGCCCTGTCACGGTCACCTATAGCGCAGTCGATCACACGGCTTTGCATCCCTGGAAGTGCCTCGGGCGGTCCCAAGACGAGCAGCCCGGCGGTTGTACGGGCGGCGACGGCGGGTGTTACAGCGTACGCGTGCCCGAGCCTGTCCTTGCTGGTCAGCGACTGGGCGCTCGACGAGTCCCGGCCGTCCCAGAGGACCGACACGTCATCGAGGCGGGAGCCGGGCGTCACGACCGTCCCACGGGTGCCGAATGGCACCCCCCGATCCCTGCTCGACAGCATCACGACCCTGTCTCCGTGACTCCAAGTCGAGCTCACAGACCGCTGGCGGGGGCCGCCGGGGTCGGCCGGGCTAGGTTGGGGCCTGCCCGCGAGAACCGCACAGTTGAGGGCAGAAGTCTCCTCGACGCCGAGCCCGACCATCACAGCGTCGACTCCCAGCTCGCTTAGAGCCTTCCAGTGGTCGAGGATTGCCGCAGCATATCGCCGTCCGATCGGTGCTAGGGCCGGCGGGCTTGCCTGTGGTTCCGCGCCGCGGGTGGGGGTGCACGCCCAGGGTTCCAGCACTGGAACGTCGACCGCCCTTGCGGCGCTGTTCTCCAGTCCCCGGGAGGCTGGGCTGGCCAGGCGCGGCAGGGTTCCGCCTTCGACGAGGATGAGCTGGGCCCGTTGCCGTCGAGCTTCGCCGGCGATCAATAGGAGCTCAGCGCTGCTGCGCCGGTCCGCTTGGTCTACGACGAGAGCATTGAAGCTCTCACCTCGGCGGTAGGGTAAAGCCCCGGCTAAAACCGCCCACCGCAAAGCCGACCCCGACGAGACAGTGTTGACAACGAGGCGGAGACCAACCTGCTCAAGGTTGCGGGCGTGGAGGTCTAACAGCTCGGCGTGGTCGAGCAGGCGGCTCTTACCCGGCGGGCAGGTCAAGCGGAGAACCGGATCGGCTAAACCCGACGGCGCAACTGCGATGCTGGGAAAGTGGGCGACGTTGGGGCTATCAGCCCGGGCGGGGTTGATAGCCAGTGCGGGCAGGTTCCCGCGAAGCTCCCATCCCTCGTGGAGCATTTCGACGAGTCTGCGATCGGCCTGCAAAGCGAGCGGCGTCGACCACCTGGGGCGTGACGTGGTTGACTTCACCGGTATGCTTGCGGCACAAAAAGCGTCGACCCACGCCATCGTCGCGTCCACGCTTGCGCCGCCGGGGTAGGTAGCCGCCAAAGCAACGATCGCGTCTGCCCGCCGGAAGTCCGATCTTTTGACGGCCAGGCCCGTCTCGACCGCACGGTGGAGTTGCTGGTCGTCGAGATCTTGGCGGTATCGAGGAGCGCTCGTAGGGATCCTCGAGGTCGAACCTCCGAGCGACGCCGTGGGGGAGCTGGCCGCGTCTGAGGGCCGGGAGTTGTCGGTTGAGGCCAAGATCCGCCCGCCGGCAAGGCTCCCAGGGCTCGCCGCCGCAACCCTGTCCTGCCATGGGACCGTCACCGCTCGACGCCTCGCCTCAAAAGCTCCGAAAGTCTCTACGGCCCGAGTCTGAGAGCTAGCGGCCCGCACGGCTGAGCGTGCCACGTCTGCTACGTCCGCAAGTCCGTCAGGGCGAAGACGCCATTCGACGTTCCATCCCCGAATGGCCATCTGGTATCGCAGCTCCAGGTGGTAGAGGGCGCTCAGAGCCCGGCGATCGATGAACCACTGGTCAGACGACACGGCCGACCACCGGTCCTGCGACCTGGAAAGATTCGCGACTATGAGATGGGTGTGCACGTGCGGCTCGCCCGCCGAGTTGTAGCGGTGCGTGAACGACGCTGCGATCAGACCGTCGCAAGGAGCCCGGCCGCCCGGCGCCCCCGAACGCGACACCGTCAAACCCGTTTCAAGGTGCGAGATCAAAGACTCGACGGCGCTACGGTGGGCGTCGACCGCCGTGTTTGAGGGTTCTCGGCTCTCGGTAGCGATAAGAGAGAAAGACTTAGGGGAAGCCCAGATGAGATCCCAGCCGGCTCGGCGGCGAGCTGACGTCCGCCAAGGCAGGAACTGAGAGGTTCTCGGGTCCCGGCCTTCGAGGACCCGGCGAAGATCGTCCGGGTCGACGGCCCCGCTAAGGCCGAGCAGCCTGCCGGCTCCGGTGGACCATACCCCAGGGTCCCTGCCGTCGAAGTAGTACCTGACACTTCCGGCGCTGGCAGACTTCACTATGAGCATTACATATTATTTGAGTGTTTCCTAGCATTTTACAAGCCTGAGATCACGTTAGTGATTCACCGCGTGCGGGGCCTCTGGTCGAGATCGCCTGTGCCAGGCCCCCGGTGCTGGGCCCCGGTGCTAGGCGCCCAGCGATGGCCCACCCCGAGGAGCACTTGCGTCAACGTGATACTTGAAATATAATGAAAACTCAACAAATATGACTATGGAGGCTGGGAAATGTTGCTTCTCGCAGCGCTGTCTCTCGCGATGTCTACCGGGGTGGCTTCGAGCACACCTGGCCTGACGCTCGCTCCTAACATCAACGACCTTCCGGGCGCTTCGGTGCTCTCCGACTTGACGAACGGTCTCGGCGGCTGGGCGCTAATGGCTGCTATGGCCGGAGTCGTGATAGGGGCGGTCATGTGGGCGTTCGGTCACTACTCGCAGAACTACCAGCAGGCTTACAACGGCCGCAAAGGAGTCCTCGTATCCGGCCTGGCGGCGATACTGATCAGCGGAGCTCCCCAGATAGTGGACTTCTTGATCCACCAGGGTGCCAAGATATGAGCTCTGTTGGCGGCTCGCTCGCATGCGTCCTGCCGCTAACGTGCCAGGCGGGAACCCTCGGAGGCTCGCTCGCAGATCAGGCGGCGCACTCCCTTTTGGAGTCGATCGGCACTTCGCTCGGTCACGCAGCAGCCTGGATAGTAGCGGAGGTATGGAGCCTGATCTCCTCCACTACGACGCCGAGCTTGGACGCCGGCTGGTTCCAATCCGAACTGCTCGTGATGGAGCAAGTCGT
>JAJZAM010000239.1 GCA_021799445.1 Actinomycetes bacterium
GGTACGAATCCTTCTCGTCGTCCATCATCGCGCCACTGAAAACTTGTCACAATGTCACGAGTTCCGCGCCCATAGAAGATCTAGGTGGGCGTCAGGGACATCGCATCTGTGGCGAGGTCACGGGCACTTGGTGCTCGGCCCGCCTCACCGCGCGGCACTTACGATTGGTTCGGTGCTCATTTACGAACACGTGCTGGAAGCGACGAGCTGGGTCTGGGTTCCCGAAGCTGCAGCCGAGCTCCAGACGGCGGATTACCGGCTCATCCGCTACCCCGACCGCTATTGCGACCTGACCTTCCCTCCTGCCCAAGTGGCCTGGTCGAAGGGGGACCGGCCAGCATGCGAACTGATCGACGAAGTGGCGGCACACGTCCGAGCCTGGGGTCTTTCCGAAGTCAGCTGGGCTGTGTCCGAGCTCACTGCGCCGTCAGACATCGAGCCCGTCTTGATCGCCAGAGGCGCCACCCTCCGAGAGTCCTACCAGGTGTTGGCATACGACTTCAGTGCCGGGCTCCCGCAGCTCGAGACTCCAGACGACGTCGTGGCAGAGCTGGTGTCCGATGAGCCACGCTTGCGCTCCGCGATGCTGGTCAACGCCGCGGGGTGGGGCAGCTCAGTGATGCCGAGTTCGCACAAGAGCTCGAGCGGATGACCCGGGAGCTCAGCACGTGGTCCAGTTTCAGAGTGCTCGTCTCGATCGGCGACAACCCGGTGGCCACTGGCGGGTGCACGCTGATAGGAGACGTGGCACATCTTCTGGGCTCGGTGACCCTGCCAGCGTGGCGTCGGCGGGGCGCCTATCGGGCAGTGCTTGCCGAACGACTTCGGCTTGCTTCCAAGAACGGCGCCACCCTGGCACTTGTGAAGGGCCGAGTCGACACCTCTGCACCAACGCTCGAGCGGGCTGGCTTCGTCGACTACGGCGAAGAGCGTCGATACCGACTCCGTCTTGCGTAAGGACGTCCGACGGCCCGTCAACGACGGATTGCCCGCGACCCGGCGTTTTCAGCGAACACACCGCTTGCGAGACGTTCTCGAACGAGAGAGTGAACGCTTCCTCTCCGGTAACCGGGCTGATGGGTCGCCCGAAGGTCACTCTGAGCCTCCGGCGGGAACCAGTTGGACCCAATATCGACGCCGTGCGAGATCTTGCTGACACTGGTTGTCCGTCACTGGAACTCCGCCGCGACTGAGGCTGGGTTTGTGCCTGCGCATCGCACCCGGCAGCGAGAAGGAAGAGTCCGAGCGCCAGCGCGAGCCTGAGCCTCAGGGCCTTCACGTTTCCTAAGACGCCTTCGCGCCCGTCAAGCTTGCGATCAAGGGCAATACTCGTGAGGCCCGTGTAGGACAAACTCGCTGTGCGTCCGTCGCCGCCAGATGATGTCACTGGTACGACAGGTGCCGACCGAGATATCCGACACCTCGGCTACGACGAATAATGGGCTCTTTGCTAGCGAGTACTTGGTAGAGCGTTAGGCAGCAACGGTGACGGTGAGCAGTTGCGGACTACCAGCCTCTTCAGGCACGGGCTCACCGTCTGCCTCGAGGCCGGCGATATGAGTTGCAATCGCCTCGATAGCTCGCTCGCGACACTCTTCGATGCTGGCGCCCTGCGTGAAGCACCCAGGCAGCGCTGGGACCGAGACCATGAAACCGCCTGTCTCCTCCGGCTCCAAGACGATGGTGTAGGTGCGCATCGCTTTCATCATCTCATAGCTCTGCTCGGAGTTCGTCGGCGGTGATGCCTGCTTGCGCGAGGATCGAACGAAGGAGCGCCGGACCGATTGTCTCGCCTGAGTGGACCGGGACAGTGACTCGGCCCGGCCGACCGGCATGCTTCAGGTGGACATGCGAGCCCTTCTGCGCCACCACCACCCACCCGAGACGTCGAGGCACGGCGATGAGATGTCGTCCGGTGACCCGAGGTAGTGGCTGCACACGGAGAGGGTACTGATGGGTGGTGATTGTGGGCCGTTGCCGGATTCGCCGTATGCCGGACCATCCGATACGGCTTAAGAAGTCCATCGTTGTGCCCAGCCGCCGAACAGTGATCGACTCGGAGGCAGTCCCCCGGGATCCGTACTGCGGCCTCGGGTTCGACCCTCGACTCCGTCTGCATTTGGGAATCTCTTGGGACTCAAGGCCCGCCAATGGGAGCCATTTCAGCCGTCTCTTCCGACACGTCACCCGACCTGAACAGGTGATATCCGACCGAATCGACACAATGAGATGGTCCCGGTCCTATTCCTAAACCGCGTGTCGCAGGTTCGAATCCTGTCGAGGGCGCCGATGAGGTCTTCACGTTTCAGTGGGGACCCAGTTCACGTTTGGGCCGACGTCATCGTGCCACGGCCGTGTGACACCGCCTCTTGGTGTCTGCTGAGCGCATCGACGCTCGAAGAACCTGATGCGCCGATTCTCGGACGCGCCGTATCGAGTGCTGGTCCGTTTCCGCGGAGACGTGGCCGTTCACGGCGGTGCGTTGGCCGACGCGCCGACGAGGTCGGCCAGGGTCCGGCGCCTGTGCCGGCGGGTCCGTGGGGAGAGGCCGGCTGCCGCCCGGCATTGGGCGTCGCGCTGGCGCTCACCGAATGCGTCGGCGACCGCCAGGTTGCGCACGACGAGCGCGCAGGCCAAGAACAGGCTCATCGGCGTGAGACCCATCACCCGGCACCACCCCCGGGCGACGTCGATCGTGGCGGGGTCCTTGATCCGGGCGTTCGAGCGCTCGGCAGCACTGCGCCGGGCATAGGAGCGGCGCCAGGCCTTCCCGGGGTAGTCGTGGCGCTGGACGGTCTTGGCGTTCACCTGTGGCGGCACGGTGATGGTGACCTGGGTGCAGCAGGTGGGCGGGTGTTCGGGTGGGGCGAGCACTTCGGGGTGATCGAGGGTGAGCGCGATCGAGTCGGCTCGCAGCGGACAGCGGACCTTTCCGAGCACTGCCGGGCACGCGACGCGGTGGTAGCCGTCGGGGTCGGTGGCGGTGACAGCCCCGAGCTTGTAGCGGGCGAGCTCGCCCGAGCGCCGGTCGTGGGCGGCCACCTCGTCTTGGCCTGCGCCCCGGGCGAGCGGCACCAGGTCGAACAGGGCCTTGGGGGTGGCCGGGCAGTAGAGGTTGCCGTGGTGGCAGATCGCCCCCTGGTGCGTGCCCTGGGTGCCGCGGTCGCTGGGGTGTAGGTCCATCACCAAGGTGGCGCCGGCGGCTCGCAGCGGCAGGGCGAAGTGCTCGGGGACCCGGTGGGCGTAGCCCGAGTCGACCACGACGTCGCCCAAGGCGATGCCCGCCTCGGCCATGGCGACGAGCACGTCGACCATGGGCGGGACCGGGTCGTGGTCGCACGCGACGAGTTTCATGCGTCGCACCAGCTCGGGCACTTCCGCCTCGCCCTCGTCTGGGACCATGGTCGCCAAGGAGAGGTAGTAGCCGAAGAACAGCTCGTCCTTTTCGCCCGGCCCGCCGCCCTTTCGGTGCCCCCAGGCAGCCTCTTTGTCGGCGTAGTGGCCTGTGGACTTCGTGCGGCGGGTGCTGAAACTCTCGACGTCGGTCCAGTCGACCGCAAGAGCGCGCGACGCGTCCCTGTGCTCGGCGGGCACCGACGCCTCCAACAGTGCGTCGAGGATCTTTTGGAGTGCCTCTGTGGGCGCGCCGTCGGGGTCCTGT
>JAJZAM010000240.1 GCA_021799445.1 Actinomycetes bacterium
TCGGAGGTCGAGGTTATGCGAGCCCTCGCCGAGGCTGGTTTCCCAGTCGCCCCGGTGCGCTGGGTCGAGAACGACCGCAGCGTGCTTGGATGGCCTTTCTTCGTGATGGAACGCGTCGACGGTGATCACGACGCTGACCTGAGCGCCCTGTCGGGGTTCGCTGCGCAGCTCGACCGCCTGCACCGCCTTGACGTTGAGATCCTCGCGTCGTGCTTCGCAGAGCGACCCGAAACGCCCGAGGAGGGGGTTCGGATGGCAATCGACCGCTGGGAGCGAGCCTACCGTTCAGTTTGTCGAACACGGGTTCCCCTGCTCGACGACGCCGCCGAGTGGCTCCGGTCGTACCTCACCCCTACCGGGCCGCTGTGCGTGGTGCACGGCGACCCGGGGCCGGGGAATTTCATTCACCGCCACGGCGAAGTGGTCGCCGTTACCGACTGGGAGTTCGCCCACATCGGCGACGCCGCGGAGGACTGGGTGTACCTGGCGACGCTCCGAGGAGCCCGGGTGATGGGGGAGGATGCGTGGAAGTCGTGGCTGCGTAACGAGGTTGGCGTCGACTTGCAGCCTGACGCCTTCAAGGCGTGGGCGGCCTTCAACCTTTTCAAGGGAGCGTGCGCCAACCTGACCGCCGGGGCGGTCTTCGAGTCCGGGGCCAGCAGCGGACCTAACCTCCTTGCCATAGGCACGGGGTTGCATTCGAGGATGCTCCTGCGGCTCTCGGAGATGCTCGAAGGATGAGCCAGACTCGCCGCAAACTCCACGGTTTGCGTCTGCGGCCCGAAGGGAAACGCCGAAAAAGCTGCGTCAGCGTCGCCTCGACGCCATGTAGCGGGCGTAGCCGTCGGCGATGGATCGCAGCTCCGGGTCTTTTTCGAACAAAGGCTCGAACTTAGCCCTGGCCTTCTCCCGCTTGGCCGGGAAGTACTCGGTCGGCCAGTAGCCCTCGTGGGGACGGTAATCCTTCAACACGTTGCGCGCCACGGTCGCTTTGTGAACCTCGTCAACCCCGTCGGCGATCCCCATCGTAGGCGCGGCGGCGTACATCGCCTGCAGCGGCGTCAGGTCGGTCGTGCCGAGAGATCCCATTATGTGCAGGGCGTTGTAGGACACTTCGCGTAGCACCTTGGCCATCGTGTACTTGACCGCTGCGATGTCGGTGCGGGTAGTCTGCGTGCTCGAGTTGTCGATCTTCCAAGCCGTCTCCAGCACGAACAGGCGCAGCATCCGGATAGCCGCGTAGGACTCGGCGATCTTGTCCTGCACCATCTGGTGCTCGGCGATCAGCTTTCCGTGCGACTGACGGCTGAGAGCTCTCTCGCACATCATGTCGAAAGCCAGTTTGCACTGGGCGAGTGTCCTCATAGCGTGGTGGATCCGCCCACCCCCTAGCCGGCGCTGGGCCAGCACTTTTGCGCCGTCCTCAGGGCCGAGGAGATGGTCGAGGGGTATACGCACGTCCCGGTAGATGATGTGGTTGTGGTTTCGGGGTTCGGGCATGATCTCCACGCCGGGCGTCTCGCGGGGCACGATGAACATTCCGTTGGTGCACATCACGAACAGAATGTCAGCGACCCGCCCGGCGCTGGTGAACCACTTCTCCCCGTTGATCACCCACTCCTCGCCGTCGCGTACGGCGTGCGTGCGGAACAAGTTGGGGTCGGACCCTCCCTGAGGTTCGGTCATGGAGTACGCAGACCAGATCTCCTGGTTGAGCATCGGCGTTAGCCAACGCTGCTTCTGCTCGTCAGTTCCGTACGCGGCGAGCAGTTCCATGTTGCCGGTGTCGGGTGCGGCAGCGCCGAACATCTGCGGGGCCGACGGGTACCGGCCTATTATCTCGTTGAGCAGTCCGAGCTTGAGCTGCCCGTACCCGGGGCCTCCCAGTTCGCGGTCGAGGAATATCGCCCAAAGTCCCTGCGCTTTGATCTGGTCTTGGAGGGACTTGACCAGTTCCTTGACTTTCGGCTCCTTGGAGCGCACCGCGTAGGGGAACACGTATTCGAGGGGTTCGATCTCCTCCCGGCAGAATGTTTCCACCCAGTCGAGCTTCTCCTGGAACTCCGGTTCGGTCGAGAAATCCCAAGCCATTCGAACAGTCCTTTCCTCCGGCGGGCCTTTCGCTGCAAGGCCCGCCCCACCGTAGCAACCGCCGCACCGTAGCAGCCGTCGCACTGGGCGCGCCCGCCCAAGCCGCCGCGCGGTTCGCTCCCCGCATGACAGCGACGCGCTCAGGGCAGGGACAGGATCTCCACCTCGCCGCTGCTGCCGTCGACGGAGATGGTCGCCCCGTCGGGTATGAGCTTCGTCGCGTCGACGACCGACACTGCGCATGGCACGCCGATCTCCCGGGCGACTATCGCAGCGTGGCTACCGACCGCGCCGACGTCGCAGACGACAGCCGACGTGGCAAGAAAGAGGGGAGCCCAGGAGGGGTCGGTCGTCCGGCAGACCAGGACATCACCGGGCTCGAGGTCGCTGTTGTAAGGGTCGTGAACGACCCGGGCGGTACCCGACACCTTTCCGGGTGCCCCCGAAGCACCGCGCAAGATGTCCCCGACGCTGAGTTTCCGGTCGGACACGCCGCCCCGGGCAGGCCACTGGTCTACGGGAGGCGGCCCTACGCGCGAGTCGACTATGTAGGGGGGTTCCAAAGTTGCGAGACGCTCGACGGTGCGGCGCCTCTCGGCGAGCTTGGAGGCCCAGCCCGAAGGCGCGTCTAGGATCTCTTCGAGCTCCTCGTCGAGGAGCATGAACACGTCCCCCGGGTCGGACAGATGCCCCCGCCGCGCGAGGCGCCGTCCCAGCTCCATGAGCGTGACTTTTGCCTCGTAGTGAAGGCGGATGACTGCACTCTTGCCGGCCTC
Organism: Actinomycetes bacterium; assembly: GCA_021799445.1. GTDB lineage: Bacteria > Actinomycetota > Acidimicrobiia > Acidimicrobiales > Palsa-688 > JAJZAM01. Next base: position 2,868 of record JAJZAM010000240.1, read on the forward strand.
GCGCATCTGGTAGAACAGGGTTCCCGAGCGCAGACCCGCGTCGAACGTCGCTTGCGTCTCAGGGTCGGATTCGAGCAGCGCGTCGATCTCTGCTTTGATGCGGCGCCGCTCTTCGGACGCTTTTGCGGACAGCAGCCTCGGGTCGTGGTCGTCGCTTTGGTAGCGCACCCGGTCGACCATACCCAAGGCGATCTCCGGGTTCGTCGCCCAGCACGGGGAGCTCAGATCCCACTCGTTCGGACCGCGGTGTCCGTACTCGTCGAGGACCCCGTCGAGGTGCTCGACGAAGCTGGAAGCGTCGGGGAACTCCGCCGCTCGCAGACGTCCGAGGAGTCCGTCCAGCCCGGCGTCGAAAGCTTCGCTCAGAGCTGCGGACCTGCGAACCCGCCGGCTTAGATCCCACAGGGCGATCGAGCCCCCGGCGGATTCGACACCACCGATGCCGGTGAAGAGCTTGACGGCGTCGGAGCCCCTACCGAGCGCCTCGCAGACAGCGCCGACCGCTCCCGGACCGATCGACGCGGCCAGGACCACCTCGCAGTAGGGCCCCCACGCCTCGCGGATGTAACCGGTGACCTTCCTGGCGTAGCCGACGAGCCCATGGTCGTCGAGAGCGGCGAAATCGGGTCGCTCCGAGCGCACCCGGCGGCTTCGCGCGATCTGGTCGTCCATGGCCGGGCAGCTGTCCGTGCTCATCACCCACGCCAAGGTGGCCGCGAGGGCTTCGCTCCGTTCGGGGTCCTCGTCGGCGGGGTCAGGTTCGTACG
>JAJZAM010000241.1 GCA_021799445.1 Actinomycetes bacterium
ACAGCACGAGCTCCGTTTCGAGCCCGCTCAGCTACCCCACGCTGCCTGCCCTCACCACCCCCGCAGCTTCAGGGCGTTGGACCGAGGCCGGCTACACCGTCGTCCAGGCGACCAGCTGTAACGGCACTGGGGCGGGCAGCGTCGCAGCCGACGCTGCAGCAGCGACGGGACAGCAGGTCATCGAAGCCCCAACTGGCTGCGCACTCGACGTGACCTCCAACGTGGTCCTCCAACCCTCGGCGACAGTGGCGATCTTCGCCCCCTGCGGCGTCACCGTCGGCTCTGGCGGCTCGTTCACCCTGCCCAGCCCGCCACCAGGAGAATCCTACACCGCTCAGCTTGGCCTGATCGTCCCATCCTCCGCGGCTAGCTCGTCGTGCTCGTCGAGCGACGGGGTCACCATATCGACTGGAACGCCGTTCCAACAGGGGGGCCCAGCGACCGTCTCGGCGTTCATCTACACGCCCGGTACTTTCACGAGCACTGCGAAAGCTTCGATGACCGGGGAGGTGCTCGCCGAGACTCTCGACCCGACCGCACCGCTCAGCATCGTCAGCTCCCCTTACAGCCCGCCCGGCCTGGTCTTCGGCTACACGGTCCTCGTCTACCAGCACTACGTGAGTCGCTACTAGAGCGCCCCGATGCTCCCGATGCTATGGTCTGGCGTGTGGGCGCCGGCCTTAGCGTGTTTGTTCCCGAAAAGCGCGACGGCGTCATGGCGCTCGCGTACGTGCACGCCGTCGCTGAGCAGGGCGTGCACGGGCTGGTCGTGGTCGAACCCGACGACACCTTCGTGAGCGTCGGGTTCTTCGACGACGTCGAGGAAGCCATCGACTTGGAACGCTGCGAGACGTTCGGCCTCCCGGTCGCCAGGCGGCGCATAGGCGGTGGCCCTGTCCTTCTAGGGCCAGGCCAGGTCTTCTACCAGCTGGTGCTACCCCGAGACTCGACCCTGATCCGTGGGAGCCTGTCCGACACCTACCGGCGCCTGTCCGGGCCGGTAATAGACGCCTACGCCAAGCTCGGGGTGCCCGTGACCTACAAGCCGGTCAACGACTTGGTGACCGGCGACGGCCGCAAGATCTCCGGGCAGGGAGCAGCGGACATCGCCGGGGCGTTCTGCTTCGTCGGGGCGGTCCTCCGGCATTTCGACACCGAGCTGATGGCCTCGGTCCTGCGGGTACCCGACGAAAAGTTGCGCGACAAGCTGCACCGGTCCCTCGCCGACAACGTCACTTCCATACGCAGAGCGACCGGCCGGGAGCCCTCGACAACCGAAGTGACGCAAGCCATCGTCGAGGGTTTCGAGGAGCTGACCGGACCGCTAGTGCCGAGCGAACTGCCGGCCGGAACTATCGCACGGGCCAGGGCAATATGCGCCGAGCTTACCTCGCCATCCGAGCTGGCCCGGCGCACAGGTCGCTCCCACCATTCGATCAAGCTCAGAGAGGGCGTTCACACCCGCCTCGGCTCGTACAAGGCGCCGGGCGGGCTGCTCAGGGCTGCGGTCGACGTGCGAGACGGTGTGGTCGAACACGTCGAGCTGACCGGGGACTTCACCTTCTTACCGAGCGACGCCTTCGAAGGCCTAGGCGACGCGCTGGCAGGGGTGTCATTCGACGCCCGGTCGGTTTGTCAGGCAGTCGGCGCCTACATGCTCGAACGTGACGTCGACTGCCCGGGGGTGAGCCCCGACGATTTCGCCGTCGCGATCACCGGCGAGCACCCCCACCAGCCGGGCGCCTAAGGGACGAGTCGACCAGCCAACAGGGCAGGTGACGCCGGCAAAGCCCCGAGAACGCTCACAGGTGAACCTCGGCTTGGCGTTCGGCTTCTTTGCCCATGACGGAGCGCAGGATCTCTATCGCGTCGACGAGCTCGGGGTAGCGGATCGAGTAGAAAACGCTGTTACCCCGCCTGTCAGCTTCGACGAGGCCCCTGTCCCTGAGCACGGCTAGGTGCTGGGAGACGTTGGATTGCGGGGCGCCCAGCAAGTCGCACAGCTCCCCGACTGAACGGCTCGCTTCTCGAAGGGCGTAGATGATGAGCAGACGCTTGGGGTCGTTGAGAGCCTTGCACATTCCCGACACGAGCTCGTCGAACTGCCGCCTCAGGCGGTCGTCGAAGACGCCGGTAGCGTCGCATGCGAAAGCGCTCACGACCAACACGCTATCCCAGGGACCGCTTGCAACGCCAGGCACAAACACGTCCCCGCCAAAAAGACTTGACACGCCGCCTCCCAGGTACTAGAACACAACCGCATAAGCACATGCGAATCTACGCATGCACGTGTCTGGGGGCACGTGGAGCGACCTAAAGGGGAGATATGGCCGAGCTTGAGATCGCCGAGACCTTGGACTGCAAGGGCCTGCAGTGCCCTCTGCCTGTGATAAAGACCGCGCAGGCGGTGAAAAAGCTGGCGCCGGGACAGGTGCTCGAGCTTCTAGCGACCGACCCGGGTGTCGAGCCCGACATGAAGGCCTGGGCGAGCCGCACGGGCAACGAGCTCGTGTCGATCGAGCAGACCGGCGGCGCTTACCGTGTGCTTTTGCGGCGAGCCAACTAGCGGCGACGGGGAGGCATAGATGTCACTTTGGAATAGCGACGCCGACGACCGTGTCCTCTACGTGCAGACGCACGGCGTTTCGGACCCGGGACGCTCTGCGACACCGTTCTTCCTGGCGGCCTCGGCTGCGGCGATGGAAGTCGAAGTTGGTATCTACTTCACCATGTACGGGCCGCAGCTACTGCGCCGCGACGTGGTCGACAAGATCGGCCCGAAAGGAGACCGCGGCCAGCCCCTGTCGTACTTCATAAGCCAAGCCACGGACTTGGGTGTCCGCCTGTGGGTGTGCCAACCGTCGCTGGACCTAAACGACCTGACGATCGAAGACCTAATAGACGGTGTCGAAATGATCGGCGGGGCGAGCTTCAACGACTTGGCGATCAACGCGTCCGCCGTGGTCAGCTTCTGATGGCCACCGCCACCCAGGCGCACTACAAGAACGACTCCCCCGCCGGCTTCCCCGACGTAGAACCCGCCTACAAGCGCCGGCTGTTCGACCAGGTCATGGCCGATCACCGCATGCCCGACTACATTTACGGCTGTTACGAGTGCGGGATATGCGTGGCGGTCTGCCCGTCGGCCAGGTTCTACGATTTCAGCCCGCGTCGCATCGCCCAAGCCGTGGCACGCCAAGACGTGGAGTTGGCCTTCCAGCAGATGCAAGAGGACATCTGGGAGTGCTCGCAGTGCTTCTCCTGTCTGCGCTGCCCTCGGGGCAACAACCCTGGCGGGATCATCACGGTCATGCGCGAAGTGGCGATCAACGAAGGTCTCGCTACCGCCAAGCAGGCCTTGGAGGGCTACTCGCGGATCATCTACAAGATCATGTCGACCGGGACGCAAGTGTCCCCCGACATGCTGCAACCCGACGCGTTCCCCGACTGGGGACCGGAGGTCAAAGACGTCTCGGTGAACTTGGACCTGTGGCGCAGAGCGCTCCCGCCCGAAACCCACCACACGACTTCCACCGGCTGGTCGGTGTCGGAGCGGACCCTGATAGAGCTGTACCTGATCTGGATGCAGACAGGGGCCCTTTCGATGATCAAAGACGTCGACGAGGG
>JAJZAM010000242.1 GCA_021799445.1 Actinomycetes bacterium
ATCAGCTAGATGTCTATTGAAATATCTCCGCGTATTCATTAAGGATTCTTTATGTGACTCCGCATCAGCTTCGAAGCTTCCTCGCCGTCGCAGAACTGGGGTCGGTCAGGGAAGCGGCTAACGCCCTGTTTGTCACCCAACCGGCGGTGTCTGCGGCGGTGGCAGCTCTAGAACGGGAGCTCGGCGTGGTTCTGCTGGAGCGCGACGGACGCGGCGTGAGGCTCAGCGACGCAGGGCGTACGCTCGCCGACTACGCAGTGCGCATAGAAGGCCTGTCGCAAGAAACCGCTGTCGCCGTCAGCGCCAGCGCCGACCCCGAGAAGGGCACTCTTCGCCGCGCCGCTGTCACCACCGCCGTCGTGCCGAGCCTCCTCTCCTCGTTCCGCCGGGAGCACCCCCACGTGCGAGTCGAGCTGGAGGTCGCCAACCGGCGCCGGGTATGGGAGGCTTTGGACAGGTCCCAGGTCGACTTGGCGGTCGCCGGACGCCCGCCTGAGCCCGGTGGCTTCGAAGTTCGCGCCACTTCACCCCACCAGCTCGTCCTTGTCAGCGCCGCTGCTTCGAAGCCGGCCCCTCTCGACGTGCGCGCTCTCGCCGAGCAAACATGGCTCGTCCGGGAGCCCGGCTCGGGAACCCGCCTGAGCGCCGACGAGCTGCTGGCGGAGCTGGAGATAAGCCCGCTCCGCCTGACGTTGGGCTCCAATGGGGCGATACGCGAGTGCGCCTTGGTGGGCCTTGGGGTCACCCTCTTGCCCAGGGCGTCGGTAGAGCGCGAGCTCGCGGAGGGAAGCCTCATCGAATGGGAGGTGGAGCCTCTACCGCTCCAGCGCGCCTGGCACCTCGTGGTCTGCTCCGGGCGGACCCTGCCGGCGACCGCGCAGATGTTCGCCGATCACGTCACCGGCCTGGCGGAGTGGTCCCGCTGAAGTCCTAGCTGCGAGCCGCGATACGCAAGCACCGCCGGCGGGGGATCGATAATCCCCCCGGGAATCCCCCGTTACGGGGATGTCTTTCCAGGGGCCCGGGCCTATGTTCACACGAACGGCGGTCCGCAGATAGCGGCTTGCTCGGCCGATCGGGAGGTGAGAGCCACATGCGCAACGCAACCGAGCGTTCGACGTGCACCAGGATCAGCGGCTCTGAGCCGAAGAAGACCTTGACGCGTTTTACTATCGAAACCGAGCACGCCTTGGCGGAGCGCTCCCCCACCGGTGACTTCTCGGGTCTGCTCAACGCCGTGGCGACCGCAGTGAAAGTCATCGCCAACCACGTCAACAGGGGGGCCCTGCTCGAAACCTCCGCCAGCGGCGGGAGCACGAACGTGCAGGGGGAAGTCCAAAAAACGTTGGATGTCCTGGCCAACGACACGATGATCGCCCAAACCGAGTGGACCGGTCACCTAGCGGGAATGGTCTCCGAGGAGGTGGCCGGGGTCATCCCAATACCCGACTACTACCGGGTGGGGAAATACCTGCTTGTCTTCGACCCCCTCGACGGTTCGTCGAACATAGACGTCAACATCACTGTCGGCTCGATATTTTCAGTTCTGCGCCATCCACGCCCCGGCCAGCCGGCTGAGATCGCGGACTTCTTGGTGCCGGGACGGGAACAGGTATGCGCCGGTTTCGCCCTCTACGGTCCGGCGACGATGCTCGTGCTCACCACCGGCGACGGCGTCAACGGCTTCACGCTCGACCGTGACATCGGCGATTTCATCCTCACCCACCCGAACATGACTATCCCCGACTCGACCGCCGAGTTCGCTATCAACTCGTCCAAGGAGCGCTTCTGGGAACCCCCAGTACGCCGCTACGTGCAGGAGTGTCTAGCTGGTGCTAGCGGCCCAAGGCGAAAAGACTTCAACATGCGCTGGATAGCCTCCGCCGTGGCTGACACGTTCCGTATCCTCACCCGCGGCGGGGTGTTCCTTTACCCTGCGGACACGACCTCGTCGTGCCCGCAGGGAAGGCTCCGATTGCTCTACGAGGCCAATCCGATCGCCTTCATCGTCGAGCAGGCAGGGGGTCTCGCCACCACAGGACTGGGACGGGTCTTAGACGTCGTGCCGTCGAGCATTCACCAGCGAGTCCCGCTCATCTTCGGCTCCTCACAAGAAGTCAGACGCGTGGACGAGTACCACCTCAACGCTCCGCCGGATAAGCAGGAACACTCCGGGCTCGCTTTGTTCAACACCCGTTCGCTTTTCCGGGACTGAACCGTTCCTGCAGGCCGCCGGAAGGAAGGCTGCGAAGTTCGCGCCGCGACGAACATGCCCGAACGCTTGTCGGAGGAACAACACATTGTCAGCTCAGCATCCGATCATCTCAGTTACCGGCTCTTCAGGAGCCGGCACGACGTCGGTGACCCGCACGTTCGCTCACATCTTCCGCCGGGAGAAGATCACGGCCGTTCAGGTGGAGGGTGACTCATTCCACCGCTACGACCGGGAGGCGATGAAGGCCGCCACAGCCGAAGCCGACAAGGCGGGCAACCACCATTTCTGTCATTTCAGCCCGGAAGCGAACCTCCTCGCAGAGCTCGAAGAGCTGTTCCGCTCCTACGGGGATTCCGGCACCGGCAGGACCCGCCACTACGTGCACGACGACGACGAAGCCCGAGCCTACGGGGGCGCCCCAGGAACTTTCACGCCCTGGGAGGACATAAACCCCGGCAGCGACTTGATGCTCTACGAAGGTCTCCACGGCGCTGTGATAACCGGCACGGTCGACGTCGCCCGCCACGCCGACCTGCGCATCGGGGTGGTGCCGATCATCAACTTGGAGTGGATCCAAAAAGCTCACCGCGACCGGGTGGAACGCCACCACTCCACCGAGGCGATCATGGACACGATCCTGCGGCGAATGACCGATTACGTCAACTACATATGCCCCCAGTTTTCCCGGACCCACGTGAACTTCCAGCGCGTACCGACCGTGGACACTTCCGACCCGTTCATCGCCCGGTTCATCCCGACCGCCGACGAGAGCTTCGTGGTGATCCGCTTCGCGAACCCGGCGGGAATCGACTTCCCCTACCTTCTCGCCATGCTCCACGACTCTTTCATGTCCCGTCCGAACATCATCGTCGTACCCGGCGGGAAGATGGAACTGGCCATGCAGCTGATCTTCACCCCGATGGTCCTACGCCTGATGGAGCAGCGAGGCCGGACTTGACACTGCGGGCCTGTGACGCCGCGGCGCTCTTGAGAGGCGCGCGCCAAGAGCTGGCGGTGTCGGTACTCTGTCGGCGGAGGTTCAATGCTCGAAAACAACGAACAAGCCGAAAGCCGTCTGACGGAGCTCAACGAGCTGATCGAACTGGTACGGCCAGCAGTGCAAGCTGACGGCGGTGACCTAGTCCTCGTCAGCGCCGATCCCGACACTGGGGTGATCGAAGTCCAGCTGCAAGGTTCGTGCTCGTCTTGCGCGATCAGCTCCACGACCTTGCAGGCTGGTATCGAGCGGATCCTCAAGGAGCGCCTCGAGTGGGTGACAGAGGTGATAGGCAGCGTCGACGAGGACATCGACTGGGAGACGAGCGCTTCTATGGGCCGCGGAGGATACACTCCCCGCTGGTGACCCGCCCGTTGCAAACACCGGCGCCGCCTGGTCGGTAGCGTGACGC
>JAJZAM010000243.1 GCA_021799445.1 Actinomycetes bacterium
GGTAGGTAGGGCTCCAGGAGGAGTCGACGTCGACGAAGTGGCGCAGCCGTGTCGGGTAGCGAGCGGCGATGGCAGCGCCGTAGTCGTTGTTGTCGGGATTGCCGGTGATCTCCGCTGAGACGAGCACCGCGAACTCGACGTCGTGGCAGTCCATTTCGTAGAGGAGCTGCTCCACCCGACCGCGACTGTCCTCGTCGGGCGGCAGTGGCGGATAGGGCCAGCGCCTCCAAGCGTGGCAATGACTATCGGCGATCATCTTGGACCTCAAACGGCCACCGTCGTGAAACGTTATAATGCATGTTTGGAGTTTAGGCTCCGGCTGGACTTGCGCTAGGCCCAGCCGTGTGGCTCGTTGCGGGAGTGGTGGGCTGCATTGAAGGCAACCTGTCGATGACCTCTGAGGGGGACAAGAGCATGAACCAGACGACCGCGACATGAACGGGAATGCCAGACGAGCCCTTGTAGTCCACGGTGGGTGGGTAGGCCACGAACCGGCCGCGGCGGCAGGGCTAGTTGCCGACTGGCTGGCAGCGGACGGGTTCGTCGTGGAGCGTTCTGACTCCTTGGAGTGCTACCTCGACAGCGCTTTGATGCAGGTGACCGACCTCGTGGTGCAGTGCTGGACCATGGGGGACATCACCCCTGCCCAGTTCGCCGGGCTGCGCGACGCCATCCGCTCCGGGACCGGGCTGGGAGGTTGGCACGGAGGCCTCTGCGACGCGTTCCGCGACGTCCCCGAGTACCACTTTATGACCGGCGGGCAGTGGGTAGCCCACCCCGGGGGCTCGCAACGCGAATACGCCGTCGACTTTGCGCCTACGAGCGACGATCCGATCATCGCCGGGTTGGCGGGCTTTCAGGTCTGCTCGGAGCAGTATTACCTGCACGTCGACCCGCGGATCGAGGTTCTAGCCACCACTACCTTTTCTGCCACCCCAGACGCCCCGTGGGTCGGCGGGTGCGTGATGCCCGTCGTCTGGAAGCACCGATACGGTCTAGGGCGGGTCTTTTACACTTCGATCGGGCACCGGGCAGTTGACTTAACCGTCCCCGAGGTCAGCCTCCTCCTGCGTCGGGGGTTAACGTGGGCAAGCCGGTGACACCCCTGCGGGTGGGGATCATAGGCTGCGGTGCTATAAGCGGCCGCTACCTGTCGGCGTCCTACGACGCTTACCAGGTGGTCGCGTGCGCCGACTTGGACATGGCACGTGCCGAGTCGGTCGCGGCGGCGCACGGCGTGAAAGCCCTTCCCGTCGCTGAGCTACTCGAAGACCCAGCGATCGACGTGGTCTGCAACCTCACCAACCCTGGCGCTCACGGCGAAGTCACGCAGGCGGCTCTAAACGCCGGCCGGCACGTCTACCAAGAAAAGCCGCTGGCTCTCGATCGCCAATCCGGCGCAGCGAGCCTCGAAGCCGCCAGCCGCAACGGACGCCTGCTCGGCTCGGCGCCCGACACGTTTCTCGGGGTCGGCTTGCAGCTTTGTCGACGTCTGATCGACGACGGCGTCATCGGCGAGCCGATAGCTGGCTCCGCCTCCATGCTGTGTCACGGCCACGAGTCGTGGCACCCCGATCCAGCCTTTTACTACCGCAAAGGCGGAGGTCCCCTCCTCGACATGGGACCGTACTACCTGACGGCTTTGGTCGCCCTCCTCGGACCGGTAGCGGCCGTGAGCGCGATCGCCCGCACGACGTTTCCCGAGAGGGTGGTGTCGAGCGCTCCCCGGGCCGGGGAGCGGATCGCCGTCGAGGTACCCACGCATGTCGGAGCGCTCGTCGAGTTGGAGTCCGGTGCGACTTTCAGCCTGGTCACCAGCTTCGACGTCTGGCATCCCCGTAGCTCGATGTTCGAGATTTACGGCACGGAAGGCACCCTTTCAGTGCCCGACCCCAACACTTTCGCGGGACCGGTGCGCGTCTTCACCCCTGGCAGGCAGTGGAGTGAACATCCCACGGGCGATCTGCCCGTTCAGCAGCGTGGGGTGGGTATGGCGGACCTGGCCGCAGCGGCGACGTCGGGCAGGCCGATGAGAGCTAGCGGCGCTCTTGCCTACCACGTGCTCGACGTGATGATCGGCGTCATCGAAGCGGCCGAGGCGGGCCGCCGGGTGGAGATCAACAGCAGGGTCGAACGGCCTTCGCCTTTGCCGGCCGGGCTAAAGCCGGGAGAGATGGATCCGTGACCAACAGCGGTGACAGAAGTGACAGAACCCTGTGCGATCAACTGACGCCGGGCGGGCGCTTGGGAACGGCCCCGACGCGAAGACAAAGCTGACCGGCCGGGACGCTCCCGGTGCCGACTTAGAAAGGATGCTCGAATGCGAATTACGAAGGTCACCGCAACCCCGTTCCGGCCTGCGGACACACGACGACCGCCTTCTTGGCTGTCGGAGAGCCGGATAGCGAACCCCATGTCGATCTACCCCGCCTACGCGGCGCGCCGATCGTCGTGGACCGCCCGGTTCCCAGCCACCCTTGTGCGCGTCGGCACTGACGACGGCTTGGAGGGCATCGGGACGGCGATCGGTGGCCGCGCTTCAGCGGACATCATAAACAGCCACTTTGGGAGCCTCCTCCAAGGTCAAGACCCGATGGACATCGAGCGTCTCTGGGACCAAATGTGGAGAGCTTCGCTGCCGTACGGCAGGCGCGGTCTACCTGTCATGGCCATTTCAGGCGTCGACGAGGCGCTTTGGGATCTGCTCGGCAAGGCGGCCGGAGAACCCGTCTACCGGCTACTCGGCGGGTCCTGCAGAGATGACCTGCCCGTCTACCAGACGACCAACGACCCTGCCGACTGGGCCGAGCTGGAAGGTGTCGGCGTCAAGCTGGCCATGCCGCACGGCCCTGCTGACGGGCGCCCCGGGATGCTCGCCAACGTAGCGTTAATCCGCGCTTGCCGCGAAGCGATAGGCCCTGAACGGGATGTGATGCTCGACTGCTACATGGCGTGGGACGTTGAGTACACACGCCGGATGGTGCACCTGGTCGAAGAACTGGGTGTCCGTTGGGTCGAGGAGCCCCTACCGCCCGACGACTACCACGGCTACGAGCGGCTTTCGCGTCTTGACTCACCGGTTGCGATCGCCACCGGTGAGCACGAGTACAGCCGCTGGGGTTTCACAACCTTGATAGGAACAGGCGGGGTCACCGTTCTGCAGCCTGACGTAGGTTGGGTGGGAGGGATAAGCGAAGCCCGTCGCATCTGCCAGCTGGCCTCGTGCTACCACCTTATGGTCGTTCCTCACGCCGGCGCCCTCCAAGCCGCCGCCCTGCACCTGATGCGCAGCCAGGTCAACACGCCGCTGGCGGAATGGGTGCGCACCTGGGATCGGGCCGCCGGCCGGCCCGCCCCGGTCTTGGAAGGACTGCCCGAGCCGGTTTCGGGGCGTATCGCCCCCAGCGAAGAGCCAGGCCTCGGCGTTCGGATCGGTGCGGTCGTCGAAGACTGAGATCCGCAGCCGGCTGTCCCTCGGGAAGGTCCGGGCACGCCTGCGGAAGGTGTGAATAAATATGCGTAGTGTTTAATAAGCACTAAGACGGTTCGAACAGGGAGTTAAGCGATGGTCAAAGTTACGAGCTCTGCAAAACAAACCTCACGTGGGGAGCC
>JAJZAM010000244.1 GCA_021799445.1 Actinomycetes bacterium
GCCCCGACGGGGAGATCGGGGCGGTCGAGGTGCGCAACGGGGACCGCTGCGGACGTTGCGGCGGCGAACTGCGAATCGCACGCGGGATCGAGCTGGGCCACGTGTTCCAACTCGGCCGCAAGTACGCGAAAGCCTTCGGGCTGGACGTGACCGGCCCCGACGGCCGGCCCGTGACGGTGACCATGGGCTCCTACGGGATAGGAATCTCCCGGGCGGTAGCTGCGATAGCCGAGCAGACCGCCGACGCAGCGGGCCTGCGCTGGCCGGCTGCAGTCGCACCCGCCGACGTCCACCTGGTCGTCACGGGCAAGGGCACCGAACCCTACGAGCAGGCGGACCGTCTCGCTTCGGACCTCGAACGGCGCGGGCTGAACGTGCTATACGACGACCGGGTCGGACCGTCCGCCGGTGTCAAATTCGCCGACTCGGAGCTTCTCGGCATGCCTGTCGTGGTCGTCGTCGGACGGGGACTCGCGAACGGCGTCGTGGAGGTGAGGGACCGTTGGAGCGGCTCGCGCGCCGACGTTGCGCTCTCCGGCGCTCCGGAAGCGATCGCCGCTGCCGTCTCTGGCGCAGCCGGCGGCGGTTCGGCCGGCGGGGGCTTGGCCGGCGGCGGCTCGGCCGGCGGGGATTCATAGGAGTCCCGGTTTGCAAGCCTGGGCGGTGGTAGTAGCGGCGGGTGACGGCAGACGTTTCGGTGCCGCCAAGCAGTTCGTGGGGCTGGCAGGGCGGCGTGTCGTGGACTGGTCGCTGGAAGTGGCCCGTGAGGTGTGCGCAGGAGTCGTCCTGGTCGTACCTGAACGCGGTCCTGAAGCGGCGACGTTCCAGGGCTCGGCTGATCGCGTCGTGACCGGCGGTGCGACCCGCTCGGACTCTGTTCGTCGAGGGCTCGCGGAGGTGCCGGTCGACATCCCGCTTATCCTGGTTCACGACGCAGCGAGGCCTCTGTCGAGCGTGGAACTGTGGCGTCAGGTCATAGCCGCGCTGGAGGCGGGGGCTGATGCGGCGATACCAGCGGTGGCGTTGTCGGACACCGTCAAGCAGGTCACTGACTTGGGGCGCCTGGTCACCTTGGACCGCTCCAAGCTCGTAGCGGTCCAGACGCCGCAAGGTTTCCGAGCGGAAGTCCTCAGACAGGTGCACTCGACGCGCGCCCAGGCCACTGACGACGCTGCGCTGGTGGAAGCAGCCGGCGGGCTGGTGGAGCTGGTGGACGGCTCGCCGGACAACTTGAAGATCACCTCGCCGAGCGACCTTGTCGTAGCGGAAGCGCTGATAGCCGCCCGCCGGGCGGGGACGCTCCCAGGGCGGGGACGCTCCCAGGGTGAAGCGGACTAGCCGGGTGATAAGGAGCCTGCGTTGAACACGCCCAGGGTCGGGCAGGGTTTCGACATCCACCCTTTCAGCGACGACCCGTCGCGGCGTCTCGTCCTCGCAGGTGTCGCACTACCCGGACCCGGCCTCGTCGGTCACAGCGACGCTGACGTGGTAGCTCACGCCGTCGCAGACGCACTTTTAGGTGCGGCCGGCAAAGGTGACATCGGGACTTTGTTCCCTGACAGCGACCCGCAACTGTCGGGGGTCGACAGCATGGATCTGCTCGCTCGCATCGTGGCCGACGTGTCGTCGCAGTTCTCGATCGGCAACGTGGACGCAACGATCGTCACGGAGGCCCCCAAGATCGCACCCTACCGGGAGGCGATGTGTGCTCGCTTGTCGGAAGTTCTCGGAGCGCCGGCCAGCGTGAAAGCCAAGCGAGCGGAGGGGATGGGCGCGCTCGGCAGGCGCGAGGGCGTAGCGTGCTTCGCGGTCGCGTTGGTGGTCCACCGTTGACGCCTCCCGGCGCTGCCCGCCAACCCGGCCCAAACCCCCGATCCTCGCAGCGACGCGGCCGGGGACAGGACGGCGGGCGGTCTGGGATCGGAGGAGAGCAGGTAGAGGGGATCCACGCCGTCAGGGAGCTGCTCCTGGCGGGCCGGCGGCGAGTGAGGTCGGTGATGATCTCAGACCTGGCTGGGCATTCCAAGCAGCTGTCCGAGATAGAGGCGATGTGCTCGCAGGTCCGCTACCCGACCTCGCCGGGCGGGGACGGCCGGATCCCGGTTCGCCACGTGGAGCGACACGAGCTCGATCGTGTCGCCGCAACTGACGCCCCTCAGGGGGTGGTCGCCCTGGCGGAACCTCTCGGCGAAGTCCAACTGGGTTCCCTGGTCGAGCGGACCCCCGGCGCTCCCGCGCCGTTCCTGGTCGTCCTCGACGGTGTCACCGACCCTCACAACCTCGGGGCGATCATGCGCAGCTGCCTCGGAGCGGGCGTGACGGGCCTCGTCTTGCCAAGGCACCGCTCCGCCCGGCTAGGACCGGCGGCCCTGAAAGCGGCGGCTGGCGCTGCGGAGCATCTGAGGATCGCCACCGTCGCCGGCGTGCCCGCCGCCGTCCGCCAGCTCGAAAAGACCGGGATCTGGACCGTCGGCTTAGACGCTTCCGGGCCGACTGCGATATGGGACGTTGCCGTGGCCAGCGAGCCGCTCGCGTTAGTGCTCGGAGCGGAGGGAGCCGGACTGTCACCGCTGACCGTCGCGCGATGTGGCATCGTCGCGGCAATACCTCTACACGGTCCGCTCGGATCCCTCAACGTGTCAGTAGCGGCGGCGGTCGCGTGCTTCGAGGTGGCCCGCCGTCGCGCCGGGCGGGTTTGAGCCCGGCGTCGCAGCGCACCGCCAGCGTCCTTGGGCGCCCGCCGAGCCTGGATGCGCCAGCGGCGCGCAGAGCCGGCAGTTCGTTTAACTCGCCTACGATGTCTTGGTGCCCGACTCGCCAGCCGCTCCCGGCGCCCCGGATCACCAGCCGGTGACGAGCGCGCCGATGCCCTCGATTGAATCTCCCGCCGCTGCTGGGAGCGGAGATGACCAAGCGGAGGTCCGTCAGTTCCGCTTCGAGCGGCCACCGGGAGCGACCACGATCCTGCTGGTGCGCCACGGGGAGTCGGTACCGGCCAGAGCCGACAAGCCTTTCCCTCTCGTCGACGGTCACGGCGACCCGGAGCTTCACCCGCAAGGAGAGTTGCAGGCCGTCAAAGTGGCCGAGCGGCTCAGCCGACCCCGCCGTGGCGAGAAAGTGTCGGCGGTGTACGTGACCAACCTGCGCCGCACTGCGCAGACCGCAGCCCCGCTCTGCGAAGCTCTAGGACTTGACCCCGTCGTCGAAGCCGACCTTCGCGAGGTGCACCTGGGCGAATGGGAGGGCGGCGTCTACCGTCTGCGTCTACGGGAGGGCGGCCCGATAGTTGACCGCTTGATGACAGAGGGGCGATGGGACGTCGTGCCGGGAGCAGAACCCGACGAGGTGTTTATCTCCCGGATCAGGGCGGGCATCGGCCGCATATCAGCAGCGCACCCCGACGGCCTCGTCGCCGTGTTCACCCATGGAGGGGTGATCGGGCGCATAGCCGCCCAAGCGGTCGGGGCGAAGCCCATGTCTTTCTCCGGGGCTGAGAACGGGTCGATCACAGAGCTGCTCGTCACCCCGCAACGTTGGTTTCTGCGGAACTTCAACGATACCGCCCACCTCGAAGACCTCTGATCCGGACACGCCCCGGCGCTCCCCGGCGC
>JAJZAM010000245.1 GCA_021799445.1 Actinomycetes bacterium
AGGGTCGTGAAGCGCAAGTACGTCAAATGGCATGTGAAGCGCGCACGGCACCGGACATGGACCCAGCCCACCGGCCCGCCGAGGTTCACGATCCCCGGAGCTCCAAGTCCCTAACTGAACGGTATTGGGACTAGCCCACTACTCATCGCCGCTTGCGCTGGGGAGCCGAAGGGCTCCATAGCAAAACCGAGCCGGCGATAGGCAGCACTTTCGGCTTCCAACTTCGCTGATCTTCGGGGATAGGAGGCGCCCCGCTACGAACCGCAAGGCGGACTACTTGGTGACGACCCATCAGCTACCAAGTATATTGGGATCATGCCCAGAATCCAGGAGTTTCTCGTCTCGTCTTCCGGCCAGCTCTCTCTGCCGGCTGCGGCCCGGCACCGCTGGAGCCTCGACCACGGCGGCCCCGTTGATGTCCTCGACCTAGGGTTCGCAGTGATGATGCTGCCCAGGGGCGACGCCCGCCATCTGCTCGATGATCTGCTGCCCAGAGATGCACACGCTGAGTTCACCGCCTCGCTTGCCGGAGATCCCGACTTGGCGACCAGCTGATGGTCGCACTGCTCGATGACCATCTCCTCCGAGACCTGCTCGCCGACGACCTGAGCACGGAGTTGGCGGAGATCCTGGGCGAGCACGAGCCCGCCACGACCAACCTGTACCTCTACAGGCTGTCGAGGAGCGTCGTGTCCGCTCGCGGCGGTGCGCTGACCGGCTCGTGGTCTGTCGAACACCGTCGCGAGTTGGGCCGTACTCTCATCGCGCTCCCCAAGTCGGTTCCAGTCGTGCCGATGCGTGTGCTCGCCTACCGGATGGCAGAGATCGCCGACGCTCAGCGCGTCTCCACCCTCGGGGCAGAGGCCGCCGCAGCCGCCGAGCACCTCGGTGCCGCTCTTTGCGTGTGGGAAGGTGACGACGGCCCGGGCATCAGGAGCGCAGTCGACGCTGTCGGCGTTCCCTACCGGACCGTCGCGCGCTGATCCCGCCCGCGACCCGGCGTTCGGAGATAGGCACCGGTGAGAAGCTGTCCGCGCGTTCGGGGGCAATCTGTCAGTAGCTGGGCGAGTCCTTGGCATCGAGCCCCGCTGTCGACTTCGGGGTGATCCCGGCACCCCTCAGCATCCGCCGAAGGTCGACTACCTGCTGCTCATCAATGCCGTGATGTCGCGGGCTGTCGAACGTCTCGGTTTCAGATCCAAGGGTCACCGTATAACGGCCATCGGCCTCTTCGCTGACAGTGGCGACGCTCTGGAGAAGGGACAAGACGTCGTGCCACTGGATGTTGTGGCTTACCGGGTGGTTGAAGATCTTTTCCACCGTGGCCCGATGGTGTGCATCGAGCTCTCTGTTCTGTGCCATGCCACGTGCCTCCACTTTCATTGGCAATCGAAGAATTGCACAAGCCGTGGAACCGTCAGCCCGTCGAGCCTTCGGCAGATTCGTCCGATCGCACACTCTGTGCGTCGAGGTCCCAGCCTTCCTCGTCCTTGTGTCGGGAGCGGCTCGAGCTGGAGGGCCTTCCCAGTCCGTCGGGATCGTCACTACCGCCCTCAAGCGCGACCATCACCTCGGGGTCGTCGAAGTCGGCCCCCGCCTCCTCGAGCTCACGCTCGTCCACCTGGAGCATCGGATCGAGCGACGGATCGTTCTCGATGGCTTCGACCAGGTCCGGGTCGATTCTGGCGCCCTCATCGAGTGCTTCGTCACCCTGCTCGAATGCTTCCGTCCCCAGTGGCTCGTCGGGGGACCAATCGTCGTTCTGGCTCATGATGTCGTTCTCCGTTGCCCGCAGGTGGCGTCGATTGATCGTAGAGCTAGTTCCGATGCGCCCGCTCCCGGCGGCAGAGGCGAGGGTCACCCGGCTTCGGTCGCCGACCTTCGGAGACACCCGAGCTGTGGCACTCGCCCCGCTCTACTTCGACTTCCGAGAGAGTCCTCACATGGGAGTCATGCGGCTGGGCCGAACCCACGACGCCACGCTGCTGGTGCTCACCAGCCTCGCTGAGGGCCCGAGGCACGGGTACGCCCTGATCAAGGACATCGAGGCCATGGTCTGCATCTCATTGGGACCAGGCACCCTGTACGGCGTACTCGCCCGTCTCGAAGAAGAAGGGATGATCCAGCCGCTCCCATCGACCGCCGGCGGCCGTACCGCATCACCGCGCATGGTGCGGCCGTCCTCCGGGAGCGCCTCGAGATTGCCGCCAACGTCGCTCGGATTGGCCCCGGGTACCTCGGAGCGCTGACGTGACCCGGCGCCGTGTCGCGAAAGCAGGCCTCATGTGCCACCCCACCTGGTGGCGCGGCCTCTACGCCGAGGAGGTGGAACAACTCACCGACGATCTCCTCTCGGATGGCCGCAGCGAGCTTAGGCTTGCTGCAGACCTTCTCCACGGTGCAGTGACGGCGTGTGTGTGGGCTCGCGCTGTGCCACTGAACTCCGACTCGTGGCGCGCTCGGCCGAGACGGGGACCCGAGGCCGTCCACGTCGCTACGGCCGGCGGATGAAGTGCTCGGAGAAGCGCACCTGGGGCATGCCCACGGCGCGCCTGGTCACCTCCGACGCCCGCTACGGCACGGTGACCGTCACCGCCTGGCACGGGATGCACCCACGGCTCATCGGACGCGGGCGGTGGGCCGGAGGTGGCGTCCCGCCCATCGTGAAGGGGTCGGTCGTTCGCGTCGAGGTGGAGCACCTGGCGAAGCGCACGGCACGTGACAAGAAGACCCTCTGGCTGTTCTGGTCGGGGCCGGGCACGCCCGAGCTCGACCTGTGTTGGCGGGCCTACCTACGCCGGTTCGACATCGAGCACACGTTCCGGTTCACGAAGAACACGTTGGGGTGGACCCAGCCGACACTGTCCACGCCCGAGCAGGCCGAGCGCTGGAGCTGGCTCATCGCTGGCATCCTCACCCAGCTCGGCTTGGCCCGCGACCATGTCGACGATCTTCGGCCTCCCTGGGAGCGGCCGCGAGAACCCCACCAGCTGACGCCCGTCCGCGTCCGGCGGGGGTTTCGTCGACTTCGTGCAACCCTTGGGACTCCGGCCAGGCCACCGAAATCCACCAGAGCCCGGCCGGCCCAAGGGCACCACCCGGCCGCCGAGAACGCGCTATTCAATAGTCAAGAAAGCCGCGTGATCACGTCCGCAGAGGTTCAACTGCAAGCTCACGCCAGGTTACGTGTTCGGTAACTGGGTTTCTGCCAGTGTCCGGCGACGAGAGAACGAACGGGAAGAAGATGCGGCAATAGGCCTCGAATACCTCTGGAGCGGACATCCGCACCTCGAACGTGCCCGCTGCCAGTCTCGGTGCCAACCATGCTGCTTGAGACAGATCGCTCTCGATGGTCAGGTCTTGTCGTGCTCGGTCGATCTCCTTGAGCGCCGTCGGATCGGACAGAAGCTCCAAGGTCAGGCGACTCAGACTTGCTTCTGATCCGTATTACCTGGTGGATCAGTCGATGTGGATCCCCGAGATCGCACGGGCGATGACGAGGCGCTGGATCTCGCTGGTGCCTTCGAAGATGGTGTAGATCTTCGCGTCGCGGTGCCAGCGCTCGACCGGGTACTCGCGGACGTAGCCGTAGCCGCCG
>JAJZAM010000246.1 GCA_021799445.1 Actinomycetes bacterium
GCCCCTGAGCGACCCGGCCGAGGGCGACACGAGCCAAGCCCCGATCGAGGTGCGGGTCGATATGCACCGCGACGGCAAGTCTCTCAAGGTCCGCGTTCACGACAACGGTATCGGGTTGCCCGACGGTTTCAGCGTCGAAGCGTCTTCGTCTCTAGGGCTGTCCATTGTCAACGGACTCGTCTGCAGTCAGCTGGGCGGCACAATCACCATG
The DNA here is from genome assembly GCA_021799445.1 of Actinomycetes bacterium. GTDB lineage: Bacteria > Actinomycetota > Acidimicrobiia > Acidimicrobiales > Palsa-688 > JAJZAM01. Next base: position 212 of record JAJZAM010000246.1, read on the forward strand.
TTCAATCAGGACGGTGCGGTGGTGGAGATCACCGTACCTCTCGACCACCAAAGCGACGACTTCGTGTCAATCTGAGCTTTGTGACACTGCTCAATCTGAGCTTCGTGAAACTGCTGAGGAGCCGATTCGGCTGCCGTGGACCGTCATCGTCGACGTTGCTCCGAAAGCCATGAGCGCCTCAGCCTGCGACGCTCATCCTCGGACGTTCCGCCCCAGATACCGGATTCCTGGTTGGTCGCAAGGGCGAACTCCAAGCAGGCGCTCATGGACTCGCAGGTAGCGCAGACCTGCTTGGCTGACTCGATCTGCTCGATAGCCGGTCCGGTACTGCCCACAGGAAAGAACAGGTCTGGGTCAGTGTCGCGACAGGCGGCCCGCTCACGCCAGTCGTCGACATCCCACTCAATGCTGCGGCTCCAGGCCAAGGCCACGCGGCACTACCTTTCAGGAAAGCTTGTGAAAATAATCACGTATATTCGCGTCAGTTAACTCACTTACAGCGCCCGTTACATTAAGCCGGTGGGCAAGCGAATTCAAGGCTCGTTGCTCAACATGTTCCGCATATTTCGCGTCCCATGAAGGTTCCGCCCCGGCGGAGCTAGACCGGGGATCCGTTACCGTGACGGCCGGCGGTCGTAACTGGCACGATCAAATTGAGAGCGTCGGGCTCCCAGCGCAGCTCCAGTCGCCTGGCACGTCCTATTGGCTCGCCGTCCACCTGGTAGGGGAACGGCTCCGAGCCGACCGCCACCGCGCTAACTCGGCTGACGTCCCTCACCAACAAGGCCTTGCCGGCGTAGCCGGGCAGGCCCCGCCGCGACGGGCCATGAAGGGACGTGGCGCCCCTGCGAAGGCTACGAGCTGCGAGCATGCCGAGCGTGGGCGCTGATATCGACTTGAGCTGGACTACCGATAGAGCCGAGCTCAGATCGGTGCCGGGCGCTAGGTCGAAAGCGCGTTCGCCGACGAAGGTGTAGGGGCTCGTGTTCATCACGATGGCGAAGTACCCGTCGTCCAGGTCGGTGTTTCGTCCCTTCAGGTCCTTGAGGGTCAAGGAGAAATGCGGATGGTGACGGTCGTACCCGGTCGCCCAGGTTCTTATGGCGCTGTAGGCGAAGAACGTATGCCCGAGGTAGCGCTTCAGGTGGCTTCTCCGCTCAACCTGTTCCACTACCGCCGCGTCGAAGCCGATCCCGCAGTGGAACAGGAACTTCCTCCCTCCTGCGTTGCCGAGACCGACGCGTTCGACCCCCCCGCCGGGAGAGGCCATTGCGCTCAGCAGCTCGCCGGTTGCCTCTATCGGGTCGTTTGTCATGCCGATCGTCCGCGCGAACACGTTGGTCGAGCCTCCGGGCAGGACACCGAGGGCCGTCGACGAGCCGGCAAGACCGTTCGCTGTTTCATTGACCGTCCCATCGCCGCCTAGGACGACAACGGCGTCCAGCCTTTTTGAGACGGCGCTTTGCGCCAGCGTCGCTGCGTGGCCAGGCCGGCTTGTCTCTGCGACGGTCACCTGGTGGTCGGCGGCGAGCGACTTTTGTATCACGACACGAGCCCGCAGCGTCACCGAGGAGGCTGACTCGTTAACTACAAGGAGGATCCTCAACTCGCTCCTATGCCGGTGCCGCCAGGACGACCGGTGCCGCCAGGGCCGTCAGGGTTGCGCTCCGACCTGACGAAGGCCCTCATGGTCGCCACACTTCTCGACAGCAGCCTCGACACCTGCATCTGTGAGATACCTAGCTCGGTCGCGATCTCGGATTGTGTCATCCCTTCGAAGAATCGCTTGACGACAATTTTGCGGGACACCTCGGGAAGCTTCGCCAAGAAGGCGTCAACCGCCATGCGCGCCTCGACGGTGTCATATCCCCGCTCGGAAGTCCCGAGACGGTCGTAACCAGAGCCACCCTGCTCGGCGTCAGGGTTCGCATCAAGCGACGCGAACCTGTAAGCCTGACCGGCTTCGAGAGCTTCGAGCACCTCCTCCTCGGACGCGCCCACCTCTTGGGCCAGCTCCCCAACCGACGGCGAGCGGCCTAGGCGTTGGCTCAGGATGTCCACGCTAGCCCCGAGGCTTGCGTAGAGCTCTTGCATCCTCCTCGGCGCCCTTACAGCCCAACCACGATCACGTAGATGGCGCTTTAGCTCACCGACGATCGTCGTGGTCGCGAAAGTCGAAAAGGCGACACCTCTTGTGACGTCGAAGCGTTCTATCGCCTTGAGCAGCCCGACAGATGCAACTTGCATCAGATCGTCGAGAGGCTGACCGCGGTTCGCAAAACGGCGCGCCAGGTACGCCGCAAGCCCGAGGTGAGCCTCGACAAGCTTGTCCCGCACGGCTGTTTCACCGGTGTCGGCGTACAGCACGAAAAGCTCGCCGGTGGTGGGGCTCTCAGACACTCGCCGCTCGATCGGGATGCCTTTTGACCAGCCTAAACTCTACGTGGTGCACGGCGACTTTCACGTCGTGCTCGTCGGCGACGGCGGCCAAAACGAGGCGGGACAGGTCGTTGAGGCCCGGAGCTACCACAGAGTCGGAGAAGCTGCCGGTGCCCTCGACGACTATAAGCTGCGGAGCGACGCGGAAGGTGATCTCCACCGTCCCGTCGCGTTGTTGGTCGCCGAAAGCGGCGAAGCAGATCTCGTCCACCCCGAGGCGGATGTCCTCGACTTCGTCGTAGACGAAGCCGAACCTGACCGCCAAGCCGGCGGCTGTCACACGCGCGAGACGGAGAAACTCCGGTCGGGCTGGAACTACTAGGCGTACTACGTCGGCATCGGGCACTATCCTTCGGAACGTACCACCCACGCGGACCGCTGTCGCGCCCGCTCGCAAGTGGCGCCGAGCCAGCCGCTTCTAGAAAGATGTGACCATGAAAGTTGTTGTCTGCGTCAAACAGATACCCGACCCCGCCGGGGAGCTTCGCCTTGATCCCGTCTCACACAACCTCGTTCGGGACGGGAAGCTCATTCTTGACGAGTCTGACTCCTACGGAGTCGAGATGGGCCTACAGCTAGCCGAGCAGGCAGGCGGCGGCGAGGTGACTCTCGTATCGATGGCCCCACACTCCGAGACGAGCGGCCTGCGCACAGCCCTGGCGATGGGAGCTGCGGGCGCTATCTTGGTAAGCGATCCGATCCTTGAAGGCACAGACGCCTTGGGCACCGCGAAAGTTCTAGCGGCGGCCATAAAGCGTGCCGAACCTGATCTTATCCTTGCCGCCACCGAGTCAAGCGACGGCTACACCGGCACCGTGCCAGTCCAGATTGCCGAGCTTCTCGGGTTGCCCTCGGTAACTTTTTCCAAGAAGGTGACCGTCGACGGGGGCAAGGTCCTCGTCGAACGCCAGACCGAGCAGGGCTACGACGAGGTGGAAGTTC
>JAJZAM010000247.1 GCA_021799445.1 Actinomycetes bacterium
CAGAAGCCCACGTGCGTCCTTGACGCTATGACCTCCTACTACGAGACCACCCACGCGAACGTCCACCGCGGCGTGTATGAGATCGCCGAGGAAGCGACGCGCGTCTACGAGAAGGCCAGGGCTGACCTCGCCAGGTTCATCGGCGCGTCAACCCCCGACGAGATCGTGTTCACGAAGAACGTGACCGAAGCGATCAACCTCGTCGCATATTCGTGGGGCAGAGCCAACCTCGCAGCTGGCGACGTCGTGGTCCTCACCGAGATGGAGCACCACGCCAACCTCGTGCCTTGGCTGGCTTTAAAAGCCGAACGGGGAATAGAGCTTCGCTACCTCTACGTGGACGAAGACGGCAAGCTGGACCTTAGCCGGCTTGAGCAGACGTTGGCTGGAGCGAAGCTTCTCGCCGTTACGTCAGTGTCGAATGTTCTCGGCACGATAAACCCGGTTAGACACCTCGCCGAGGCAGCCCACGACGCCGGTGCGCTCGTCCTCGTCGACGGAGCGCAGCACTCACCGCACATGCCCACCGACGTGACGGACTTGGGCTGCGATTTCTTCGGGGTCACCGGCCATAAGATGCTCGGACCGACCGGTATAGGAGCCCTGTGGGCCAGGCGGGAGCTCCTCGACGCGATGCCCGCCTTCCTCGGTGGAGGCGAGATGATACGCGACGTCCGCCTGGACGGCTTCACCGCCAACGACGTGCCTTGGAAGTTCGAGGCTGGAACCCCTCCGATAGCCGAAGCCGTCGGACTTTCAGCGGCGATCGACTACCTGGAACGTTTGGGCATGGATGAGGTCCGCAAACACGAGCGTGACCTCACCGCTTACGCCTTGAAGTCACTCTCAGCGCTCGGCGATGACGTAACCGTGCACGGTCCGTCGAGCGCGGACGAGCGGGGCGGGGTGATCTCCTTCGAGTACAAGTCGGTGCATCCTCACGATATTTCGCAGGTCTTGGACCAGGCCGGGGTGTGCGTCCGGGCCGGCCACCACTGCGCTAAGCCTCTGATGCGCAAGTTGGGTGTGAGCGCCACGGCCAGGGCGTCGTTCTCGGTGTACAACGACGAATCCGACGTGGACTCCCTCCTCAGCGCGCTCAGCGACGTCGATAAGCTTTTCGGCTGATCAAGGAGTTTGACAATTTCTGGGCTAGAAGACCTATATCGGGAGATTATCCTCGACCACTACCGAAGCCCGCGCAACCGCGGGCAGTTGGAGACGCCTCCGGCGCACGTCGAGACGGGCTTCAATCCGCTTTGCGGTGACGAGATAACCGTGTACGTGCTTGTAGACGGGGACCGTCTGCTCGACATCAAGCTACAGGGTCAGGGCTGCTCTATAAGCCAGTCGTCGGCTTCGATGATGTCATCGGCGGTGAAAGGCCGAACGCTGGCGGAGATAGACGACACGGTCCGGCGCTTCAAGGCGATGATGTCCATTCACGAGGCCCGCCTAGACGACCAGGCCGGGGACGGCCAAGACGCTGCGGCCCCGTTGGTGCCCCTCGGAGACTTGGAGGCGCTCCAAGGTGTGGTCAAGTTCCCCGTGAGGATCAAGTGCGCCACGTTGGCTTGGAACACGCTCTCCCAGGCCCTAGAAGCCGCCGCGAACCCGCCGAGCTGAGCACCCCAACCGACCCCAACCGACCCCAACCCACCCCATCCGACCCGGCTGGCCCGGATGGGGTTAGGCGGCTGCTCGCCGCTGCTGTCAGGTGGTCGGAACCTTCCAACCCATCGACTCGGCGATCTCCTTGCAGGTCGGGCAGAGCGGGAAGCGCTGGGGATCCCCCGAGGGAACCCATATCTTCCCGCACAGAGCCTTTACTGGCGTCCCGGTGACGAGACCTTCGACGACAGAAGGGCCGGCCGAGATGAACTCGCCCTCCTCGGGCTTCCACCCTTCTAAGACTATGTGGGCCATGCGGTCGTGCCCGCCGTCGAGGGTCGGGTCGACGTGGGCCGGGGCAACCGTAACGTCGGTCATGAGCGAAGGATAGCAAGCGATTTGAGTTGCCAGGCTCGTCGCGCCTAGTGTTCCTGCGTCGTGGTTAAGTGCACGTGGTATTTCCGTCGGCACCTGGGCCGTAGTCTCGTCGCATCTACAGCGGCGCTGGCAGCATGCCTTTACGGTGTCGCCCCTCACGCCGACGCCGACCAGATCAGCAGCCTCCGAGCCCAAGCAGCGGCTATAACAGCCCAGATCAACACCGTCGGGCTGCAGGAGGACGCCCTGTCCGAGTCCTACGACCAGACCCAGTCGAAGCTCTCAACCCTTCAAGCCCACCTCGCCCAGGCCCAGGCGGCGGTGGCGTCCGCCCAGGCAGCTGAGAGCAAGGCACGCAAGGCGTTGGCCAGCGCTGCCATCCAAGCGTACGTCGACGGCGGGACGAACCCGCTCGCCGCAAGCGGCGGGGCGTCCTCGCAGTCGGTGGCCCTGCTACGCTCGGAGTACGCGAGCACCCTTGCGACGGACCAGACCAACGCAATCAGCGAGTACCACACGACGTCGCTTCTAGAGCACACAGCGAGCGCCCAACTCGCCGCTCAGACGGCCGCCGTAGACGCGCAGCTTGCCGTGCTCTCCAAGCAGCGATCCGCCCTGCAGGCAACTTCCGCCCGCCTTACGTCGCTTGAATCCCAGGTTACCGGCCAGCTTGCAGCGGCGGTAGCCGCCCAGCAAGCGGCTGCTCAAGCGGCAGCCCAAAAAGCAGCAGCCCAGCGTGCCGCCGCTGCGGCAGCCGCAGCTCAAGCAGCAGCTGCGGCGGCGTCGCCAACCCCGAACGTGGCCTCCGGGGCAGCACAGTCGTCGGGGTCCGGTTGGGGCGTCTCGCCGTCCGCAGCCCCCTACACCCCTCCCCCGCTCAGTTCGGCGGCAGCCCGGGCCGTCGCCGCAGCCGAGAGCCGCGTCGGCGACTGGTACCAGTGGGGGGCCGCCGGGCCGACGACCTTCGACTGCTCGGGGCTGGTGATGTGGGCGTACGCCCAGGCGGGCATTTCTCTACCCCACTACAGCGGGTCTCAGTACGCTGACACCATTCACATCCCCATGTCAGACCTTCAACCCGGGGACCTCGTGTTCTTCGCCAACCCGGGGGAGCACGTTGCGATGTACGTAGGCGGAGGCGACGTGGTGCAAGCGCCCTACACCGGGGCTCAGGTGCAGATCGTGCCGATGTACTCGGCTTTCGTGCTAGCCGGGCGGGTTGCTTAGGTCGAGCGCCGCCAGCCTTACCGGCTAGCATCGTAGCGGTGAAACCATGCGGGTAGAACGATGCTTTGCCTTCATAGACCTCAGCGGCTTCACGGCTTTCACCGAGCGGTGTGGCGACGAAAGGACGGTCGAAGTCCTCACCCGCTTCCGTGGACGGGTCAGGGCGATAGCAGCCCGACGGGGCGTAAGGGTCACGAAATGGTTAGGGGACGGGGCGATGCTCAGCTCCGCTGACACCCCCGCCGTGGTGGCGATGGCCATCGAGCTCGCCGACCGCATCTCTGCGGAGCTGCCCCTAGGCGTGAGAGCCGGCCTCGCTCACGGCCCGGTGA
>JAJZAM010000248.1 GCA_021799445.1 Actinomycetes bacterium
CAGTTCGAAGCGGCCCTCGTCGCCGCCAACCAGCTGGTGTTTAGGGAACGCACCAAGACCAACCTGATCAGGGCCATCCACGAGGCCAGGATGACCTTCCTGGAGCTGGGACGCCGCCACGCTGCCGCTGGAAACCTAAGGGAAGTGTCGCACGTGTTCCAGCTCCTAGACGAGGAGCTGGAAGCCTTCGTCGCCGACCCGGCTTCTTTCACGGACACCCTGGCGTCGAGGGCGTCCGAGTGGGCGGAGCTGTTCGACCTCGAACCGCCGTTCATCATCCGCGACGGCAAGGTTCCGCCGCTCGGCGAGTGGCCCAGAAGGGGCACAAGCAAGATCGCGAAGCTCGAAGCGGGAGCAAGCCTCCACGGCGTCCCAGGATGCCCCGGGAAGGCGACAGGACGGGCGAAGGTGATCATGCAGGTCGGCGACCCGGGTGACCTGGAGCCTGGCGACGTGCTCGTAGCCCCGGTGACCGACCCGGGCTGGGCGTCGCTGTTCATGGCGGCGTCCGCCGTGGTAGTCGAAGTGGGCGGTCAGATCAGCCACGCGATAATCGTCAGCAGGGAGCTAGGGCTGCCCTGCGTGGTCTCCGCTACAGCGGCCTGCCAGGCCATACCCGACGGAGCTCTCGTCGAGGTGGACGGCGACACCGGAACCGTGACCGTCCTCGAACTATCCGCCTGAGAGCAATCCACGATCACCGGCACCTCGGAACCTCGGCGCAGAGTGGCTAAGCACAGTGGCTAAAAAGCCCCCAGCACGAATCGGTCGCCCCCCTTCTTCTAACGCTGCCGACACGCGCCTGCGGATCATCGCCGTTGCCTCCGAGCTGTTCGCCCGTAAGGGCTACGGGATCGTCACCAACAAAGACGTCGCCGAGGCGGCAGGGATCAGCACCGGAGCCCTCTACTACTATTTCAGCTCCAAACTTGAAATGTACCTGGCGGTCTACTGGACGCTTCAGACAATGGTCGACGAGGCTATCGGCGAGGCTATGCGCTCACAGCGAACCTTCGACGGGCGCGTCCGGGCGATCCTTGAGGTGGCGCACTCGCTCAACGCCCAGGAACCCCACATTGCGCAGTTCCTCGGTACCGCCCGAGTGGACCGGCTGCGCCACCCCGAGCTTCAAGAGGCGATCACCAGCCCGCCGGGGGAAGGAGCGCGGATCATGAGCGAACTGATCGAGGGCGGCATCGAAACCGGAGAGGTGGTCGCCGCCCGGCGCAAGCAGGTCGAGGCCGTCTTGCAGACGATATTCGTCGGCCTGGTCGACTCGCAGTCCGACGACCTCGGACGCCACAGACAGGCGGTCGACGGTCTGCTGGCCCTGCTGGACCACAAGCTTCTCCTGCCCGCCAAGCGGGCGGCGAAATAGCCCGTTGCCGGTCCCGGGAATCAGGCGGTGGGGACGAGCCGGACGGGTTCCGCTCCATCCCAGCCGTTTGCTGCGGACCTGACCAGCTCGTAGAAGCCCCTCAGCCTGGGAGACGGCTCGTAGAGCTCGACCAGATGCCCGTAGATCCCCCCAGAGACGAAGGCGAAGCGCACCCCGGACGCTGTCTCAGCGTCGGCGACAAGCTCGAGGCCTGCGCCAAGCATCGATTCGATCTCCTCGGCGAGGTCGTCGACGAAGCACGCCACGTGGTGAAGGCCGCCCGTCCCGACCCGGAGCTGGTCGGAGAGGCTGGCGGGGCTCGCCTCGTGGTAGGCAACAAGTTCGACCATGACATTCCCCCACTGGCCGTATGCCGACGAGTGGTCGAGCAGTGCCGGCCGGCCCTTGTGGGTCACGGATGAGAGCTGGATGTGCTCGGACACGAAGAACGGTCCCGATCCGAACTGGGCGCTGTGGGCAAGGGCGGCCCTGCTCACGTCGTCGGTTTGATACGCGATCTGCACAACGTCGGATGGCACCGCAAGATTCTGACTGAATCCGTTCCGCCCGCGACAGCCGGTAGCGTCACGGTTGTGAACCAAGGCTTCGGATCCTTCCGGCACCTGGCGGGTCGATTCTTCGGGGCGGTAGACCCTCGCGCCCCCGAAGCGGAGCTCGACACTTGGGCGCGCAGCTTCCTCATCCCCGCCGAGCGGTCGCTGTGGAACCTAATGTCGGGCCCTGACCGCCGCCACGCTATCAGCGTGGCACGTCAGGTCGAGGTTTCGCTTTACGCGAACCGCCAGGAGCCGGACCGGCCTGTGATGGCAGCCGCGTTGCTGCACGACGTCGGCAAGGTCCGCAGCGACCTCGGGACGTTCTCCCGGGTTGCTGTCACGCTGGCGGCCATCGCAAAAGGCAGGGAGGCTCTCGCCGCTATCCCGCCGCAGGCTCCAAGGTGGCGGGCCCGCGTCGGCGAGTACCTGACGCACGACGTTATAGGCGCCGAGATGCTGGCCAGGGCCGGGTCCGACCGGCTGACCGTCACGTGGGCGGGAGAGCACCACCTACCCCCCGAGAGGTGGTCGACTCCCCCTCAAATAGCAGCGGCGCTCAGCGAGGCCGACGGGGATTGACCGCCGAACGGTAGGACTGCCAGCGGTGCCAAAGCACGAAAGCCACGGCAGCTACCACGACTATCGCTATCACATAGCCGGCGTAGCTGACCCCGTGCATGATCTTCTCGTAGCTCGAACCCACCTGATATCCGATCAGCGCCATAGCCCCGTCCCACAGCAAGGATCCTGCCGCTGTGAGGATCCCGAAGCGAACGAGGGGAACTTCCGCTACGCCGGCCGGCAACGCCACGAAGTTGCGGACCACCGGAAGCAGGCGGCTGGCGAACACCCCCCAACGCTCGTGGCGGGCGTACCAGCGCTCTGCCCTGTCGAGATCCCGGTGGCTTAGCAGGATGTAGCGGCCGTAGCGGTCCACGAAAGCGCGGCCGCCGTAGCGTCCGACCACCCACGCTATGTAAGCCCCGATCACTTCTCCTGCGGCCCCGATGACGATGACCGCGGCGAGGTTTAGCTTGCCTTCGGCGGCGAGCACACCGGCGAAGCCGAGCGTCAGCTCCGACGAGGTGGGAACACACGCCGACTGCAGGATCGACAGAAGGAAGATAGCCGTGTAGCCCGCAGAGGACACGAACGACGTGAAGTTCAGTATCGCAAGCACCGCGAAAGGTTAGACAAAATACCCCTTTGGGTGGGAGCAGCCCATCTTGCGCCGGGGCGTGTCACATACAAGGGGTCACCGGGACGCTACCGTGTTGAGCCGTGCCCTCCGACAAACGAGCCCGACAGCGAGCCGGGCGAGCTACCCGCATGGCCGAGTTGCAGCGGGCGCAGAAGCGCCGGCGGCGAAACACCCGTACCATCCCGATAGCGGTCATCGCCGTCGCAGTGGTCGTGGTCGCCATAGTGCTCACCGGAACCTCCGGCAGCTCCAAGAAGAAGGCGGCTACCGCCTCCACGGCCACGACCACCTCGACGACGGCTACGTCGCCGTCGACCACGACGGTCACCCCGCCGACAGCGCCACCGGTGACAGGCGCCACGAAGATCACCGGGACGACCCCATGCCCGGCCTTTAACGGCTCCTC
>JAJZAM010000249.1 GCA_021799445.1 Actinomycetes bacterium
CCTCGCTCGGGCCGAATGGGCCATCTCTCGTCCCCAGAGCGGGTCCTCACCCCTGTCGACCCCTCTCCATCGAGCACCACGGCCACAAAGGAGGGGATCGATGACGCCGCCCGCACCCGGCGCGAAATCCACGCGCTTCACACCAGCCACCTAGCAGCGTCTAGCAGCATCTAGTGGCAGATACTACGGTGGGCTAGACGATCCACCACTCGGGGAAGCAGGCGGCGCCAGCCTCACACCCACGCAGCGATGAGGGTGAGCGCAGTGCCGGCAACAAGGAGCGCGACGCCCCATGCGCCGAGGTGGATGCCGCTGACGGCGATCTCGTCAAGGTCGCGGCTCACCTCTGCAACGGCCGTGGTGCGCTCGTCCCGCTCGATGACGATCCTGCTGTCGATGAGCCGCCGCTCCTCTTCTAGCCTGGCTACGACATCGTCGACGTAGGTCGCGAGATCGTCGACCGACGAGCGGGGTGCCGGCACGCGCGTCACGGTTGCCGTGGCAGTCGCGTTCAGGGACAACGAGCCTCTTCCGGCGCCGGCGACGACGTGCTGCCGCTCCTTCCTGGCCCTGCGGAAGAGCCACCAGGCGGCGAGGACGCTCGCTCCGGCGACGCGACGCCACGTCCGTCGCGCCACACCCATCCCCGACGCCGCCACGCCGATGACGGCCAGAACAAGGTTGGCCATGCCAGCGCGGTCGGCATCTTCAGCGCGTCTTAAGTGCAGGGCATCCGCCCGCTTCGCGAAGTGACGTTGCGCCCGCCGGAGCGCTATCGCTGTGGTGAGGATGCCCGCGATCTGCAAGGCAGTGCCAGCGGTGACGAGGGTCCGCGCCGCTTCGCCCATCAGTCGCTCGCACCGGCCGACCCGGCGAGGACGTTCACGAGGCGCCCTCGCGGCGGGCGACGTGCGCGACAGTTGCGGTGGTGGGCTATCACGAGAAAAGTAGTGATAGCCACAGTATAGTGAGGATATGCAGCTCGACCAGCCTCTTCGTGTCGTCACGCCCAGCGTCGATGCCGAGGTGCTGAGCGTGCTCGCGCGCGCAACCTCGTCGTTCTCCGCAAGGCGGGTGTACCAGCTGATCGGCTCCCGCTCCGAAGCAGGCGTCCGCCGAGCGCTCGATCGCCTTGCCGGCCAGGGCGTGGTCTTGGTGCGGAGAGCCGGCCAGGCCAAGCTCTACGAGCTCAACCGCCGCCACCTCGCCGCGCCGTACATCGAGCATCTGGCACAGCTGCGGGACGAGCTCGTCGAACGCCTCAGCGACCGCTTCCAGCTCTTTTCACCGGTGCCCAGCTTCGCCGCCCTCTTCGGAAGCGCCGCCCGTGGAGGCATGCGGCCCGACAGTGGCGTCGACATCTTCATCACTCGACCCGGACGATCCGTCGTGGCGCTCCCAGGTCTCGGAGCTCGTGACCGACGTTGTCGCTTGGACTGGGAACGCCGCGCGGGTGCTCGAGATGAGCGACGCGGAGGTTCGCACCGCGCTCGCTCACGACGATCCGGTCGTCGTCGGCATCCGAAGCGAGTCCCACACCCTCTTCGGCTCGCTTCGCGACCTCGAGCGCCCAAGGAGGCGAAGTACCTAGGCCGACTAGGAGCGTGGGTCAGAACCCACCAAGCATGAATACTCATGCAAGACGACCTAGCCTGTTCTTGCTGATGTCCTGTTCGGATGCATCGTTGTGCGAGTGCTCGCAGGCTCAGGCAAGATTTTCCGGTTATGACCCACGCTCCCAGTCGGACGAGGTCTTGCACGCCGGAGGTGATCGCGGGACGGCTATCGAAGGCCAAGCAGTTCCTAGACTGCTGCAACGATTATCGAGGACCTGCTTGCGGACAAGGAGCTCGCCGGCGCCTTCGTAACACTGTGCGTGCACCTGGGCGCCGCCGAGTCCGACGTGCTCTGTTGTCGCCGGCCGGGCGAGCACGCGGACAGCCAGAACCATTCAGAGGCCGTATCGCTCCTTCAGCGCGTCGACATCCGAAGGGCACGAGACCTCGAGATGCTGCTTGGCATTGCTTGGCATGAAGACCCGCTCCGGTTACAGCGAGACCTCGTCGAGTAGGCAAGACGTCAAACGGGCACTCCGCTCGGCGCGACGCCTGGTCGATGCTGCCAAGCTCGCGACGGCCTCATAGTCCGTCTACTCAGCAGCCTGAAGACCCTCTCTGATCGTGTTGATCGCGGTGGCACAGCGAGCCCGTATCGTCTCCCAGGCCGCACCCCAGTCCTGCGGAGGATACGTGACGCCAAGACGGCCGAAGCGGCTCGCCAGTTCGCTTGTCACGCCGAAATGCTGACCGCCCGCGCGGATACGCACGGCAGCCTGGAGATCGTGGATGGCATCTGACACTCGCGTGAATGTCTCCGCGTCCATGTCGGACGTGAGCCGTCTGCGGAGGCGGGCGAGGCTCTTCTCGTGGCTGGCCACCGCCTGCTCCTCAGCCGCTCCCTCGAGTGGCACCTTCATCGCACCCAAGAGATCGGCGAGCGCGCTGAGACGCGAGTCGAACTCGTCGACCGATCCGCACGGGTGGGTCAACCTCGCCGCCGTCGCGGGCGGCACAAGCCCGAGCAGATGCGAGTGGTATCGGACCTGCCAGACCGCGTCAAGGTAGCCGAGCGCCTCAGCAAGCCCGAGCGCCGAAGGCAGCGCCTGCGTATCAGGCGATCGAAGGTCCGCGCCGACCAGCCTGACGACTCGGCGAAGGTACTCCACCGGGTCGGTGACGTTGGCGAACTCCCGGAGGCCGCGACCTGAGTGCACGCGGGTCGGGTTATCGAGCCGGAACGAAAAGGAAAGGGGTGGTTCTTGTAGAAGCGCCACGGCCAGCGATTCGGGGGTCCAGCGGTCAACGAAGGAGCCCAGGCGCGCCGGCATTTTGCTCAGATCAAAGTCGAGCTCCACAGCTGCATCGGGATCCGGCGCCAACCGAGCCTCTTCTCGCGCGAGGATATCGACGACACCCACGAGCTGGCACATCTCCTCCTGAAGGCCATGCGCGTGGTACATACCAGCAATGGTGAGGCCTAGTCGTCCTCCGGGCTGTGTCCATCCCTGCCCGGTCTCGCTGAACAACAGGCCATAGCGCTGAAAGCCACGCGAGCTATCCGCAACCGGCAACGGACCGATCGCGGCAAGTGTTTCAACCCCTGTCTCCGCGCGAAATGTGCGATCGACATAGTCATAGACCGGCCAGCGACCGAGCCGTGTACGCACATCGGCGATAATCTCGATGACGACCTTGCCCAGTCCGTCGATCGGACGCAGAATCGGATGATCCACCGTCGACTCGGAGCCAGATCGATCGTCAGGAGGCTGTTCGGCAGCAGTCATGACACCACGACAGTTCCTCGAACGTCTGGCGCCTCGGTCACCCCGCGTCCGTTTCCATCGCCAAGCTGAACTCTGACCACCGAAGCTTTCTTGTCGACCCCGCTAACCGCGGGCGAGTTCGGATCGAGCAGGCTCGAGACTGACCGAGCTGCCTCGTCAGCTCCCGGTAG
>JAJZAM010000250.1 GCA_021799445.1 Actinomycetes bacterium
TACGCGAGATAGCTCAAGAGCTCGTAGTCCTCTACCAAAAGAGGGTCACCTCACCCGGTCACGCTTTCGCCCCGGACACCCCCTGGCAGGCTGAGGTGGAGGAGTCCTTCCCCTACCAGGAGACGCCCGACCAGCTCACGGCGATAGCCGACGTCAAAGCCGACATGGAACGGCCGAGCCCGATGGACCGGCTGGTCTGCGGCGACGTCGGGTTCGGCAAAACGGAGGTGGCGCTGCGTGCCGCGTTCAAAGCGGTCCAAGACGGCAAGCAGGTAGCGGTTCTCGTCCCGACGACGCTCCTAGCATCGCAGCACCACCAGACTTTCTCCGAACGTTTCGACGGCTACCCGCTGCGAGTCGAGATGCTGTCTAGGTTCTTGACCCCATCCCAGGCCAAGGCCGTCGTTGACGGCCTTGCGGACGGTTCGGTTGACATCGTCGTTGGAACCCACAAGCTCCTATCGCCGGACGTGTCTTTCAGGGATCTCGGGCTTCTCGTCGTCGACGAAGAGCAGCGCTTCGGCGTGCACCACAAAGAGGCGATCAAGAAGCTGCGCGCCGACGTGGACGTCCTGACTCTCACCGCCACTCCCATACCCCGGACCTTGGAGATGAGCCTAACCGGCATCCGGGATCTCACCTTGTTGCACACCCCTCCCGCCGACCGCCAGCCGATCCTCACCTACGTGGGAGAGTACGAAGAGCGCGCCGTGGCCGAGGCGATCCGCCGGGAGCTGCTGCGTGAGGGACAGGTCTTCTACGTGCACAACAGGATCGCCGACATCGACCGCAAAGCGGAAGATCTTCGCAGTCTGGTGCCAGAAGCCCGTGTCGCCGTGGCGCACGGCCAGATGGACGAAGGCGCCTTGGAGAAAATCGTCTTGGACTTTTGGGAGGGAGCCTACGACGTGCTCGTGTGCACGACGATCATCGAGTCTGGCATCGACATGCCGACGGTGAACACACTGGTCGTGGACCGAGCCGACCGCCTGGGGCTGGGGCAGTTGCACCAGCTGCGCGGCCGGGTGGGCCGCTCCGGTCAACGGGCGTACGCCTACCTTTTCTACCCGCCGGACCAGGTCCTCTCCGAGGAGGCCTACGAAAGGTTGAAGACCATAGGCGAGCACACCGAGCTCGGCTCGGGCTTCAAGATAGCCATGCGCGACCTTGAGATCAGGGGCGCCGGGAACCTGCTCGGCGGGGACCAGTCCGGTCATATAGCGGCAGTGGGATATGACCTGTACGTGCAGATGGTCTCCGAGGCGGTGGCGGAGCTCAAAGGCGAGCCGTTGCGGGAGCCGGCGGAGATCAAACTCGATCTGCCGGTGAGCGCGAACCTCCCCGCCGACTACGTGGCCCGGGAGGATCTCCGCTTGGAGGCGTACCGTCGTCTCGCCACGGTCAGTTCCCGCAGCGCAGTTGAAGACATCGAAAGCGAATGGCTGGATCGCTTCGGCCCGCTGCCCGAACCCGCCCGCGAACTACTAAACATCGCCATGCTGCGAGCCGAATGCGCCAGGGTTGGGGTGCGCGAGGTGACGGTCGTCTCCACCGGCTCGGGCCTGGCAGGCGGCGGGTACACGGCCAGGATAACCCCGGTGGAGCTGAAATTTTCCCAGACTGTGCGCCTAGGGCGTCTCGCCTCCAAAGCGGTTTACAAGCCCGACACCGCTCAGCTGGTGGTGCCCCTTTCTAAAAGCACAGATCCCGTCGAGCACGTACGCGTTTTGCTTTCGGAGCTGTTTCCCCCGGTAGCATCGGCGACGCCGTGAAGAAAGACGCAGTGATAAATATGGATGACACTTTGCCCGCATTCCCGAACCGATCTCGAAGCGGTCCCCGGCTGACAGGGCTGCTCGCCGGGCGCCGGCGGGGTGGCCGCAGAGCGCCTCGCGCTCGTAGAAGTCTGAGGTTGGCGGCGCTAGCTTCGGGAGCACTAGTCGCAGCGGTCGGCCTCTCAGCGTGCAACGGGTCGCCTTACGCGGCGAGCGTCAACGGGCAGGTTATAACCGTCGCAGCGCTCAACCACCAGCTCGGCGAGTGGGCTTCGAACGCTACCTACGTGAGTGACGTCGACAAGGCCAACTCGACCGCGCAGGGGGGCAGCGGGGTCGGGGTGCTTGGAGCGGGAGGCCCCGGCACCTACAGCAGCGCTTTCGTGGCGAACATCTTGGGTTACAACATCAACTTCTCCATCCTAGACCAGCGGCTTTCCGCGACCCACCAACTTCCCGGTCCCGACGTATTAGAAGCAGCCCGGGCGGTCAACGAGTCCGAGGCCAGCTACTGGAGCGCGTTCCCCGCATCCCTACGTAACTTTCTAGTCGACGACCTCGCCTACGAGGCGGCCCTGGTGCCCTCCAACGCGTCGGCGTCGGCCTTGCAGAGCTCTTACAGCAAGATCAGGCCTTACCTTTTTTCGCGGCTGTGCCTACGCCAGGCTACGGCCACCAGCGCTGCCGCAGCTCAGAAGCTAGCTTCGGGCAGCTTCGTCGGTGCGGTCTCGTGCTACGACCAGGCCGGCGTGGAAGCTCAAAGCCCTGCGTGGCAGGCAGCGGCGCTTAAGCTGGCGGCGAACGGAGACGTGTCCGCTCCGGTCAAGACCACTTACGGTTATGTTGTTCTCAAGCGGGTGAGCAGGACCTCCCCGGGCCGCACCCCCGGCGTGGACAGGGTCCTGTCGTTGCTCAACGCGCAGAGCGAGCCTTCGCAGCTGACCGCCGTCGTCAACGCAGCGCACGTCAAGGTGAACCCCGCTTACGGGACGTGGTCCAACGGTCAGGTCACACCTCCCGCCGCGCCCAAAGCGTGACGGGCCGGGTGGTCGTCGTGGGTTTAGGCCCGGGCGACCCGAAGCTGTTCTCCCCAGCTTGCGCCGAGGCGCTTGGCGCTACGGGTCGGCGCTTCGTTAGGACCTTGCGCCACCCGAGCGCTCATCTTGTGTCACCCGCAGAGACCTTCGACCGCTTCTACGACAACGCCGCGTCGATTGAAGAGGTGTACTCGTCGATCGTCGAGGCGCTGGTCGCTGCCGCTAGCGACGGCTCGACGCGTGGCGAAGCGATACTGTACGCGGTGCCGGGATCGCCGCTGGTCGCCGAGCGGACCGTGGCGATGCTGCGCGACGATCCTCGCGTAGACGTGGACGTAATACCGTCGCTCTCCTTCGTCGACATCGCCTGGGAGCGTCTCGGTGTCGACCCGATGGCGTCCGGTGTCCGCCTCGTCGACGGGCACCGCTTCGCCGTGGACGCTGCGGGCAGCTCCGGGCCGTTCCTGGTCGGCCAGTGCGACACCAAGATGACCCTGTCGGAGATCAAGCTGTGCGTCGACGACGGACCGGAAGTGACCGTGATGACCCGCCTGGGCCTCGCCGACGAGAAGGTGTTCAAAGTCGACTGGTCGGACCTGGACCGATCCTTCGAAACTGACCATCTAACCTGCTTGTGGATTCCCCGGCTTGCGTCGCCTGTAGCGGGGGAGCTGACCC
>JAJZAM010000251.1 GCA_021799445.1 Actinomycetes bacterium
TGATCTCAGCGATCACCAGCTCCACGACCGAGCGGGTGTTGGAGAACGGCGCGTTGAAGACCGTCACACCCCTCTTGGTCGCGGCTGCCAGGTCGATCTGGTTGGTGCCGATGCAGAACGCCCCGACAGCGACAAGCTGGTCCGCCTCGTCGAGGACCTTCGCGGTCAGGTGCGTACGGGACCGTATCCCGACCAGGCTGACCCCTTTGATCCGCTCGATGAGCTCTCCCTCGTCAAGGGCTCCTTTCTCTGTCTCCACGGCGAAACCCGCCTCACCGAGGCGGTCCGCCGCCCCGGGGTGGATGTTCTCCAAAAGCAGCGCGCGGCGCAAAGCTCGGGGGTTGTCTGATCCTGGCATTGACAACAGTGTAGAGGTGCCGGCACCCGAAGCGGTCAGACGTCGGGGGCGTCCGGCGTCGGGAGGCTTCGCCGGGGGTCGACACACCCTCCACGACCTCGACGCATATTCCAAACCAGCGGGCCGTAAGCTATGAGGGTAGATGAGTGACCGTCCGAACAGCCGGCGATCAGCTCGACGAGGACTGCGAGGAACCCCGATGCGAAACCTGAGAACCGTGCGCAACGACAACCCCCGGCGTCGCCCCGCCTTGACCCGCCTGGGTACCGGTGCGCTCGGCGTCGCGACACTCGGCCTGGTGATGTCGGCTTGCGGTTCTTCCACCAAGACGTCGGCTTCGACAGGGTCGGCGTCGTCGGCTCTGGCCGCGTCGATCTCGGCCCTGGGAAGCCAGTCGAGCGTCGAGGCCCGCTTCTCGATAGACGTGACAGCTTCTCAAGCCGCCGACCTCGCCGCGAACGGAAACAAGCGCAGCTCATCCTCGGCTGCAGCGATGGCCAAAGCACTCAGCACCGGATCGGTCTTCTTCGCCGAGCAGACAGGTAAGGGTGAGCCGATCGACTCCAAGACCGCGGCCAGCGACCCGGGCAACTCCTACGACTTCGGCATCTCGTTCGGCTCGAGCACACCGCTCGAAGTCCGCTACGTCGGCCAGGCTCTCTACCTGCACCTGCAGATGTCAGCGCTCGCAGCGGACCTCGGCGAACCCGCCTCGGCGGCCGGGTCGGTCAACTCCGAGCTGGTGAAGCTGAACGCTGACGTCCCCGGCCTGGCAACTCTTGCCTCCGGCGGTTGGGTGGAAGTGTCGAAGTCCGCTCTCAGCCCCCTGATCGCCGACCTGAAGAGCTTCGGCTCGTCGAGCTCGTCGGCCAGCCCGGCGAAGATCACCTCCAGCCTCCTCAACCTGCGCACTTCCGTCCTCGCGGCGATCAAGGCGAACTCGACTGTCACGAGCCTCGGGTCGAGCGGCGGACGCCAAGAGTACCAGGTGCAGGTAAAAGCGAGAGCCCTGTTGAGCTCTATCGACACCGCCCTCAACAGCGCATCAGGCGTCGTGCCATCGGTCGGCAACAAGCTCGGCGGCCTGTCCAAGAGCCTCGCGTCGGTCCCGGCCAACCTGGTGGTCACTATCGACGCCTACACGTCTGGGGGCAAGCTCACCCAGGCTGACGTCGACTTGGACCAGTTCTTCACGACCAACAAGCCGTCTTTCCCGGTCCCCCTGCAGATGAATATCACCTCGGCGTCGATCGCAGCGCCGTCCGGAGCGACCGAGCTCAACCTGTCGAAGCTGCCGTCACTGGTGGGTGGCCTTCTAGGGTAGAAGTTCTAGGGTAAAGATCAGGTGGTGTAGTCGGCGTTGATACGCACGTAATCGGCGCTCAGGTCGCAGCCGTAGACGGTCGCGCTGGAAGCTCCGGCTCCCAAGTCGACGGTGATGTCGACGTGATCGGACTTCATCGCCGACGCCAGCGCGCCGAGGCCCTCCGGGCCGGGGCGTGCAGGGTAAGCCTCGACGTCGCCGAAGCGGATCTCCACACGCTCTGGGTCTATGCCTTTCTCGTCGTGGCATTTACCGACGGCCATCGCCACCCGACCCCAGTTCGGGTCGGCGCCATGCACAGCCGTCTTGACGAGCGGCGAGTTGACCACGGCCTTCGCCACCCGGCGCGCTTGGCGGGAGTCGAGCGCGCCGGTCACGGTCACCGTGATGAGCTTTGTAGCTCCTTCCCCGTCCCTCGCCAGCTGCATCGTCAGGTCACGGCACACCTCGCGCAGCGCTACGGCCAGTTCCGCCTCGGCGACAGGCCCTCCCAGCCCGTTGGCGAGGACGACCGCCGTGTCAGACGTGGAGGTGTCGGTGTCGACGCTTAGACAGTTGAACGTCTCGTCGACCGCCCGGCGCCACAGCCGGCCGAGGAGGTCCGGCTCCGCTTCGGCGTCCGTGAAGACGAAGGCGAGCATGGTCGCCATGTCCGGCTCGATCATCCCGACGCCCTTCGCGACGCCGAGGACTCTGGCCCGGCCCGCCGACTGGCAGGACACCTTCGGGACCGTGTCGGTGGTCATGATCGCCCTGGCTACGTCTAGGGGGCCTCTGTCGTAGGCGGCGTTTCTAAGTCCCGCCAGGCCGGACCTGATCTTCTCCATCGGATAGGGACGCCCGATGACCCCGGTGCTTGCTATCACGATCTGCTCTGGGTCCACCCCGGTGCCGGCGGCCACAAGCTCCGACAGTTCGCCAGCGTCCCTGACACCGGCCTCCCCGTTAGCGACGTTCGCGTTCTTCGCTACGACTGCCACTGCCCGGGCCCGGCCGGACGCTGCCCTCGGGCGGCTTAGGGTGACGCTCGGACCGGCGAACAAGCTTTGCGTGAACATCCCGGCGCTCGAAGCCGGGACTTTCGACATCACAACGGCGAAGTCGTCACCGGCGTCGCGAAGGCCGAGGCGGGCCGTCTGAGCGACGAAACCGCGAGGGAACTCCAAGCCGCCCTCTAGCACGCCCAACGCTCCGCCGATGCTGTGATCAGGTTGATGCCGCTGTCGGGATTCAGGCGGGGCTCTCCGATTCCATCGTCTCGATGCAGCGTCTTATCTCCGAAGCCCTGAAACGCCGGTGGCCTCCAAGAGTTCGTATGGCCGTGATCTTCCCCGCTCTCGCCCAGCGTGTCACGGTTTTCGGATTGACGCGAAACAACGCGGCGACCTCAGCCGGCGTGAGAAGGGCGTCGGGACTCGTGTCATCTGCCATAACCACTCAACCTCGTTTTACTATGTCCGATTTGGACGTCTAGGTACAAGAAGCCCATCTTAGGTTACATAGTGAGTATAGTTGCATTGAAGGCTATTACGCCAGTGGCGCCCGGGAGGCAGTCGCCGCCAGGGTAGACCCCAAGCGGCACAGACCCCAAGCGGCACAGATCCTCCGCGCGGATCTATGCGAGGATCACCCGGCGGGACCCGGGAGCCAGACGCCCGACCAGGTAAGCCTCGATCCCTGCTGCGCCGGCGACTTCGGTCGCTAGGTCCGCGTGATCTTCCGCAACGGCGAGGACCATTCCCAGGCCGAGGTTGAAGACCCGTGCCATCTCGTCGTCGCTCACGTCACC
>JAJZAM010000252.1 GCA_021799445.1 Actinomycetes bacterium
GCCCGCTGTTGAGCGGACAGCTCGTAGAGGTTTGACGCCGCCTCGGCCGGCAGCTCGTAGCCGTCCTCGATACCCCTAAGACCCGCAGCGAGCAGCACGGCGAAGGCAAGGTAAGGGTTGGCGGCGGGGTCCGGGGCTCGGTACTCGATCCGCGTCGACTCGGCCTTTCCGGCCTTGGTGGGAGGCACCCTCACCAAGGCGGACCGGTTGTTTTGAGCCCAGGATATGTACACGGGTGCTTCGTAGCCGATTATCAGGCGTTTGTAGGAGTTGACCCACTGGTTTGTCACCGCGGTCATCTCACGGGCATGCACAAGCAGGCCAGCTATGAACCGACGAGCCGTCACCGACAGGTGGTACTCGTCGTCGGCGTCGTAGAAAGCGTTGTCCCCCCCCCTGAAAAGAGATAGGTGCGTGTGCATGCCCGAACCCTGGACGCCCGTCAACGGTTTGGGCATGAAAGTGGCTGCTATGCCATAGCGAGCAGCCACCTCTTTGACCACCATCCGTACGGTCATAACCGTGTCCGCCATGGTCATCGCGTCGGTGTAGCGAAGGTCTATCTCGTGCTGGCTCGGTGCGTCTTCGTGCTGGCTGTACTCGACCGGTATTCCCATCTCCTCAAGCGTCAGGACCGTTTCTCGGCGCACCTCACTGGGAAGGTCATGCGTCGACAGGTCGAAGTACGACCCTCGGTCGAGCGGTTCGGGAGGAACTGGCATCTCTGCGCCGGAGTCACCTCTTTTGCGGAAGTAGAAGTACTCAAGCTCGGGCGCAACGTAGAAGCTATATCCTAAGTCACGGGCTCTGTCCATCACTTTTCTTAGGACATGGCGTGGGTCGCCCTCGAAGGGCGTCCCGTCCAAGTTGACGATGTTGCAGGCCATCCGCGCCACCGGGCATCCGTCGGTGGGATGCGGCAAAAGCTGGAACGTCTTAGCGTCGGGAAGCGCAAGGACGTCACTTTCTTGGACGCGGCTGAAGCCGTCGATGGCCGAACCGTCGAAGGTCATGCCTTCTTCTAGGGCGTTCTCCAGCTCGGCTGCGGTTATCTGGAACGACTTGGCTGTTCCGAGCACGTCCGAGAACCACAGTTGCACGAAGCGCACGCTGCGCTCCTCCACGGTGCGCATCACATAGTCCGTTTGTTGCTCCACGCCAGAAAAGCTAACCCGGCTGACACCTCTCACGCTGCCGGCAGTCGCCCGACGGCGGTGATGTCACACAGCTTTAACATAGCTTTGACCAGACGGGCTCAGCGCTGATGGCACAATGTGAACGCCTGACGGTCGAAGCGACCATCGTTTCGACCTTCCCAACCATCTAGACCACAGCCAAGGAGCGCCAGGAGTGATTATAAAAGCCGAGTACCTCTGGATCGACGGAACGGAGCCGACACCCCTACTCCGTTCGAAGACCAAGATCCTCCCGTCAGGTACGACGGAGATGCCAATCTGGGGTTTCGACGGTTCCAGCACCAACCAGGCTCCCGGCAAGGCGTCAGACTGTGTCCTCAAACCGGTTTTCACCTGCCCCGACCCGATACGCGGCGGTGAAAACCTGCTAGTTCTCTGCGAGGTCCTCCTGACGGACTTCACCCCGCACAAGACCAACACCAGAGCCCAGTTGGTTCCAGTTGCGGAGAAATACGCGTCGCAGGAGCCACTGTTTGGGATCGAACAGGAGTACACGCTCTTCAAGGGGAGCCGTCCTCTCGGCTTCCCCGAGCACAACGGCTACCCCGCCCCCCAAGGGCCCTACTATTGTGGTGTCGGCGCCGACGACATCTACGGCCGCCCACTCGTCGAGGCGCACCTCGACGCGTGCCTTAACGCCGGGCTGGCGATATCGGGCATCAACGCCGAAGTCATGCCCGGCCAGTGGGAGTTCCAGGTAGGCCCGCTCGGCCCGCTGGAAGTTGCCGACCAACTCTGGGTGGCGCGGTGGCTGCTTCACCGAATAGGCGAGGACCTCGGGATCTCAGTGACGTTGGATCCCAAACCGGTACGCGGCGACTGGAACGGGGCCGGATGCCACACCAACTTCTCTACCAGCGCCATGCGTGATTCTTACGAGGCTGTTATCGCGGCGGCGGAAGCCCTCGGGGAGAACGCCGAGGAGCACGTCGCAGCCTACGGACACGGCATCGAGGATCGTCTCACGGGGCACCACGAGACCGCCCACTACAGCGAGTTCAGCTACGGGGTCTCCGATAGGGGGGCGTCGGTGCGAATCCCCTGGCAGGTGGAGCAGGAGCGGAAGGGTTACCTAGAGGACCGTCGACCGAACGCCAATATGGACCCCTACGTGGTCACCAGGTTGATAGTCAACACGTGCTGCTCCGCTCTCGCATGATCTCCTAGGGCAGCGGTTCGGACCGCTGCGTCCGGCCGAGGCTGCGGCAACCCCGACTTGTGAGGGCTTGCCGCAGCGGCCGGCCCGCGTTGTCTTTCGCTGCTATGAGGCGGTAGCTTAGAAAATGATGTTCCCAGCCGCCGAATCGGCACCCGACGTGTCCAAAGCCGACCTGTCGGGACCCCGCCAGCCGGCCCACGCAAGCGGATTCGGTCCCGCAGACCGGGCGGCAGCAGCCATTCTCCGAGTCCCCCTTGGCCGTCCGACCGCCACAGACGCTCAAGCTCAGAGCCTCTTTCGGACCTCAATAGCCGTCTCGGCAGTCCGATGCCTGATCAGCTATCTGGCTGTTCCGATAGCACTTCCATTCCTCGGGACCCTCAGCAATGTAGGCCCGGTTGTCGAAATAATCCTGAGCGTGATCGCACTCTTCTTCGACGTGAAGGCGCTTCGGAGGTTCTGGCTTGCCTGGCATGCCTGGCGGTGGGGCATGACGTTCGTGTACGTGGTGGTCATGGTCCTGGTGGGAGTTCTGCTCGTGTCGAACGTCGCTTCGATCGCTTGAGTTCGGCGCTAGCTAGCCTGGCCGAAGCGGGTCTCAGCAAAGACCCCTGGACGGCGACCGAGGCGACAGCGACTACTACTACGATCCCGTACAAGCGAGGCCCCTGGCCGCCGGCGAGCCCTAGAAGATAAGTTCCGAGCAGGATCGGCACCGCTCCCTTCAAGCCCGCAAAAGCTACGAACGCCTTCCCCGAACTCGACATCCCGGAACCGGCGAGGCACCCGACGGTGGCCAGTGGCCTGGCCACAAAGGCCACCGCGGCTCCCAGAGCTAGGCCTGGCGCCCAGGTGGACACCTGCGCTAAGACGTGCAAGTCCAAGGTCATGCCGAGGCTGATGAACGCAGCGATCTCTCCCATGGACGCCAGGGAGGAGTGGAAGCGCTCGACTTGGACCTTGTGAGGAAAAGCTTCGTCGCCCAAAAAGATACCCGCGATGAACACCGCCAGGAACCCAGACCCGTCCGCAACGGTCGCAAGCCCGTAGACGGCCGCTGCGGCCGCCGCCGAGGCGATCGGGCGTTGTCCAGCGCCGCCGAGGGACGGA
>JAJZAM010000253.1 GCA_021799445.1 Actinomycetes bacterium
CGCACTCACCACCACCGGCGCACACAAAGAATCCACCAACGACAAAACACGAGCCACCAACACCATAACCAGACGCTCCTAACCTAGAAACGAACCTAACCCCCACACCCTACCCTCGACAACATGCCACGCTTGCGTAGCCGCCCGGTGCTGCGACGCCTCACCGTCACGGGCGAGAGCATGCAACCCACTTTTCAACCCGGCGACAGGCTTCTGATAGCACGCCCTGGCCTGCTTCGACCTCTCACGCCGGAACCGGAAAGAGTGCGTCCCGGCGACGTGGTGGCCTTCTACGACCCCCGCCAGCCGCCGGGGTCTTCGAGCAGGCGTCTTGTGCTCAAACGCGTTTGCGAAACCCATGACGGAGCGCTCGACGTGCGAGGAGACAACCCGGGCGAGAGCACCGACAGCCGGCACTTCGGTGCTGTCCGCGCAGCGGACGTAGTCGGAATTGTCGTCTACCGCTACTACCCTGCTGAGCGAGTCGCCTGGTGGCCGGGCAGCGCCGAAGAGGGCAGCCCGCCCGGGTGAGCGAGCGGCCGAGGACCGCTTAGACGTCGCCGGGCACGATCCAGCGGTCCATCAGCTCGTCGCGACGCTCAGCCCAGTCCTCCGCCGTGATGGCGTAACGGACGTGGTCCTCCCACCGGCCGTTTATCTCCAAGTACCGAAGCGCCGTGCCCTCGTTGCGGAGCCCGACCTTCTCGGCGACGCGATGGCTTGCGGTGTTTCGAGGGATTATCGACGCCTGCACACGGTGCAACCCGAGATCCTCGAAAGCGAACCGGCAGATCACGACGAGAGCCTCCGGCGTGTACGAATTCCCTGCGAGCGCCTCGTCCATCCAGTAACCGACGTAAGCGTTCTGGTAGGGGCCCCGCTGGACCGAAGACAAGTTGATCTCCCCGGCGAAGCGGGCCCTGTCAGGACCGACAAAGATCCCGAAACCGTAGCCCGAGCCGAGCTGACGTTCCCTCTCCCTGGCCCCGCAACGGAACGCGAAAACCCGCCGGTCCTGGGTGGCGTCGGGCTGGCCGGGTATCGGCATCGGCTCCCACTTGACCAGCCAATCCCGGGCGCGGATCCGCACTTCCCTCCACGCTTCGAAATCGCCGGCTACCAAGGGTCGCAGCATCACCCGCTTGCCCATCAAAGCCAGCGGGTGACGCACCGAGGGCGGCCAGCTCACCTGCCCAGGATCTTCGCTAGAGCCCCGAGGAGAAGCGTCACGTTCGCCATTCGCGCAGTGTTGCCCATGCATCCGATACGCCACACCCGACCGGCCCACTCTCCTACGCCGCCGCCTATCTCGATCCCGTACTGCGTCAGCAGCGAGCGCCGAACCGCCGCGTCGTCGACGCCATCTGGGACTAAGACCGTCGTCAGCTCGGGCAGGCGGTGCCCTTCGGTCGCCCACAGCTTCAAGCCGAGGTCCTCCAGGCCGTCCTGGAGGGCCCGACCGCAAGTACCGTGGCGCTCCCAGGCGGCTTCCAAGCCTTCGTCGAGGAGGGCGCCGAGGCCTGCGTGCAGAGAGAAGATCATGGCGATAGGAGCCGTGTGATGGTACTTTCGCGTCGCCCCCGCCGTGTAATCGCCGATCATGCCCAAGTCGAGGTACCAGCTCTGCGGAGTCTTCACCCGGCGTTGCCTCGCCCTCTCGTTCATCGTGAACGGCGACAGACCCGGTGAGACCCCCAGACATTTCTGCGTGCCGCTGTAGGCGACGTCCACACCCCACCCGTCGATGTCCACCGGTATCCCGCCGAGCGACGTGACGCAGTCCGCCAAGACGAGAGCGTCCCTTTTCCCTTCGGCGACCGAGGCCACGTCGTTCTCGACGCCGGTGCTCGTCTCGGCGTGCACGAGGGCTATCAGCTTCGGGGCGGGGTGCGCGTCGAGGAGGGATTGAGGGTCGAGCGGTGTACCCCAGGCGGCGTCGACCCGCACGACCTGAGCGCCGCAGCGCCGAGCGACGTCGCACATCCTCTCCCCGAAGAGGCCGTTGACTCCGATCACCGCAACGTCGCCGGGGCCGACGGTGTTCACGAACGCCGCTTCCATACCCGCCGACCCGGTCCCCGACACCGGGAGCGTCAACGGGTTCGCCGTCTGCCAGACCAGGCGGAGCCTGTCGATCGTCTCGTCCAAAACGGAGATGAACTCCGGGTCGAGATGCCCGAGCATCGGCCGGCAGAAGGCCGCCGTCGCCTCAGGGTAGGGGTTGCAGGGGCCGGGCCCCATCAGGACGCGATCGGTTAGAACCATGCCCAAGATCGTAGGCAATAGTGCGACGTTGCGCCGTCCCGCCACGGCGAAGGCCTTTTACCCCAGCGACAGTCCATCAAGGGTTGATGCTCGCTACTAGACCGTCGAGGATGTCAGCCTCGCTGGTCAGGCACTCGGCGAAACCGAAGCGGGACATCACCTCCCCGAGCACTACCGCCCCACCCACGATGACGTCGGCGCGCCCGTCCTCAACGCCCGGCA
Source organism: Actinomycetes bacterium (assembly GCA_021799445.1). Taxonomy (GTDB): domain Bacteria; phylum Actinomycetota; class Acidimicrobiia; order Acidimicrobiales; family Palsa-688; genus JAJZAM01. Next base: position 2,488 of record JAJZAM010000253.1, read on the forward strand.
CCGAGCGACGCTGATCAGCCGTCATCGCCGCCAGGGTCGAGCGGATCCTCTCCACAGCCCTTCGAGAAAGCTGGTAGTGGTGAAGCCGGTCGCGTTCAGTCCCGTCGATCCCCTGGTCTGTAGCCGCCATGCAGGCGACGGTGCCAGCGAGTCCTATCATCGCCTTGGCCTGCGACAGCTGGGGCGCTTCGAGCAGCGCAGCGTCGATCTCACGGTTGACCCAGATCCTCGCTGCTTCGAGCTCTTCGACGGCCGGCGGGTCAGAGCGCAGGAACCGTTCGCTCAACCTCACGCAGCCGACGTCCATCGAATACACGCCGGTTGGGCCAACCACCGGGTCGGACCCGACGATCAGCTCGGTCGATCCGCCTCCGATGTCGACCACGAGGACCGGGCCTTCCACGCCTCGAAGACCTCGCAGGGCTCCGGCGAACGACAAGCGACCCTCCTCGGACCCGTCGAGCAGTTCCGGCCGGGTTCCCAGCGCCGACTCCGCAGCGTCGAAGAAAGCCTCCCGGTTGGCGGCGTCGCGCGCCGCCGAGGTCGCCGTCGCCCTCACCGCCCGAACCCGGTGCCTGTCCAAGATACCCCGGTAGACGCCGAGCACTTCGACGGTCCTGTCTATAGCCTCCGGGTCGAGCCTGCCGGTCCGGTCGACTCCCGCTCCGAGACGGGTTATGCGGTTGACCCGCTCCAGCGTCTTGCCCTCAGCGTCGGCTACGAGCAGCCGGGTCGAGTTCGTCCCGCAGTCGATCGCCGCTACCGGCCCGGGGTGGTCCTCTTCGTCGGTCACGAGGAGCCAGCCTTGGCGACGTCCGCCATACCCGCGTCGTCGGGGAGGTCCGCTGTAACGGCACCTGCTAACTGGCGGGCCACCCAGAGCCCGACCGGGTCCGGGCCGCCCACCAGGAACCACGCGTAGTGGGCGTGGAGGCACTTGACACCCCTGCGGGTCCCCCCGACACCCCCTTTGGGCA
>JAJZAM010000041.1 GCA_021799445.1 Actinomycetes bacterium
CCCGTGTCCCCGGGGTCCATCAGGTGGACGTGGGTGTCGACCATGCCCGGCAGGACGAGCAGCCCCGTGGCGTCGACGACCTGCCGAGCGGGAAGGCCGGGCGCGGCGGCGGGGCAGAGCGCGGCGACCCTCTCCTCTCGGACGTACACGTCGAGCGGCGCACGGCGGTGCGACGAGACGACCGTGCCACCCCGGACGGCGAGGTCGAACGGCGGGGTCGGGGCGACGCTCACGTGCTCGGAGCGAGCGGTGCCTCTCGCATCGTCGGCGACCGGTGCCCTGGCGCGTGCGTCCTCAGCGCGCCGAGCGCCAGCCGGTCGACGCCCAGGTGCTCGGCGACGGAGCGAGCGACACCTTCGGTGTCGCGCACGAAGGCCTTGATCTCCCGCTGGGCGTCGGGGTCGTGGCGCAGCAGGGCGTCGATCTCCTCCCTCGCCGCCTGCGCCACGGCGTCCGCTCCGGCAACGGCCTTCGTCACGAGGCCCAACTTGGCCGCTTCCCACCCGTCGACGCGGGCCGCCGTCGCCGTCAACCGGATCGCCTCACGACGCCCGACGAGCTGCGGCAGCCATGCGAGCACGACCGTGGGCGCCAGCCCGATCTCCACCTCCGGGAACCAGAACCGTGCGGAGCCTGACGCGACCGACACGTCGCAGAGCGCGGCGAGCCCGGCGCCGAAGCCGGCGGCGTCGCCCGACACGAGCTCGACCCGTAGGCCCTCGTCCGACGGCGCTCTTCTCGGCGCCCCCATCAGTGCGCCCCCATCAGTCCAGCCTCGCGTCGTCCCCGCAGCGGATGACTGAAGGAGGAGAGGATCCTGACGACGCCGAGCGGGAAGTGGTTCGTGTACGAGCGGTACGGGTCCGCGACCGGGATCACGTCGCTGCGCTCCGACAAGAGGTGCGCTGCGGACTGCCGCGTCGACGTCCACGCCGCCGGCGCAGGGGACCTCGGCGAACGGCTCTCCGGTCGCCGGGCTGACCACCGGGAGCGTGACTCCGGCGAGAGCGGGCACCTGCTGTCCGCCGGTGAGGAGGCTTTCGACAGCCAGTGGTCATCGAGCACCACCATCGGCCACCCCCCTGTCGTCGGCCCGACCCCTCCAGGAGACGCAATCATTGCACAGCAGGCTTGTGCGTCCAACTGACATCTCAACGGTTCGGGACGGGGCTCATCGAACTCACTTTCCGCAGGTGGAGCGAGGAATATCTGTACGCTCGTAGGGCCTGCTGCGTGAGAAGGGGTTATTCGTCGATCGCTGCCAGGATGCGCTCGGTCACCTGACGGGTGACCTCATCGAGTTCGGCGAGGCGGTGGGCGACGAGCTTGGCGTTGGCGATCCAGCCGCGGACGACCTCGGCCTGGGCATCGGTGAGTCGACCACTCACGGTTTTGCCGGCGACCTTGCGGCTCCACTGCCAGTACGGGCCGTGCAACTTCGGCGGATCCGCCTTGCACCGACAGCTCGGGTTGCCGCAGCGGTTGAACACCTTCAGCAGGCTGCCCCGCACGAACCACCCTGATCGGTCCAGCGCGGCCAGCACCTCACGCTTTTGAGGGCTTGCTCGGCCCGCGCGGCCACCGGGCGCCCGGCCAGTCCCGGTCAGACTGACCACGGAGTTCGTGAGCGTGTAGGGGAAACACGGCGCCAGCGCGTGCCTACGACAGGGAAGACGCGAATCACCCGCCAACGTCGAGTCAGACTGCCCGGCCGTGTCGGTGGCCCTCGAATACCGCCTCGTAGGTCCCGCGGGGGGCGACGGCGTCACCGATCACCTGACAGGAGAGCCCGGCAGACTTCGCGGCATCGCCAAGCGAATTGCAGGACTGGCGCGCCGTCGCCATGATCACCGTGTTGGCTGGTACGTCGAACGAACGCTCAGGCGCGAAGACGTTGTAGAGAGTGACGGAGCCTTCGTCCATCGAGCGAACAAAGTGGCTAACGAATAGCTCCACGCCGGCTTGGTACACCTGCGGCATGATCCACTCGAAGTACGCGTCGGCGAGCGTCTCGGTTCCCACCATCGGCCAGCGGGTCACTAGGCGTACCCGCGACGCACCGTGCTGAGCCGCGTATACGGCAACAAGCGGCCCGACCAGGTCGGCCTGGTCGTCGAGAACGAGAACGTCGCCGCTCAGCGCGACATGCTCCGTCACAACCTCGTCCCAGCCCACGCAGTGCGCCCGGTCCGCCCCCGGTAGCGCGGCGCCGGTCCATCCCTGGAAGCCGTCCCGGCAGATACGAGAGCCCGTCGCGACGACGAGATGCTCGGCTCCCTCGGCCTCCCAAAGATCGACAACGGCGTCGTCTGTGATTTCGATGCCCGTGTGGATGATGGTACCGGCCTTGCGCGCTTGAGCCTCCAGCCAATTAGCGATCTCACCATAGTTCTGCCGCCCAGGCAGTAGAGCCTGAAGTCGCACATGGCCCCCGAGCCTCTTCACGCGCTCATACAGCGAAACCGTGTGTCCACGCGCCGCGGCGATGCGAGCGAACTCCAGGCCCGCCGGCCCGCCACCGACCACGACGATCCGCTTGGGGTTGGCCGTCTCAAGGGCTTGCTCCTTGCCCCAGCGACGCTCGCGACCGACCGTAGGGTTGTACACGCACTGGACGCGCATCCCCTTCGACACGCTCTTCCAGCAGTGATTGGCTGCCACGCACTGGCGGATATCGTCGCTTCGGTCTTCGCTGACCTTCAGCACCCAGTCCGGGTCCGCGAACAGCTGGCGGGCGAGGCCGATCGCGTCGGCGACTCCCGACTTGAGGAGTTCCTCCGCGACCTCGGGGGTGGTGATACGGCCGACCGTGAACACGGGCTTCGAGCTCACCGCCCGAATCCCCTGTGCGTAGTCGCGCTCCCAGCCGCCCTCAAAGTGCATCGGCGCGTGGATGAACTGATGATGCACACCGACGCTCACATCGACGAAGTCCACGTCCGCGCCCGCCTCGAGGTCCTGGACGATCTGGAGCACGTCGTCCTGTTCGAGGTCGCCCGGCCACAGCGAGGTTGAGTTGATCCGGAAACCGAGGAAGGCGTCGGAGCCGATCGCCGCGCGCATCCGGCGCAGCGCCTCGAGCGAAAAGCGGAGACGTCCGTCGTAGCTACCGCCCCACTCGTCAGTGCGCTTGTTGTACAGCGGCGACAGGAACTGCCACGACAGATAGCCGTGGCTCAGGTGAAACTCGACGCCGTCAAGGCCAGCCTCGATCGCGCGCCGCGCCGCGCTTGCGTGCGAGTCGAGAATCGCCTCGATCTCTTCACCTGAGAGCTCCTTCGGCGTGTGACCGCCGGGAAACTCGCCAAGGGGCACCTGGCTCGGCGCCATCGTGTACCAGGTCGCGTCCACATCGTAGGTGGGGTCCTCCTTGTACTGGGGGAATCCCCGCACCCCGGTGTGGCGGAGCTGAACCGCCAGTTTTGCGCCGTGCCGGTGGACGGCCTTGGCGACGTCCGCGAAACCAGGGATCTGGTCGTCGTCCCACAGGCCCGGCTGCGCCAGCGGGGCGGCGATTGAGCTTCGGTGCACATGGGTGCCGCCAATGATGATCAATCCCACGCCACCACTTGCTCGCTCCTCATAGTAGGGGGCGGCGAGGTTGTTGAGGCGTGCCGACTGCGGCTCACTCACCCAGGAGGGGCAAGTCGGCGGAAAGACGATCCGGTTCTTCAGAACTTGACCGCGAAGGGGCAGCTCGCTGAAGAGCAATGGGAAGCGCCGCGCGCCTGGATGTCCGCTCATCTCCCAGCACCCCCCGAGGTACCCCGAACCGTGGAGGTAGTCGCGCCATACACCGTGACGGTCAAATGGACCACATCTAAGCTCCCTCCTAACCGTCGAGCCGCCCTAACAGAGCTCCAACGCACGCACGCAGATGCAATTCGCGTGGGTGATAGCACTCGCTTGGCCGTGCTCGGATGAGCCAATAGAATAGATACTTAACGATAAGAGTAACTAGAGATTACGCCAGTCAATGAACTTGCCGATAACACTTTGTCGATCACCCTGATTCTCGACATCAGTCACGACCCGGAACGTGCATGAATTTGCTTATGACAAAGCCGCCATCGACAAGTACGTCCTCACCGGTCAGGTAGCTGGCCGCTTCCGATGCCAGGAAGTGGACTATCTCGGCGATCTCCTCTGCCGTTCCGATGCGCCCGAGAGGAGCCATTTTGCTGCGACCAGCAAGGATCTCAGGCCGAGAATACAGGTCCTCGGTCATGGGAGTCCGGATCATGCCAGGGCTTACAGAAAACGACCGCACTCCAGTTTCCGCCCACTCAAGGGCCAACGACTTGGCAAGCATGACGATTGCCGCTTTACACGCACTGTAAGCACCGGTGTTCGGGTAGGGAAGGTGCGCCGCGGTAGATCCAATGAACACAATCGAACCTGATCCACGCCCGATCATGTCGCGGCCGAACTCCTGAGCGACGAGGAAGGCGCCACGAAGTCCCACCGCAAGGAGCCGGTCAAAACTTTCGACTGGGAGTGAATCCAGGTGGCCAGGCATGCGTTGGATCGCCGCGTGGATTAGGACATCGGCACGAGCACCATCTGCCCGCATGGTCTCGCCGACGAGGTGAACAGCATCGGGATCCGACACATCGATCGGGAACGCATAACCGTGCCCTCCCAACGCGTCGACCTCTGACGCCACCGCGGCGGCAGTATCGGGGTTTGACTCGATAACAGCGACGGTGGCTCCCTCCGCCGCGTACCGCAATGCACACGCTCGTCCGATGCCGCCACCGGCGCCAGTAATGACAACTACCTGACGCTTTGTCTGGTATTCCTTGGAAGGTAACCGGGCTTCAACAGTCCGATCCTTCACATCATGTTCAAGCTGGCGCCCGCTCATGCTGTCTCCCTCTTCTACTTCTGCGTGCAGATCTGCGACGCGTCGGACATTCGCATGCCGAGCCCCACGACCAGTGACCCCGAACGTGTACGAATCACGCAGGTAGCGTGCGTGTTCAGATGGTCAGACCAACTCCAACGGAATCACTTGTAGCCACATCTCGCCATAGCGGAATCACGCACAGTTTCTTGCGCAATCGCACCGGAGAGAACGGAGAATTCTAGCCATCATACCACTGGTTTCTTTCGGCGGCATTGCCCTCAGTTCCTTGTCGGTAACGATGCGACATCCTCCCCGGACAGCCCGCAACGTACCGTCGGCCGCGACTGTGTTCCCAACGTCACGGCGATGGCAGATGGGGGACAACGGCATGGACGCACGCGGGGTCGGTTTCACTCCAGCCAGCATCAAGAGCCGCCTGGTAGAGCCGGGCTGCCGCCTCGAACACTTCCAATTTACATCCCGTCTCCTCTGCAAAGGCACGAATGATCGCGAGGTCCTTCATAAAGAGGAGGAGCTTCATTGATGCCGGCTCGTACTTCTCGGCAACCATCATTGGCCCGCGGAGCTCCAGCATGCGAGAAGTCCCCGCTCCCGCCACGAGCGCCTGCAGCGCCTCAGAGGGTTCGATCCCTCCAGCCCGCGCGAGCACCAATGCCTCGGCTGCCGACGCAGTGTGGCTCGCAACGAGGAGGTTGGCGATTAGCTTGAGCTTCGTCCCGTTCCCGAAAGCGCCCAACCTGAAGACAGCCCGCCCACACGCACTTAGCACACGCGCGGCCTCCTCGAGCGCTCCAGCTTCACCGCTTGCGTAAAAGACTGCATCGCCCGCGGACATCTGGGCGCCGGTGCCGCTAATTGGGCAGTCGACGAGCTCGACGCCATGTCCCACCAATTCGGAATGAGCCGCTCGCTTCGACTCCAGCGGCAGCGTGCTCGTCTCTACGACAATGCGACAGCGACTCCTTGTCGCTTCAGTAAGTCCTCCCGGCCCGCGGACGACCGCGTCAAGTGCCGCAACAGACGGAAGGGACAGGATCACCACATCGGCGCTCTTCGCAACTTCCGCCGCGCTCTTCACCACGGTTGCGCCAGCCTCAGCGCACCGCTCCGCTACCACAGCATCTACATCGTGTCCCACAACCCGGTAACCGGCGGCAAGCAGGTGCCGTACCATCGCGCCGCCCATCGTCCCGAGCCCGACGACGCCAACCACTTCGGTCGCTTTCACTCCATTGTCCCGCTCACGTCGCCCCGACACAGTCGCCATCGCACCTAAAGCCTCATGCTATTTCATCCTCGTTTCCGGACCGTACGCCTTATTTCCTGACCATAGGTGTCTTCGCACGAGCCCACCCCGCGAGACCCAGCATCCCGAACAACTAGCGCGAGCAGGCCCGAGGAACGTCGCCGTGACCGCACAGCGCGGGACAACGAGCGGACGACGCCGCTCGTTGTCCCGCATACCGAGCGATACGATGCCTACAGTCTTGTCTTGCCCTCTTGGAGCCTCACGATCTGAGCCGCGCTGATTGTTTCGATAACTGACACACTTGCTGACGACTTACCCGTCGCGCGTACAACGCTCCAGGGACCGTTGACATTGTGATTCTTGTTGAATGTCAGCGGTCCACTGACACCTGTGTAATTAATTTTCTTCCCACGCTTTATGTCAGCCAGGCCAGCCGCATAAGTCGTAACTTTAATTCCGGGAGCATTGGCGACTGCGGTTACATCTCCGTTCCACTTCGGGCCGCTGGTGCTCTTGGCCTTGTCCATCGCCAGCCCGAAGACGGTAGTGCAGTCAAATGCGAAGTTCGCGCCCGATTGAACCGGCTTCCCAGTCACCTTCTTGTAGGCGGCTGCGAACAGCTTCCCTGCGCCCGAGAGCGCTGTACTGCCCTCTACCGAGACCATGTGAGCCTTCGAGACAGCTGGACCGATCGCCGAAACTTCTGTCGACGAGGCCATCGCTGTGGACCCAATGAACGGCGTCTTCAGGAGGTTCAGCGACTCCAAGTTCCGGAAGAACACTGATGCCGACGGTGGTGTCATCTGGGTGAAAATGACCTGTGGGTGCTTGGCCAATAGGGCCGACGCTTCCGAGCTATATGTCGAGAGTCCAGGTGCGACGACCTCGCTAGCCACGATCTTGCCCCCCAGTTTCGTGTACGCACTTCGGATGAGGGGGACGAAGCTCTGCACAGCCGGTGCCGACGTAAAGAGCAGTGCCGCGGTCTTGTACTTCTTCTGAACAGCATAACCGGCCATCGCAAGAGTCTGCTGTGTGTCCGACGGGTTGCATCGCCATAGCCACTTGTTCGTATTGTGAACGAATGCCGGTGTTCCACCTTGCCACCCGTCTGGGATATGGAACCGGGTGAAGATCGGCTCGACTCCGTGGATCTCTAGCGTAGTCGGGCCGATGAGGGCTACCGGGTGATTGATGGCGATCTCCTGCTGAAGGGCGGTTGCGGCGTCGGCAGGATCGCCCTTCGTGTCAACGGGGTCGATCACCAACTTTTTCCCCAGGATGCCACCCGCCTTGTTGATCAGGTATGCGGCGGCCTCCGTGCCGCCCAGGATCGGGCCGCCGAGAAAAGCGTACGATCCGGTGAGCGAGGCGACGGCGGCGATGTGGATGGTCCCATGGAAGGGCTCCTTCCCCTTCTTGGTGGTGCCGCCCGCAATGGCACCGCCACCCAAGGTGCCGACAAGCAAGAGCATGGCCATCGCGGCGGCACCTCCTCCTGCCAGATAGCGCTTTCGTCTAGGCGTCAAATGCATTTCATCCTCCCTATGTTTGTGATAAGACATGATTTCCTGGTAACTGCGATTTCACTTCGTGGCTCCGTGCATCGCAAGCGGTCAACCTCCGATGTAGAGACGGACAAGATCCTTGTCAGCAAGCAGTTCCGGCCCCGGCCCCTCGAGATTGTTCCTGCCATTCGTGAGCACGTAGCCCCAGTCGGCGTCGCGGAGGGAGCGCCGGGTGTTCTGCTCCACGACCAGCACCGCCGGCCCCGACGCCTTGATCGCGAGCACGTGCTCCCAGACGGCTTCCACGACCATCGGAGCCAGTCCGGCCGTCGGCTCATCCAAGAGGAGGACCTTGGGCTGGACCATCAGTCCTCGAGCGAGTGCCAACATCATCCGCTGGCCGCCGCTCAGGGTCCGCGCGGGTCGGTGCAGGGAACTCTTCAGGTCGGGGAACATCGAGCACAGCTCCTCGATGCGCTGTTTGCTGTTCGCCCGGACGATGTACGCGCCCATCTCAAGGTTCTCGCGAACCGTCAGAGACGCGAACACGTTCGACACCTGGGGTACGTAGGAGATGCCGAGGCGGATGAGGCGTTCCGGAGTGAGGTTCGTCACATCGTCGTCGCCCAAGAGCGTCCTCCCGCTCGAACAGCGCAGTACACCCGCCATCCCCTTCAAGAGCGTCGATTTCCCGGCACCATTGGGCCCCACGATGGCCGTCAGCTGCCCAGGACGGGCACGCACGGACACCTCTCGGACCACGGGCGTCCCGCCGTAGCCAATCGTCAGGCAATCAGCACTCAACGTTGGACCGTCGACGACCGGCTCCGCCACGGCCAAAGCAGGGTTGCCCACGACCCGAGCGGACATGGCCGACGTCGAGCCGATCCCGTCCCCACCCTCACGCGACACTGGTGCCCCCTAGGTACGCGTCCTGGACGACCGTGTTCTCACGCAGCTCGGCCATCGAGCCCGACGCTGCGACCCGCCCTGCGACCATGACGATCACCCGGTCGCAGAGGCTCTCCACGAATCCGAGGCTGTGCTCGACCAGTAGGACGGTCGACCCTCCAGCCAGCAGGCTACGAATGCCTCCCTCGATCTCGGTCTGCAAGACCGGGTTGACCCCGGCCATGGGCTCGTCGAGCAGCGCCAGCTTCGGTTGTGCCAGTGCGATTCTGGCGAACTCCAGAAGTCGCTTCTGGCCCCCGCTCAGCGTATATGCGTAGTCATTGCGTAGGGGGTACAGACGATACTGCTGCGCCACTGAAAGGGCACGCTCCCGCGCGGCCTTTTCGGCGGCGCGCAATCTCCGAGGTGAGCTGAAGGCATGGCGAATCGTGTCGTTTCCGTCAGGCGGTATGGCGATGAGCAGGTTCTCCAGGACCGAAAGGAGCGGCCATTCCCTGGCAAGCTGGAAGCAGCGAGCCAGCCCGGAAGCGAAGATCTTATGAGGCGGTTCTCCCTGGATCTCGCGTCCGTCGAACATGATCGTGCCCGCGTCCGGCTTGACCAGGCCACTCAGGAGTTCGATCACCGTGGACTTGCCTGCCCCGTTCGGACCAATCAGGCCAATCAGCTCCCCGGGCAGGACGCTGAATTCACACCCGTCGACCGCCTTCACGCCCCCGTAGTGCTTGCATAACCCTCTCACCTCGAGCAGCGCGGGACCCTGCGGCTCAGCCATCGCTACTCTCAGCCACTGTCAACGTCATCGGGGCTTGGTGAAGGCTCGCTTTCTCGGTGCGATCGATCGCCCTGCGCTCCTTCAGGATGCCGCCTGGTCGGAAGCGCAGCATGATGATGATGCTGCCGGCACCGAGGATTGACGCCGCCGAGGGCCCGATCGTCGAGTTCGACGTAAGCAGAGGGAAGAGGCGAGTGACCTCAGGCAGGATCGACAGGACAATAACTGAGCCCATGATCACTCCCCTTGAGTTCGCCCGGCCACCGACCATGACGCCAGCGATCAACAGGACCACCTCTAGGATGCTCCAAGCGTACGGGTTCCATGCCAAAAGGTAGTTGGCAAACAGCGCTCCGCCGAACGCCCCCACTGCGCCGCCGAGAGCGTAGGCGCGCAGCCGGAGCGAGTAGAGATTTCGGCCGAAGGCTGCCGCTGCCAATTCGTTCTCTCGCACTGCTCGCAAGGATCGGCCAAACGGACTACGATAGATCCGCTCAAGCACGAGGTAGACCAACAACAACGCGAAGAGACACAAGCCAAGATAGAAGTACGAGTAGCCTGTAGGGCCGAGCTTGAGTACCGAGTTCAGAGGCTCCTTCAACCCGTATATCCCGATATAGCCGCCAACGAGCTTGTCGTCCTGACTGAGCACTGACGTCAACATGAGTGCAAAGCAGGCCGTGATGATAGCTATGTAGTCACCCCGCAGCCGACGGAGCGCGATGGCCCCGACGATCAGCGCCGCGGCGCCTCCAAACGCCGTGGCGCCGACCAGCGACGGAATGAACGGCCAGTGAAGTCCGAGGACGTAGCTGGAAGGTGTCGCAGCGGTGGGATGGGCCTTCGGCAACTCCAGCACCATCGCGCCGTAGGCGCCGATCGCCACATAGCCGTAGTAGGCAAGGTCGATCTGGCCCACCCACCCCCAGGAGATGTTGACTCCGAGGCACAGGATGGCAGTAATGGCGCCGATGGTGCCTACCGTGACGAAGTACGCCATGCTCGAACTTAACCTTCCGAGAGAGCGGGCACGATTCCCTGCGGCCGAAACAGGAGGACGACTACCAGGACGAGAAACGCCATCGTCTCCTTGTATGAGGGGTTGATATAAATGGCGCTCACCTCCATGACGATACCGATGATGAGCGAGCCCACCATCGCGCCATACATCTTTCCGATCCCTCCCACGATCGCGGCCGCGAAGATCACCAGCAGATACCCAAAGCCCAAGGTCGGTGTGAACGAGCCCACCTGGAGCGCGAGAAACATGCCCGCAAGACCGGCAATACCCCCGTCGAGAACCCAGGTGAAGCTTATGATCCGTTCAGCGGCGATACCGGTGGTACGTGCGAGCATCAGGTCGTCGGCAACCGCCCGCTGGGCCTTGCCGAACCGCGTGCGCCTGATCATGAGGTGCAACGAGATCAAGATGACCGCCGCCGTGACCATCGTCACAATGTTGAGCGTCGTCCACAGGAACGGTCCCACATGGTGGGCAAGTCCTACCGAATAGTGATAATCAACGAACGACCCACCAAAGCCTACCTGCAGCAGGTTTTGCACAATTAGCGCCGTGGCGATGGTGAGGACGAACAGCACGATCTTGCTGGCGCCGCGCCGCGAAAACGGGCGCAGAAGGCCCCAGTTCAATACCCACCCGAGGACTGCGCCAGCAGCCACGGCAGCGAGTGCCTGCGGAACCAGGTTCGAAGTATGCTGTGCGACCAGATAGCCGGCGTAGGCGCCCACCGTCATGAGCTCACCGTGGGCAAAGTTGATCGTGCGGGTCACCGAGAACTGGAGCGAGAGGGCGACAGTCGAGAGCGCAACGATGGCTGCCGTCACCAGACCGAAGCCGATCCCCAGCATGAATTGGCTCACTGTGAGCAATACCGCCTCTCGGAGCAGACCGGGCAGCCATCGTTGAGCGTCGTGGGTACACCGAGTCGGGGCTGCCGACCCCCCCTGCGCCTCACAATTACATCCCTCCCCAGATTGTCGGCCACTCGTCCTGCGGATGCCAAGCAGTGCGCCTCGAACGACGTACCAGCCACTTCGACGCGGGGTACGCGACATAGCGCCAAGTAGCTAGGCAACGGTGCCCGTTTCCTAGCTGGTAGCCGCTAATCATAGTGATTGCGCGCCTCGATGTCAACGGACGTTCCGCACTTCTCGTGACCAGATGCGCCCCTACTTGGACAAGGTTGACCGGGAACCGGTGCCGGCTCGAGGTGCCGGCAGCGGCTGGTACGTGTAAAAGATCGAGAGCTTGCAGCTGCAGATGATCGAGGAGGGGCTCCAAGGCCTGGACGAGCTCTCCGTCATTGACGAGGCGACGCTGGGCGCCGCCCAAAATCTCGAGGATCCTCGGGGTAGCTGGGGAAGGACAGTTGCACAACTCGGGGTTGAGCGGGATACCGGCGCGTTCGGCAAGGAGGTGTCGTGAGCGGCAAGGAGCGCATCAGCGCCGAGAGCTTCGCCCGTGAGGCGGTCGCGTAGATCCGCCAAGGGACACTCGCCCAAGTGGGCAACAACGTCGAGAGCCGGGAGCGCCAATACGATCTCGTCTCGCGCGCGTCCGCATTGGGCTGGCCGTCCGACCAGGTCCGGGTCATCGGCGCGGATCTGGACCTCTCGAGCGCAGACAGCACCGGACGGGAGAGCTTCAAAGGGCCCGTCACCGACGTCGCCTTGGGCGGTGTGGGCATCGTCATCGGGCTCCATGCCTCCGGTCTGGCAAGGCGAACGCAGCCTGGTACCAGCTGCTCGACCTGTGCTCGCTCACTGGAACCCTCATCGCCGTCGTCCGGCACCAAGACAGCCGTCGCCCACTCCATCTTGGAGGCCACCTGGCACCTGCTCACGACTGGTGCCCTCGATAAAGATCGCGGTGCCGAACTACTTCGAGCGCCGTCACGAGCCCGCTTTCGAGGCGAGGAGGCTCCAGCGCAGCAGGATCAAGGCCCTCGGGTTCGCCGTCACCATCGAACAGAAGGCCGCGTAGCCCTACCCGATCCACCATCTTCACCGCACCAACCGATGCCTCGTGCCGCGCGCCCACGTGCCGCTACGGCATCAGCATTTCACCCGAGTCCCCATGGCCCTGGCAGGGCCGTGGGAGGGAACTCAGGCGCCAGCGGACAGGGCGCCGTTCAGGTAGTGGGTCTGATGAATCCGCTCGTGTTCCTGGGCCAAGTGGAACAGCCAGTAGCCGCCCCAACAGTCATCGGAGCGTAGCGCCCGCAGCTTGAGCACGGCTTCGGCTCCTTCGAGACCCCAGCGGGCGCGGGTGATGTCCATCCTGTCCTTCCGGCACTGGAACCTGCCGACTAACTAAGGGACCGTGTGAGAACTACCTGCCTTCTGCAGGATGGATGGTGTAGTTCCACTCACCGTGAAAGGTGTGCGGAGTGACGGGCAGAGCCTTGATCTCCTTGTCGCTGACCTTGATACCTTTCTCGTAGACGGCGTCATCCCACTCGGCGCGAACTTTGAGCCCCGTGCTCGTCGTCGTGGCAGCGGCCAACTCGACGATGGTGCGATACGAGGTGAGCGGGCGCTCTCGCCAGTTGATCGTGATGAAGCTGAACAGACGGTGCTCCACCTTGTTGAACCTGGAGGTGCCCGGCGGGTAGTGGCTGACGGTGATCTCGAGCCCGGCCTCTCGAGCGAGCTTGGCGAGCTCGCGCTTCCACAGGCGGTTGCGGTAGCCGTTGGAGCCTCCTGCGTCCGCGGTGATCATGAGGCGACGTGCGTCGGGGTAGCGCTCCTTGCCCATCGTCTCCCACCACCGCCGGATGGCATTGACGGCGAAGGCGCCGGTGTCGTGGTCCGAGCCCACCTGTATCCAGCCCTCGTTGTTCGCGATGTCGTAGATCCCGTAGGAGACGGCCTTGGGAACCTCTGGATCAGGAAAGTCGTGGACGTCCACCTTCTCGGGGGATCCTTGGGGCTGCCACTCCCGGCCTCCGTTGGCCTTCTTGCCCACCACGAGCTCCTTCTTCTTCGTGTCGACGGAGATCACCGGTTCTCCTGCCAAGAGCCTCGCCGTGGCCTCTTGGTCGATGTGGCGGAACTGGGCGTCACGGTCAGGGTGCTGGGTGCCCTCTATCTGCTTGGCCGTTGACTGGAAGGAGTAGCCCATCTGGTGGAGGAGCTGGCCGACGGTCCACGAAGAGATCTGGTGGCCCATGTCGGTCAGCGCCTTGGCCAGCTGGCGGGTGGACTTGAGCGTCCAGCGCAACGTCGACATGGGGTCGCCGCGGGCTTCGGGAGAGACCAGGTCGTCGAGGTGCTGGAGGAGGTTCGGGTCGGTGTCGATGAGCCGGGGCCGTCCACCACCTTCACGGCGTACCCGATCGGATGGCCCCGCCCCGGCGTCCACTTCCTTCGTGCCGTCGAGCACCGTGCGCGAGCTCATCTTCGACGCCGCGACGACCGCCTTCTGGCCACTGCGTCCGAGCGCTCGTGCCATCGCACCGGCCATCAACCGACGCTGACGCTCGTCGAGGAGCGGCTTCATGAACGAGAAGAAGGTCTCCAGACCTTCCTCGCTCAGCTCCACGTGCCAAGACTACCCGGCACGCTCGCTACATCGCGGCTAGTTCCCTCGCGAACCCTAAACGACACGGCATTGGGACGAAAGGGAACTTGACAACCTAATCGGTGAGAAGCGACAATGAGGCGTGCTCAATAGGGTTTTCTGCTGGATTCCCGCGTCATGAGGACCCAGGACTCCCAAGAATCAAGATTAACTCAGTCTAATATAACCATGGCGCCGGTAGTGACGATCAGTGCCCGCAGGCCGTGATCGGGTCCGGTCACGACCTGCGGGCACCGGACACCTAGACATCGCTCGTCCACCCAACGAGGTCCACGGTGTCGAGGTTGCGTGCGACGTTATGCTGTCACTACGGTCCGTCGTAATTCTGTCGTAATTCCGTCCACGGCACCATCTCATGTCGTCTGATTCTCGAGGGGTAAGGTGCGACTAGCACGTTTAGCTGCAGATGGACATATATTCGTTGGTCTCATCGATGGAAACGACGCGGTCGAGCTCACTACCGACTGGGTGAGTGCCCTTGCAGCACAGGTTCCCGGGGGGCCTGGCATTCGATCCCTTGAATCTGGGCGCCGGTGGCCGTTAGCCAATTGCGAGTTCCTTAAACCGCTCGACACGCAAAGCAGGGGTATATTCTGCATTGGACTTAACTACTGGGAGCACGCCGACGAGTTCTCAAAGAAAGTTGGGGTTGGAAGGGCAAACAAGCCGCCAATCTTTCTGAAACTGGCATCCTCAGTCCTAGATCCCTACAAGCCCATTGTGATCAATGGAAACCTGTCTACTGAAATTGACTGGGAGATCGAACTGGGTGTCGTCTTGGGTCGCGGCGGCCGGTTCATTCCGGTTGACCGTGTCGGCTCGTACGTAGCGGGCTACACGATAATTGTGGATATGACTGCACGTGACCTACAACGCGAACACGGCCAATGGTTCATTGGAAAGAATTCTCATGAATTGTCGCCGATGGGTCCGTGGGTGGTGACCGTCGACGAGCTTGGGTTTCCACCAGTGACGACACTTTCGCTTAGCGTTAACGGAGTCGAAAAGCAACGGTCTTCGTCGGAGTTGATGATTGTCTCCATCTCTGACTTCATCTCAATGACTTCCGAAAGCATTGAGCTGCAACCGGGAGATGTGTTTGCGACCGGGAGCCCGCCTGGAGTGGGTTTCACGCGCAATCCGCCAGAGTTCCTAACGCCAGGAGATGTTCTTGAGGCAACCATCGACGGAGTGGGGAACCTGGTGCATTCTGTGGTGTGAGCCGTTTCCGCGCGAGACCGCCGAACATCGTGCGCCGCTACGGCGCGGACCCGGGACCTGACTTCACCGCCATCCCCTACACCGACACGAACTCGGCCGGGCTCATCGACGGGGTCGGCCGTGCCCTCGTCATCCTCCGGGGCGGCTCTGCGCACGACCCAGTGGCGACTCTCTCGGTGATCGTGAGCCTCGCCGCAGAATCCGAAGTTCGGATTCCCGATGCCGTGTGGCGCGCCCGGGTCCGTCACGGCTCTTCGCGATTAGCCCTTCGGGATGATTGTAGAAACCCTCGCCATTTGCTGCTACGCGACCGCAAGCCACGACCCCGATGGAGTCCAGGCCGCCCGTGCGCTCGCCAGAGCCACCGGGAGAAGGCCCAGCCCTCCGTACGCGACATCTTCCCCAAGCTGCGTCGCGTCGTTGTCGCCGTGCATTTTCGGGGGGAAGACCCCTGGCCGGGCACATCACAATGAATCGGCATCATCCGCCTGACCTGGAAGGACGTACCGGCAAAGTCGAGTGAACGGCATTGGCGCTGGAACGCGTCAAGTGATGATGATAAGGTGCAAAGGCCACCACATCGGGCGGTACGACCCGGACGACCTTGGACGGTGACCCTCGCTGGAAGAGGACCGCAGCCCGCGTACGCGCCCGGGGTCGTGTCGCCCCCACGACGAGACGACGGAGGTCCACATGGTCGAGCTCCCCGAAGAGCCATGGCACACCGATCGGTGGTTCACGAGCCCGTGGAACCATGACCCCGAGGTGGCGAGCGGCTACCGGTTCAACCCGAGCCTCCAGATCCACGACGTCACCCTGCGCGACGGCGAGCAGCAGGCGGGCGTAGTCTTCACCGCCGCCGACAAGGTGCGCATCGCCGAGGCGCTCGCAGACGCCGGCGTGCACCGCATCGAGGCCGGCCTGCCGGCGGTGTCCGACGACGACCGCCGGGCGGTCGCCGAGATCGTCGAGCTCGGCCTGCCGGCGGAGATCTACGCCTTCTCCCGGTGCACGGTCG
>JAJZAM010000042.1 GCA_021799445.1 Actinomycetes bacterium
CTTCGACGGCCTTCGCGTAGGGGTCTATCAGAAGCTTCGAAGGGTTGCAGCGAAGACCGTTGTCGGGGTCGTAAGGCCCGTGCACGCGGTAGCCGTACAGCTGCCCCGGCTCGACGTGCTCGACGTAACCGTGCCAGCAGTAGGCGTCCACCTCCGGCAGCTCGAAACGGGACTCTCTGCCGTCGAGGTCGAAAAGGCACAGCTCGACAGCCTCGGCCGCTTGGGAGAACAAGGTGAAGTTCGTTCCCAGCCCGTCGAAAGTGGCCCCGAGAGGGTAAGGATCGCCCGGAAGGACCGGAGAGGTGTATGAGTTAGACAAGAGCTCTAAGCTACCCTTTTTGTGGGTCTTGTGACGCTTTCGTGGGTGCCTGAGCTGGCCTGACGCGCAACACGCCTTCTCCCGCCTACGGTTTCTGCTGTTCAACGGCTGAAATCGAAGAAGGAGGAAGGCGTGCGCGTGAAAAGCGTACTCAAGACGGTGCTCGGGCTCTGTGCGGCGGTCGTGATCTGCGGGTTCGAGCTGGCCAGCGATGGAGATCGACCCAACGTCGTCGTACACGTCCGCCCGAAGGCTGGCAGGAGAGGGCGCTGCGGGCGGTGCGGGACTGTCTCGCCCTGGTTCGATAACGGCGGCGGGCAGCGCCGGTGGCGCCACGTCGATGTCGCCTATGCCACCTGCGATCTCGTCGGCGCTGCTCCGCGGGTGAGCTGTCCCGCCCACGGCCCGACAGTCGCCGAGGTGTCCTGGGCACGGCACGACAGCTGGTTCACCCGGGCCTTCGAGGATCTCGTGGTCTACGACGCCATCAGTTCCAACAAGAACGCCGCCGCCAGCCGCTACGGCATCAGCTGGCGGGCGGTCGAGAACATGTGCGTGCGGGTGGCCACCGAGGCACTCGGGCGCGTCGACCTGCTGAGCGACCTGGTGGCCATCGCCATCGACGAGGTGAAGTACAAGAAAGGCCACAAATACTTGACTGTCGTGTGCGACCACCTGACAGGCAGAGTCATCTGGGCGGCGAAGGGCCGCAGCAAGGAGACCGTCGGTGCCTTCTTCGACGCGCTCGGCGAGAAGCGGTGCGCAGAGCTGGCTTTCGTCAGCTGCGACGGAGCCGAATGGATCCGGACCGTGGTCGCCGACCGTGCTACTGAGGCCATCGTCTGCCTGGACACCTTTCATGTCGTGAAGTGGGCGACCGACGCCCTCGTTTTCTTGTACTCATGGAGGAACGTGCTGGTAAGGACGGTGAGTCTGTGTGGCAGACGTGGTTCACTCAGAGCTGGTGTTGCCGATCACGGGCGTCGGCGCGGCGAGTTCACACCGGTCTCGGCTCGGGTGGCGGTTCTGTTGAGTTCGCCCATGAGTTCCCTGTTCATGGCCCGGGCGGATTGGAGCGTCTCGTTGAGTTCACGGACCTCGGCTTCGAGCTGAACGATGCGAAGGCGTTGCCGATGGTTTTCTGCTTCGAGGTCGCTGGCACGCCGTTCGAGTTGGTCGAGGACGGGGCTCAGGGCCTGGTCCCGGTCGGCATCAGCGGTGGCTCCGAGCTGCCGGGCGAGCCGGTCCCGGAGAAGTGCGACCTCTTCGGTGAGGCGCCGGGCGCGTTCTTTGGTGTTGGCGAGCTCGGTGCGCAGGCTCTGCTCGGTTATGAGGGAGCGGGCCGGGAGTCGCCAGGCGCGTTCGGTTCCGGCTTGACGTTGACGGTCGCGGGCGGTGGCGATGCGGGAGGCCAGTGCCGCGTCGGCGTAGAGCAGTGAGACCGAGACCCCGGCGCGTCGGGCGACGGCGGGGAAGGTGATCGGCTCACTGCTGCGTTCCATCGCGGTTATGGCCTCGGCCGCCCGTCGATGCTTGTCTCGGCTGGCTTGTCGTCGGGCTCGACGGAGTGCGGCGCTGTTGTCAGCCATGGCCAGTCCTGCGCCGTCCGGAGGCGACCGGGACCGATTGGCGGGCCTTGCGCAGAGTCGATGACGCGTCTTCGATGACAGTGCGTTCCTCATCTGTGAAGTCTTGGAGGCGGGACTGGTGGCTGCGGATGTGTGATGTGATCACCTCGACTTGGCGGTCCACGTGTTCGACCGCCCAACTGGCCGCGTCGGCGGCGAGCATGGCCTCGCGCTGCTTGCGAAGATCGCTGGCGTAGGCGCCGAGCTCGGGTAGATAGGAGGGGTCGGACTCGAAATGGGGACAGCCAGCGCACTGGTAGCGGATGGGACAGGCTTGGCCACCGGCGCGCACGTTGGTGGGCTCGGAGCATTTGCCCATCGGCACGGCCACCCACGACAACTGCTCGGCCAGCTGACCGGCACGGGAGTGCCGTCCGTCGAGGGGGCGGCTGACTCCCCGATTGTCGACGGTATAGCGGGCGAGCAGTTCCATCGCCTCGCGTTTCTTCGTTTCAGCGACCCGGTAGTAGCCCATGGTGGTGTCGATGCTGCGATGGTCCATCAAGTCACGCAGCACCGGGGCCGGGACGCCTTGATCGGCCAGGGTCTGGGCGTAGGTGTGACGGAAGGCGTGAGGGTGGATAGCGGACCGGTCGAACGCCACGGGCTGGCCGGCGCCGGGCGGAGTGACGTCGATGCTGGGGATGCGCGCCACCCAGGTGGTGATCCAACCCCATATCTGGTGGGCGCTGAGGTGTGCCCGGCCGTCACTGTTGCGGCTCGGCCGGGGCAGCAGCCACAGGTCGCCAGCCGGGGTATCGGCGAAGCGTTGCGCGACCCAGGCTTGCTGGGCGCGGATCGCGTTGACCAGCTCGGAGTCGGCGAGGGGTAGGCGCCGTCCCATCCGTCGGCGCTTGTGGTTGTCATAGACCAGCACCGGTCGTCCTCGCTCGTCGACGTCAAGGCAATCGAGATGCAGACTGGCGATCTCACCCGCCCGACGGCCGGTGGCCTTGAGTAGCTGGTAGGTGAGGACCCCCATGTCGCCAGCGCGTTCTCCCAGCACCCGCCGGGCGGTCATCGTTGAGCAGCCCGGCACGTCGGCCAACAGATCGAGATGTTCGTCTAGAACACTCAGGACGTAGGCGGGCAAGGCTCGGCCCGGCTCGTCGCCATCGAAGCGGCGTTTGGAGTCGCCGCGGCGAAGGGTGAAGGTGGCCGGTAGGTCGGACAGCACACCCTGTTCCCTGGCCTCGCGCAACACCAGCGCGACATCCTCGATAATCCCGGCGACGCGCCGGGGACTGTAGGGCCGGCCCGTCCGGGTCTTGAGCGAAACGGTGCGGGCCAAGAACCGTTCGATATCGACACGCCCGAGGGCTGCTGGGTCCTCACCGCCGCCCGCTCCGCTGGCCAGGACAGCCGAGAGGATGGTAACCGAGGCGATCCGGTAGCGGATCGCCTCAGCTGCACGCATGCCGCCCAGGGCGGCGCCAGCCCAGGACTTGGCGGCCTCACGCAGCCAGACCTGGCGGATCCCGTTGAAGTCCAAGCTGCCCTTGTGCCCGAAAACGCGTAGATCCCAGCAGTCCCCCTGCCGCTCTGTAGTCGGGTCGGCGTAGGCGAGACAGACCCGGTCGATCACGAATCGGGGATAGGCGTCGTAGCCGCCGAGATGACCGATGTTCGCCTCGGTCACCGAGGTGACGGCGTTGGCCCGCAAGAAGTCCACGAAGCGACGTAGATGCCACGGCGTGGTGGCCATCTGCTCGGCCACCCGGCAGCCGATGCCGTAGAGCAACTCCAGGCGGACCAGCTCCGGAATCCCTCGCAAAGACAGGATCTGGCCGCTGACCGGTTGGCGGGCCCGGGCTGCCCACGCCTCGAAACGTCGCCCGCAGGGGCGGCCCTGTCCGATCCAGCCGACGTAGTGCACCCGGCACAGCAGCTTCGGCTTGTAGATGGCGTCGAGGAAACAAGAGGCCGCCGTGCAGGGACCCAGGCCGGCAAGAGGACGGGCCGAGACGAGGAACTCCTCGAATCTCGCTCCTTTTCGTTGCTGGGTGTGCCACGCCTGGGAGTGGGTGTCGCACAATAAGTGAGGGTCGCCCACCGGCCGGCCGCAACCGACGCCGTCAGCGTCGGCGACGATGCAGTGATCGAGCGGCAGGTACACGCTCACGGGGTGCGGTCCGTCCTCCAACCAGGCATCGAGACTGTCAGACCCGGAGCGGACGAACTGATTGATATGGGAACCGCACAACGGCCTGGCCCCGCAGCGAGGCCTCGAACAATCGGCCACCAAGCAGCCATCTCTGCCCGCCAGGCGGCCGCCGGGCCGGGGAACGATCAGCAGGCGTTCGGGGTCCCACTCGTCACCAAGATTGACATCGGCGACCAGCGCGGCCATGCGCTCCACCTGCGAGTCACGCCGGGAACCGACACGCTCGACTGCTCGCAGCTCTGCTGTGGCTGTCGATGGTCGGCTCATCTGAAAGGTCTCTCCGAAGCGGCGTACTGACCGTCCACCGCGGCACGCATGTCGTCCCAGCGGGCGTGCAGGTAGACGTCGGACGAACTGACCGAGGCGTGACCCAAAAGCTCTTTCACCAACGCCGGGTCTTTGCTGGCCATGGCCACCTCGGACGCGAAGGAGTGACGCAACATGTGGGGCCGGGCCCGGAATCCCACCCGGGCGGACAAGCGCACGAACAGGCGCTCCACCCCATCAGGCGATAGCGCTCTTCCCAGCGGCCGCCGCCACAGATTGACCAGCAGGTAGTCGCTCTCGGCCGCCTCCGCCACCCCGTCCCGCTCGAAGCGATACGCATCGTGGCAGACCACCAGGTCCTTGGTCACCGGCAGCACCCGAGGCCACACCGACTTGGCCAGAGCACCGTTCTCGTTGTCCTCCCGGCGAACCACATGAAGATGGGCGCCCACGACCTTGCAGCCCAGATGGGCAGCGGACGGAACCAGGTGAAGATCAGCCAGATGCAACCCGCACAGCTCCGACACCCTTAGCCCGGTGGCATACAACCCCTCCACGATGAAGCGGTCCCTGACATTCGAACACGCGTCGACCAGGTAGGCGACCTGGTCCCGAGACAGCATCGAGGGAGGCTGCTCGGCCCGCCTGCGTCGCACCACTCGACGGTCGACTGCCGGGCGGCCCTCCCGCTCACCGCGATCCCAACGGCGGGAAACGAAACGCAACTCGACGCGGACACTCAGGCGCTCCGCCACCGCTGGTGCGCACCAGCCCCGCGAAACGCAGAACCGCACGAACTCCACCACCGCGGCCAGGATCCCCTCCACCGTGGCCGCCGAGCGTGCACTGCCCAGCACAACCACCTTCGGGTCCGGTGACCGTCGGCGTTCCCGCCCAGCACGGTGCTTGCGCGAAGGTGTGCGTTCCAGCCACCGGGCGAACCCCGCCAACTGATCCACCTCCGGTGCCACCGGATCCACCCCGGCCGCCGCCGCCCAGGTCAAATACAGCGCCAAACGCCCCGCGTACACCCGGGCCGTGCCCACCGAGCGGCCCTGAGAATCCAACAACATCCTTAACCATGCGGCCGCCCGTTCGTGTTCGACGTAGGAGCCGTCGACAACGGTCCAGCCCTCCCGGCCATCGATCGACGACACCGTCCGCTCGGCCCAGAACTCCACGACCCCGAACATACGTGCGGGGTGTGACCATCACGACAAGAAATCCCGTCCACCACACAGCAACAGTGGCCACCCCCGCGAGTCACAGAGGGCTAGCTCCACTACAAGAAAACCCTCGATGAGGTGAGGCGTGAGGAGTGGAACCGACTCAGGCGCAACGGCGGGGCCAAAGTAGCCAAGGAATTCAAGGGACTTCGCTGGTTGCTGCTGCGCAACTGGGAGAACCTGAGCCCTGCCCAGAAGGGTGTGATCCGGGATCTCGAGAAGGCGAACAAGCGGGCCTTTCGGGCGTGGCAGCTGAAAGAAGAGCTCCGGGACGTCATGCAGATGGCTCCGGCCAAAGCCAAGCAGGCCCTCGACGACTGGCTGTACTTCGCCAGCCGCTCCCGCCTCGAGCCGTTCGTGAAACTGGCCCGCACGATCCGCCACTACCGGGAGTCGATCGAGGCGACCAACGAATGGGGCTTCACGAACGGCATCGCCGAGTCCAACAACGCCGCCATCGGCCGGATCAGATCGGCGGCGAGAGGCTTCCGCGACCCAGAGAGCTTCATCACCATGATCATGCTGGCACGATCTGGCATCGCACCGTCATTACCCTGGGCAACTTGACCCACGAAACCGGCAGAAGACTCCTTTTTGTTGTGACCATTAATGTTGGTCCGGTCAGCCCCACCAAAACGCGGCTGCAATGATAGCGTAGAGGGCGATCAGGGCTACCCCTTCGATCCAGGTGTACTCCCCGTCGTAAATGATCACCGTGACGACGAGCGTCGCTATAGCGAGCGCCACGACGAGCAGCGGCGGGAACACCAGGGTTAGATGCGCCGGGCCGAGGGGCCCGCTCAGCAAAACCAAGACAGGGGTGAGCAAAAGCGCTACCTGCAGGGGACTGTTGAGGATCGTGGCGATCACGTACTCCGGCTTCGCCCGAACAGCGAAACGGACGCCCACGGCGTTCTCCACGGCGTTCGAAGCGACAGCCACCACGACGAGCCCGGTGAAGGTTTGGGACACTCCGAGGCTGGTCGTTGCAGCCTGCAAAGGCCCCACGAACCATTCGGCGGCACCCGCAGCGCCTGCGCTACCAGCCGCTAGGACCGCTACGGAAACCTTGAGCGGCCAGGGCGGAGACTTGGGAGCGGGAGACGGTGACTTCGCGGGCGCCAGCTTCGGGGAGTGGCGCAAGAAGTAAGGTACGCTCGCCAGGTAGACGACCAGCAGGATCACCGCCAGCCCATCGGACAAAGCTGGAGCGTGTTTCGCAGCAGGTGAACCGAGGTGCGCTGCGAGAGTCGGCACCAACATCGCAGCTACTACAAGCAGCAGAAGTGATGATACGAGGCGCGGCAGTTCCGGCTCGAATCGCTGCGTGCCGTGACGAAGCCCGCCGACGAGGAAAGCCACTCCCAGGACCAGCAGAGCGTTGCCGAGGACGGACCCGACGAGCGACGCTCGCACCACGGAGGTCAGGCCCCGCTGCAGGGCGAAGATCCCCACGAAAAGCTCCGGCAGGTTCCCTAGTGTCGACTGCAGCAGTCCGGTGAGCGACGGCCCCACCTTTTCGCCCACCGCTTCGATCGCCTCACCGACGACAGCGGCGGTACCGGCGAGCGCTAGACCTGCGAGCACGAAGCGGGTCACCGGGCCCGCCCCTGCCGCCGTCGAAAGCCCGGCCGTGACGGTGAGAACCACCGCCGCGCCTAGGATCAGCCGCTGCCTGGAATCCAGATATTCGACTTTCATCTGCTCTGGGCCGGCACTTTCGCTAGGGATTCATGAGGCTAGCCGCCTCGGCGTCGGCCGAGCGGTGGCAGATAGACTACGATGCTTGAGAAGCGGCGGCGTGGCCGAGTGGTTTAGGCAAGGGCCTGCAAAGCCCTGCACAGCGGTTCGATTCCGCTCGCCGCCTCAAGATTAGTTACGGGCATCGCCCCCAGCTCGCTGCACCGCCACTACCGGACCCTTCGCCGCGTTCTGCAGGTGGCGGTCGACAAGCAGAGGGTCGTGAGCAACCCGTGCGACCGGGTCGAGCCGCCGCGGGTCCCCAGGCGGGAGATGGTCTTCTTGGACTGGAAGCAGGCCGTCGACCTGGCCGAGGCCCACACTGACCGCTACCAGGCCTTGGTCTACCTGGCCGTCGATTCAGGGATGCGGTGGAGCGAGCTGATCGGCCTCCTGCGCTCGAAGCTCGACATCCGGGCACGCAAGGTGCGAGTCACCGAGCAGCTCATCCACCTGGAGACGGGGGAGTGGCTACGCAAGGAGACCAAGACGCCGGCGTCGGTGCGGTCCATCACCATCTCGTCGGTTACGGCCGAGATCATGGCCCACCACCTCGGGCGGTACGCGGCGCCAGGTCCCGACGGTCTCGTTTTTCCCAACCGGTCCGGCAATCCGATCGCCGCGGCCAGCTTCTCACTGTGCCTGGTGAGGTTGAGCAGCTGGTCAAAGACGCTCACCGTTTTGTCGAGAGAGTTTCGGGCGTTCGCGGCGTTGAAGACAACGAAGCGCCACTCGACGCCCGCGTCGAGTACTTCATGGTGCATCGGCTGCCGGAAGTCGTTTGGGGGGTGAACGGCCCAGTCCCGGAACTAGAACAGCTGCTGAAGGTAACCGCGCAGGACCTTCGTGCTTTGGGGGCCGAACTTGAATCCGTGTCTCAGAGTTTTGGTGATCCACTTGTATCGGGCGGTCGCCCGGGCTCCACGGGTGGGTCGGTGGCGGAGTCGCTCTTGGACCGTCGCGTAGAGGGCATCAATGGCGAAAGCCTGCGCTGCGATACTAAGCATGGCGGCGCGGAATTTCTGTTCCATCTCGGGAATGCCACCGCCGGCGGCCTTGGCGGCGACCAAGGCCTCGCGTGCCACCTCGGCTCGTTCGGTCATCTCCTTTGCGATCGATAGCCAGTGATTCCAGGTATCGAGCCTCACCTTCGCGACCGCCGCGTTTGGACCGTCCCGACTGATGGTTATGGAGCCGGCAGGAAAACGTAGCTGCATCCCTTGGGTGATGACGGTTCCGGGCACCCCGCGATGGCACGGCTGGCCACTATGACCCGGCTGCCCCAATAATGCGTCGAGTCGGGCCGCCAGGTGTGTCCTCTATCACCGGCAGTGGCGCGCCTGGTGTGTTCATCCCCTGCAGATATCTCGACGGTGACCAATCCGGACAACATGAATGACGAGGCGGTCGTCAAAGACCTCGTACACGATCCGGTACACCCCGACCCGCACCCGGTAGGTGTCGCCTTCGCGGGTCAACTTCGTGCATCCCGGAGGTAGGGGGTTCTCCGCGAGCAGATCGATCGCTGCGCGCACTCGCTGTTGTTCCTGGCGGGGTAGCGCAGCGAGTGTCTTGATCGCGCGTCTGGCGATGTCGACGCGGTAGCGACTCACCGAAGGCCGAGGTCGGCCTTGACTTCGTCCCAAGGTACGTAGTCGTCCTCGAGGCGCGCTGCTTCCAGTTCGGCGCGGTCCGTGGCGTCCTCGGCCGCCTCAACAAGGGCGTCGTATGAGGCCGCATCAACGAGCACAGCGACGCGAAGACCCCGTCGGGTCACGTAGACGGGCTCGCCACTACGGGCCAAGTCGATCGCTTCGGCGAGGCGGTTGCGGGCCTCGCTCACGGCCAACTCACTCATGTACAAATTGTACATCTCCCTGGCCGGTAGCGCCGGTGCCTGCCCCAAAAGGTTTCGGAAGAGCGTCTTAGAAGGACGACCTATGGGCGCCCCTGATCGCCGGCTTGAGGCTCGGTCGGGTCTGTTGATCGCTTCGTTCTGGGTGGGTCAGCTGGCGTAGCGGGAGATGTATTCGTCGAGGGCCTCGCGGCTGATGTCCGCGAGTCTCTTGCCTTGGGACTTGGCCAGCTTCTCCAGGGCATCTCGGGTGGGCTGGGGCACTCGTACGGTCAGGCTGGGGGTACGCCGTCCGCCGCCGGAGACAGATGGCCGGCCTCGATGTCGGGCGAGAGCGAGCTCGGCGATCTCTTCGGCGAACTGTTCAGTTAGACGCCTGCCGTTGGCCAGGTAGATCTCTTCCTTGTCGAGATCTACGTCGGGTCCGATCGGGCCGGGCTGGATCTTGCGCTTGGTCATCGACCTGCCTTGCGATAGTGGGTGGGCATGACGTGGATCACCAAGAAGCAGTCAGGCCTGTCGAGGGCGACGATCTCGAGTTCTCGGCCGCGCTCATCGGCACCGATCCAGCTGAGCGTCGTGTCACCGGCTTCTTCGTCGGTGGTGATGGTGGCGGCGGTCATATTGCAAGGCACAAATCTTGGTTGCTAGCCCCAGAAGATGCCCGTCGGGTCGCGGTCCACCTCGGCGAGCAGGTCCTCGACGCTCGAACTGGCCGGTGCGAGCTCGTAGAGGTGGAAGCGGAGGTTGCGGTCTCGCCAGTATAGGGACCACTGTCGCTTGGTCTTGGTGTATCGCAACCGGGTGATCGGAAAGCGCGTCCAGTTCGGTCCGTAGTCGGGTCGCCATGGTGGCCGGCACTCAAGGATCGTCACAGTGATGGCGGTGAGGTCGACTTCGTAGCGGACCTTGTCTCGGGCGGCATCGGGGAGACCGTCGTTACGGGCCTGTAGCCAGCGGGTGATCCGGTGTTGATCCAGTTCAGGAATCACTTCTCAACCGGTTGCGCTTATCAGTGGGTCGGCTAGCAGTCGACTGCCGCACGAAGCGCATGGCATGCCTCTAGCATCCGGGTGGGATCAAGCGCGTAGACGCGGTCGACGAGATAAGCCTTGGGCACAACCCTCAAGTTGTCGAAGCTGACTGCACATTCGGCTGGCATTCCGTCCTCGAGACCGAGCGAAACCTCAGTCGGGATGCCTCTGACCGTGCGGGTGACTGGAGCTGCCAGCACGTTGTGCAGAACGGGTATCGCGGCGGAACGGGTCATGACCAGGAAAGGTCGGCGTCCCACATCCTCGATCTCACCCCACCACACTTCACCGCGTCGCGGTTCGCTCACCAGGGTTCCTCGAGAATGGCGTCACGCAGAGAAGCGACGGCTGCTTCGCGTTCGGCCGCGCCGGCGGGACGGCGTCGATACCCCTCGACCATCTCTTCGTCGACTCGGCGCCGACGCTCCGATTCGGCCACGGCCTCCACTCCGGCCCGAACAGCAGCGGCCCGGCTTTCGTAGACACCACGCGCTACGAGATCGTCAACCTTGTCCAACAACTCCTGGGGAAGCCGCACCGCAATCTGTTCGGTTGCCATAAACCAGTAGCATACCAAGCCGGGATGCGAAATGGTATGTGTTGTTACCGCTCCATCTCAGGAGTCCTATCCCTATCCCCAAACGAGCTCCATCGTCGCTGCTCAGGGGTCGCCCAGACCGCCGGCTACGAGTGCGTTATCGATGTCGAGTGTGGCTACTCAGCGCAGTCAGGCCGATCGTTCGAGCTGCTGCTCCGGGCCGCTCCAGGTTGATCTGAGCCCGCTCCTTTCCGGGCCAGCGCAAGCGTGGAGGAACTCGCCATCCCATAATCCCGGCCGGCGTATGGCTTGTAGGCTCGGTTGTGTGGAGGAGTCAGGTCGGTCCGTCGGCCCTACGGGCGAGCGCGCCCGTCGCCGGGACGCGAGAGCATTGATCGCGGCGTATCACGAGGAGCAGTTGCGGTTGCTCCTGGAGCGGGTGAGGGAAGGTTTCGTCAGGCTGGATGCTGGAGAGATCGACGTGTTCGATCTCGACGAGCTCATCCACCATTACAAGCGCTCGGCGGCAGAGTTGTGGAAGTTCTGCGGGTCCTCAGGCGGGGCGTGGCTGCGAGCGGCGCAGACGTTGTCCTTCTTGCGTGAGGAGGGCGATGAGCCGGACTGGTGGGAGGCGGGATCTCCACGGGAGCGGCGTGGCCGAGAAGACTGACAGCGGCGCTTACCGATGGGAGTTCAAGCCGCAGTTTCGACGGCGTGCTTTCGGTTGGAGATCCCAGCTTCCGATCCTGCGCATCAAGGAGGCGGTGAGCGAAATCAAGAAGGTGGCCCGCCGCGACCCGGTGCTGGCGGGCGAAGGCGCCGTGGTGCTGTTGGAGTGGTTGTCGCCAGCGCTGGAGCACGTAGACAGTTCCTCTGGGGCCATTGGCACGGCGGTGAACAACGCGATCTCCGTTCTGGTGCCGCTGATCGCCACGGCACCCGCAGACGCCAAGACTCGCGAACGTTGGCTCGAGCGGCTTTTTGCGGCTCACGAGGCCGACCGAATTCCATACATCGAGACGCTGAGCGACTATTGGGGGGAGTTGTGCGGGTCCCCCGAGGTGGCCTCGGCCTGGGCCGACGACCTGATCGGGATCACCCGGATCTCCCGCAGCTCCGACCCGAACCTTCGAGGTCATTTCCATGGGACGGCAGCGTGCCTGAGCGCCCTCTACCGCGCCGAGCGCCACAAGGAGATCCTGGACATCTTAGAATCGGAGCGGATGTGGCACTACCGGCGGTGGGCCGTAATGGCCCTGGCCGCGCTCGGCCGTAAGGCTGAGGCGGTCCAGTACGCGGAGTCGTGCCGCGACCCTTGGACACCCGACAGGGAGGTCGACGCCATCTGCGAGGAGATCCTGCTCTCCTCCGGGATGGTCGATGAGGCCTATGCCCGCTATGGACTACGGGCCAACCAGGCGGGTACCTATCTGGCGACGTATCGGGTCGTGGCCAAGAAGTACCCCCACAAGAAGCCCGCAGACGTCCTGGCTGACCTGGTGGCCACGACGCCCGGGCAGGAAGCCAAGTGGTTCGCCGCGGCGAAGGAGATCGGCCTGTACGACGAGGCGCTGGCTCTTGCCCAGAGCGGGCCCTGCGATCCGAGGACGCTCACCCGAGCCGCCCGGGATCTGGCCGAACGCCAACCTGAATTTGCGGCGGCTGTGGGTCTGCTGGCTCTGGAGAGGCTGGCCCAGGGATACGGGTACGACATCACCGGCGCCGACGTGTGGGCCGCCTACCAGCACACGATGAAAGCAGCAGAACTCGCTGGCCGATCCGACGAAGTCCGCGACCGGATCGGGCAACTGGCCGCAGTCGAAGGCCCCGGTGGCTTCGTCACCAGGGTCCTGGCCCCGGAACTCCACCGTTGAGACAGCGCGCCGTCATCCATGTAGCCGGGCCCGAAGGAGCAGGCAAGACCATGTTCATCGAGACGGTCTTGCATCGGGTCGACCCGCCGATACTGGTGGCCCGCTGCCGCCGCGACGACCGGCTCGGTGAACCGGAAGAGACCTCACCTCGTACAGAGCCAGAGCTGCGCCGCTACCTTGACGCCGGCGCCGATGGAGTCGCACGGTTCGACTTCCCGGACGGCGCGACCAGCCGCGACGACTTCTTCATGACTGACCTGATGGCCGAGTACTCCAGAGGCGTCGTTCTCGAAGGAGACAGCCCGCTTTCCTCTGTAGATCTGTCAGTGTTTGTCGCCCCTGCGCCCCACCCGCGCGAGCGGCTGCTCGTTCGCCGGTCCGCCTCCCGTTCTTACCAGCGCAAGCAAATCGCCGACCTCAAGAAGCGGCTCGACGGCCCGGCAGCCGTTGCCGAACTGATGGGACAACTGGTCGGGGAGCCCGTGGCCGCGATGTTGCGAGCTCGCCCAGACCTGATGGAGGCGGCCCGGGTTGAAATGTTGGAGAAGCTCGGCCAAGTTGGGCGCTCTCCGGCGCCTTCGCCAAAGCGGTGGACGATCAGCGAGCGCTACGCCGGCATCGAGCAGGCACAACTCGTGATCGTAAATGTCCGCGATGAGGACGAGCGCCGGAGAGCCGACGATCTCCTGTCCGACTTGGTCAAGCTGCGCCAGGACAAAGAGATCCTCTCGGACGTCCTCGGATACCGCGGCAACAGAATCCCCATCACCGCAGTCGCGGCCAACCTTGCCAACCCCGCTGACCCGGGCCTGAAGAAGGTCATCGCCAAGGTCCGGCGCGTCGTCCAGTCCAGATCCGACTAGCTGAGACGCCCGACTGAGAGGAAGTGTTCGTGCAAGATGAGTGGAGCCGCAAAGGCGCAACCCTCACTGACAAGACCGCACGCAAGGAGTTCGGGCTGACCCGGGCCAAGCTGGCGCGGGTTGACTGCGACCTGAGGAAGCTGCGATCGGATGTCACCGCGCTGGAGGAGCACCGAGCGAGACTCCTCCCTGATCTCGAAGCATGATCATTGACAGGTCAACGCAAACGCTCTGTGGACATTGTCTACAGTAGACTGTTACCATTGTCAGCGTGGCCCGGGAACGCCACCAACGTAAGCAGGTCGAAGCGGACCTTCGCTTCGCCGAAGAAGAGGGATGTCAGATCGACGTCCTCCACTCCGGCCACGTGTGGAGCGAGGCCATAGCTCCCAGCGGGCAGCGGTTCCGGGTGTGGAGCACCCCCCAGGAACATAAGCGCATTCGACAGCGCCTCGCAGCCCTCAGCGGCCCCGTGCATTTACATGCGGACGAGGCGGAACGGCATACGCACGACAGCGACGTCGTCGCGGTTGCGGCGCACAGCAGCGGCGAGTAGCACGCCGCGCTGGTTTTGGAGTATCTGGTGACGCCACTTCCTCGGCTCCACCTCGGGGATGAGGACAAGGACATGGGGATGCAATTTCGGGTCGAAGGTGGCAAGGTACGCCAGCGTTGGCTTGACGACCGAGCGGGTAGACGGCCGGAGGATCACGAGCTCGACGCCGGGATCCCAGCGATCCCAGGCGGCTCGTAGTGCGCCGGCGTGATCGTCGTCGAATTGCACGCTCACGGCGACCACGCGATCGCCCAGGGATAGGGCGGCGGCAAGCGCGCGCTCGGTCAGGAGCGAAACTCCGACAACTGGCACGACCACGAGACTCCGCTGGCTCGTCGGCTTGAGCGGGACCTCGCCGAGGTGGATCTCCGCTGCCACGTCCCGGTAGTAGGCGTCGATTCGGGTGAAAAAGAGGATCAGGGCTGGGATGGCGATGACGACGACCCACGCGCCGGAGGTGAACTTGGTGAAGACGAAGATAGCCGTCGCCACGGCGGTCATCGCCGCGCCGAGGCCGTTGAGGGCGGCGCGCGCCGCCCAGCGGCGCGGCCGGTCGCGGTGCCAGTGGCGCACGAGGCCGGTCTGGGAGAGAGTGAAGCCGGTGAACACACCGATGGCGAAGAGAGGGATCAGGGCGTTCGTGTTCACGTCTACCGCCACGAGCAGCGCCCCCGCTAAGACCGCCAGGACGACCACCCCGTAGCGGTAGACGGGGCGGTCCCCGCGCAGCCCGAACACGTGCGGGAGCAGATTGTCCCGCGCGAGGAGACTGGCCAGAACCGGCAGACCCCCGAAGGACGTGTTCGCGGCGATCGCCAGGATCGCCGTAGTCGACAAGTCGATCACGTAGTAGATCGCCCCCCGCCCCACCGAGGCCCCGGTGATCTGGCTGAGGACGGTCTGTGACGTCTCGGGGGCGATGTGGAACCGGACGGTGAGCACCGAGAGGCCTAAAAGCATCGTGCCCAATATGGCCCCGAGAAGGACTTCGGTGCGCATCGCGCGCCGCACCCTGGGCTCGCGGAACGCGGGCACGTCATTGGCGATAGCCTCCACGCCGGTGAGGGCGCTGCAGCCCGCAGCGAACGCCTTCAAGATGAGGAGCACTCCGACAGCGGTCGTCGCCGTTGGCACGACGGTGTGTATCTCAGCCCCGGCCATCGGGTGCGAGCGCAACAACCCAGCGGCGATCACAAGGTAGATCCCCACCACGAACACCGCCGTCGGGAGAAGAAGCGCCCGGGCGCTGGTCGCTAAGCCGCGCAAGTTGAGCGCGGTGAGCACCGCCAGTATCGCCAGACCTATCGGTAGGCTGTCGGCAGCGAGCCGTGGGAAAGCCGATATCAGCGCAGCGACCCCGGCGGCGATGGACACGGCCACTGTGAGCACGTAGTCGACTACGAGGGCCGCCCCCGCTAGCAGACTCGCCCCGTGCCCGAGATTCGCCTTCGACACGGCGTAGCAGCCGCCGCCGTCGGGGTAGGCCTGGATCACCTGGCGGTAGGAGAAAACCAGGATCACCAGCAGCACCACGATCGCGACCGTGATCGGCTCGATCTTGGTCAACGCACCCGCTCCGCCGCTGGCCAGCACCACCAGCATCGCCTCGGGGCCGTACGCCACCGAGCTGATCGCATCGAGGGACAGCGCCGGGATGCCCTCAAGGCTCGTGATCTCCTGGTGGACGTCGGCGCCTTGCCCGGTCCCGGCGTCGGTGGCCGCGGTGCGTTCGCGATCAGCTTCGGACACGATGTCCCTTTGCGCGCCTCGTTGACATGGCGTGACGTTACCTGACCGTGTTCAACGCCGGCGGAACCCGCACGGCCGCGAAGCCCCGTGAGGCAACGCGTCCGACGGCCAAGTCGACGAAGGCGAAGCGCGCGAACGGATAACACACTTTGCCCTGGTGGCCCCGAACAACGCTCCAACTGTCATCGGAGAACGGTGTCCGACTACGATTCGCACAGGTCCTGGTTTCGGCTAGCGGGTGGACAACGGTGGAGGGACAGCTGTGACGTCTTTAGAGGCTCGAAGCGACGTAACTGTGCGGCGGACCGCGCTGAAATGGCTCGGCTGGGGGCCGCGCTCGGA
>JAJZAM010000043.1 GCA_021799445.1 Actinomycetes bacterium
GTTGCAGCGCGAGACGCAGGGTTCGAGGTTATCTATCAAGGAATCCGCCAGAGCTGCGCTCAGATCGTCGCAACAGCACGGGACGAGAACGTCGACGTGGTCGGCCTGTCAATACTCTCGGGATCCCACGTGGAGCTGGTATCAGAACTTCTGCGGGCTCTGCGCGCGGAGGGCGTAGAAGTTCCTGTGGTGGTCGGCGGGATCATCCCCCCGGCCGACCAAGCGACGCTACGATCGCTCGGCGTGTCCGCCGTGTACACGCCTAAGGACTACCGGCTGTCTGAGATCATGTCCGACCTGGCCGGACTACTCGAGGGCCAACTGCCCTAGACGGTAAGCACTGGCGAGGTCCCGGTGCGCTCCGCCCCTGATCGCTACCCCGTTACGAGGTGTCGCTAGAAAGTGCCCGGCACGTAGACCGTGGTCGTCGGTGTCGTCTTCACTGGCACCAAGGGACGGCCCTTCGAGTCGGCTCTGACGAAGTGGAGCAACACCTCAAGGGTGCCGTTCGAACCGACCCGCGCCACGGCGAAGTCGGGAGACGGTATTTTCCACAATGAGAAGGTGATCGGGATCGACGCGTCCACGTCAATCCCTGATTGGAGCCTCTCAGCCTTCAAGGTGAAGTGGATGGTTCGGGTTACGCCTCTCATCGTAAGCTCGCCGCTAGCAGGCAAAGAGACTACCTGGCCGACCGGAGGAACCGACCCTATGGAGATCGGCTGGGCTAGGACGAACGTGGCGTGGGGATACTTGTAGGTCTCCATTATGTAGCCGCGGAACTGAGCGTCCCTCGCAGCCTGATCGGACTTGACAGTGGACATGTCGACGCTGAAGCTAGCTGCGGTCACCTCGGATCCTGAGATCACCATCTCACCGCTCACATGCGGCGTCCGCCCAACAGCCGTGTGAGACTGACCGAAAAGGTACTCGTGAACCCGGTAGCCGGCCTGAGAGCCGCTAGACACCGCCCAAGTCCCGCTGACAGGACCCGGTGCGACAGGATCCGCTGCCGCTGTTGCGACGCTCGGAAGGTGCAGCTTGGCGGGGGCGGAACCCAAGAACAAATCGATGAAAAGGTAAGGTCCGCCCACAAAGGCCACTCCGGTCACGGCGAGAGCTACGGCCACCCACTTCATCGAGTAGGTCCGCCCGACCGCTCTGTCGCTGCGACGGCGGCGGGTTCTTCGCCGCCTCAGATCCTGCACTCTTCCAGTATTCCCGCTCTCGGCGCCTAACGGCCACCCGCCCTCATGCCGAACTGGGTCAGAAGAAAATCATCCTCCGGGAGGCCACGTTGGGATCTCTTGGGCGCCCAGGCGATCCCCGACTATCGAGAGCAGGCGAGCTTCCGTCCGAGCAGAATTACCTAGTCTTGGCGCATGGCATCCAAGGGGACTGCGGTCATAACAGGAGCTTCGAGCGGTATCGGCGCCGCAACAGCGCGCCGGCTGGCCTCCGAGGGCTTCAAGGTGGTTCTAGGAGCGCGGCGAACAGACCGCCTGCACGACGTCGTGGCCGACATCGGACCGAGCGCCCGAGGTATCCACCTCGACGTCACCGACACGGCCTCAGTGGAAAGCTTCTGCTCGCAAGTGGGGGACGACTGTCGGCTCCTTGTCAACAACGCGGGCGGGGCGCTCGGACTTAGCCCCGTCGGCGAGGCAGACGAGTCGCATTGGCAAACGATGTACGACACGAACGTGATGGGCCTTATGAGGATGACCCGCGCCCTGCTGGCAAAGCTGATCGACTCCGGGGACGGTCACATCGTCAACGTCGGCTCCGTGGCCGCGTTCGAGCCTTACGCTGGCGGTGGCGGTTACAACGCCGCCAAGCACGCCGCTCGGGCCGTCACCGACGTGCTACGGATAGAGCTAGTAGGCAAACCAGTCAGGGTGACCGAAGTCGACCCGGGGCTCGTGGAGACAGAGTTCTCCCTGGTCCGCTTCGACGGCGACGAGGAGCGCGCCAAGTCCGTCTACAAGGGCATCACCCCACTCAGCGCCGAAGACGTCGCCGACGTCATAGCCTTTGTAGCCACGAGACCGAGCCACGTGGACATTGACCAGGTCGTGATCCGCCCTCGCGATCAAGCTCGTGTTTGGCTCGTCCATCGCGAGCCATCCTGACATCGCATCCCTCTGCCACGATCGCAGCGTTCGCGCAGGCTGCTTTATTGTGAAAACACTACGAACGGCCCGCGGAGACCCTTCCTGGTGTTTTTGGCGGAGAGGGGGGGATTTGAACCCCCGGACCCGGTCTCCCAAGTCAACTCATTAGCAGTGAGTCCGATTCGGCCACTCTCGCACCTCTCCGTGAGCTTCAAGCGTAGCCGACCGCGCCCTTGGCCGCACGCTCACTCGCTAAACGCCTACATCCTGGCAAAAGGCCATGTCACGATAGGCAGTCTCTACGCCGAGCACCGATATTCCGCGCTTCGGAGGCCCTGATTGCCGGGGCCGGGGGCCTCTGGAGCTAGCCGCAACCATCTATAACTTTCATTTGAGTTTCGTCTCCAGCGTCAAGGAGCTAACAGGATTCGCCGATACCACGCAGCTATCCCAAGCCCGAAGTGCCTCGCGACTTCTCATGCTGGGTGCTCCGCACGACCACCCAGGTGACCGTGGTGGACCGCCGCACCGGAGTCCGATCGAAGCGTCCAGCCGACCGCTGGGACGTGCGCGGCAAGGCCGACGGCATCCAGTTCTCCAAGCGCTTCGAGCGAGCTGGACTGGCCCAGGTATGGAAGGAGCAGCTCGACCGGGGATTCGCGAACGGCCTGCCCTTTGACCTGAGGAGCCGTCGCTTCGTCGCGCAGGAAGGTCCGGTCGGCCACGGCCTGCGCTGCCCGCCACCATGTTTGCGATCACCGATGCTTTCTACTGGGCGAACCCGGACTGGGAGCCGAAAACCAAGATCCTCGCCGCTGCCGCGTTCAACCGGGCTCGCAGGTGGCTACTAGCCTCGTTGTTTCACGGTTTTGCTGGGTTTGTTGGTCTGAAAGGCGCGAAAGCGCCTGTCCTGTAAGGAATAACCGGGGCTTCTAGTTCTCCGGGTTCCTCACAAGAAGGCACTATCTAGCTGAACCATAACGTACGGCAGGGTGCGGATGAGCGCTGATGGGGAGGGGTGGTGTCTCATGCGGGGGCGGAACTGTTCCGGGAGGGTGTAAAGCAGTTCGGCGGCGCTGTCAGCGGTTGGTGTACGGGGTGGATGCTGCCAGTATCCGCCTCGTCTACCGGGTGTCGCCGGCGCCCAGTTGGCCGCCGATAATCCAGCCCCAGACCCATTTTGCAGAGGAGCCCGTTACCAGAGCTGTACCCGGCGGCCGACGCCCCAGAGATGCCGGCGGCGCTGCCACCACCGGCGTAGAGACCGGGAATGTGGCCACCGGCACGGTGCTGCACCCACCCTCACGGGTCCACCACCAGCCCACCCTGAGTGGTGAGCAACCAGCGAGACCCCCCGGGCGTGATGCTCCACTTCCTCACTTCGATCCGCTCCCAGTCTTGGCGTGAGTCAGGGTCCACGCAGTCTGGTCCCCCCTATAGCTATCTACGATACGCTATAACAGAATAGTGAAAACTGCGTCGGCCTATCCCAGACGGAGTTGGGCCGTCGGGCGGGGGTGAGCCAGAGCGTGGTGAGCGCTTATGAGTCCGGGGCGCGCCAGCCTTCGCTTCCGATGCTCGCCCGCCTCGTTGCCGCCAGCGGGTTGGAATTGGACATGCGCCTAACCGTACCTGCGACGGCAGGACCGACTAGCGGGGTTCTCGGCCAGCGGCTCCACCGCCATCGCACCGAAGCCCTCGAAGTGCTGGCGCGACACGGACTGAGCAATCCCCGGGTGTTCGGCAGCGTCGCACGCGGAGATGAAAACCCCGAAAGCGACGTGGACCTCCTCGTCGACATACCCGAAGGCGTCGGCCTGGTGACCCTCGGCCGCTGCCAAGCAGAGCTGGAAGCACTACTCGGAGCCCCCGTCGACTTGGTGCCCTCAGGTGACCTCAAAGCCGGCGTAGCCGCTGAGGTCCTTGCCGAGGCGCATGCGCTCTGAGGCTGCTAGCCGCCGAGCAGCCTCAGCGTTATCCTTCTGTCAACTGCCACTGCTGCGCAACCCGGCTCGGTAGGCGCTCGGGCTTGTCCCCATCACCGCTCGGAAGCGGTTCGAGAAATAGAAAGGATCGTCGAAGCCGACGGCGCCGGCGATCGAGCCGACCGGCCGTTGGGTCATCTCAAGCATGTGCGCTGCGGCGAGCATGCGTTGACGTTCCACGTAACGCCGGGGGGGAACGCCGACCTGCTGGCGAAACAGGTGGGAGAGGCGGGACTCTGACAGCGCTACGGTGGCAGCAAGATTCTCCATGTCGACGGGTCCGGGTAGCTTCTCATCGACCAGTTCGAGAACCCGCAGGATCCGCTCGTCCAACCGCCGGCCGTGAAGAAGGTTCTGGGTGTCGCACCAAAGCAGCGCTTCTTCGAGCGCGTTGGCTGCCAGCATCTCACGGCGGGCAAAAGAGCTCACACGATATCGGGCTGCCCGGGCCAGGCAGTCGCGGATCCTACGCTCAAGGCCTGACTCGGGTCTTAGGCGCAGGACACCGGGAGCGACCTCCGGCCAGTCGAGAAGCGCCAGCCACTCTGGTCGCGGATGGAAATGGGCGTAAAGAAAAGCCCACCGACCGTAAGCTGGATCGGTGCCGTAGTCGTGCCGAGTCGCCGGGCGGATCACCAGAGTGTCACCCGCTCGGGCGGACACATCCGGGCCAGGCAGGCCGGAGGCAGTGTCGGTCCCTAGACGACCGGCCCCGGCGGTCGTGTGAAACAGCAGCCAGAAAGAAGCTCCTCTGGAACGCCAAGTCCTGTAGTCCCCTCCCATGTCCAAGGTCCCGGCCAGAACCCGGTTGACGATCGGGGTAAATGACTCGCTGGGATGAGAAGAAGAAGTCGAGACTCTCTAACGATAGCAGGATCTCACAGGTCTTCAGCAGCCCGGCCTATGGATCTGTCAGCACCCGAACCGTAGGCTAGAAGAGATGCAATCCACTTCGGCCATCCCCGAAAGCTCGTCCGTCGCGGACGAGTACCGCCGAGACGGCGTAGCAACCGTGCGGTCCCTCCTGGCCCCCCAAGAGGTCGACGAGATCCGTGAAATTTTCATGGCCGAAATCTCTTTCGGAGTGCGCCTCGGGTGGGACGACAAAGTGCCAGACTCTGATGTCCTGGCCCGATACCCCCGGATAGTACAACCTCACCGTCGCGTCGACACCGAGGTCGGTCGGCTCGCCCGGCGCTACATGCTCGACGAGCGACTTGTCGGCCTGGCCTCCTGTGTCAGCGGTCCAGTCC
Organism: Actinomycetes bacterium; assembly: GCA_021799445.1. GTDB lineage: Bacteria > Actinomycetota > Acidimicrobiia > Acidimicrobiales > Palsa-688 > JAJZAM01. The sequence goes on from JAJZAM010000043.1 coordinate 5,353, forward strand.
TCGGAGCGCAATCGATGTTCTACTTCAAGCCGCCGAAAGCTCGAGGTCAGGCCCTCCACCAAGATAACGCTTCCCTTAAAGTCGAACCCGGAACCTGCCTGGCTGCGTGGATTGCCATCGACGACGCGGACGCCGCCAACGGGGGTTTGGTAGTAGTACCCGGCTCCCACCGCCTGGAACTGGGCTGCCTCGAACCGGCAGACCGGGAAGACTCTTTCGCATCCGCGGGCGTGCGAGTCCCCGCTGGTTTCAGGACCGTCCAAACCGAGTTGCGGGCGGGAGACGTGCTCCTCTTTCACGGCAACCTCATTCATGGGTCGCATCGCAACGACAGCGACCGGTTCCGCCGGGCTCTCATCTTCCACTACGTGCCGGCTAGCAGCGTGCGCATAGCACAGCTCTACCAGCCGCTGCTGGCGCCCGAAGGTCGCGAGGTTCTCGTCGAAGAGGCTCTTGGAGGCGGACCCTGCGGCGAAGGTTTCGTCGCAGAACCCTGAACCTCCGAGGTTGTGGAGTGCCTCGGGGCGCCTGAGCTCTTGCGGAGGTCTCGGGTAGCGGCCCTCGCCAGCCAGTCCTTGTCGACGCTCGACGAGCGTGTCGGCGACACTAGATCGTGATGAGCCCAGTAGACGCAGCCCGAGGCCTGGCGGAGGAGCTACTCTTCCCCGACGCCGACCTGATAGATGCCGCACCCGTCGTACCCCGCCGCTATCTCGACGCCATCGCCGAGGCAGGCCTGTATCATCTTCCTGACAACCGGGCCGAAGCAGCTCGCGTGATCGAGTCCTTGGCAGGCGGGAGCCTGGTGACAACGTTCGTGTGGATGCAGCATCACTCGACCGTGCGGGCGGTTGCCGCTGCGGGCGGCGACCTGGCAGACGAGTGGCTTGACGCTCTGCGCTCAGGTCGGCAGCGGTCGGGCATCGCCTACGCAGCGTTGCGCCGTCCCGGCCCGCCGCCAGCTACCGCAGAACTTTCGCCGGCCGGCGACGGCAGCTGGCTTCTCTGCGGTTTCGCGCCGTGGGTAACGGGATGGGGCCTGGTCGATGTGGTGCTAGCCGGCGCCCGGCGCCGCAACGAGGTCGTCTGGTTCCTCCTTGACGCCAAGTGCACGGTAGGCCAAGAAGCCCGCCGAGTGGCCCTCGCAGCGCTGAACGCCTCGGCTACGGTGCGTCTGGCATGGGATCGTCTGGTGGTCCCCCCTCAGCGGCTGGTCGGCGTTGAAGCCTACGACGACTGGAGGCGGAGGGACCTGATGGGCATGGCGTCGAATGGCTATCTGGCGGTCGGTGTAGCAGCCCGCTGCGCTGTCCTTCTCGAATCACCGACGCTAGACGCTGAGGTTGACGCGCTGAGACGCCGCTTAGACCGCTCGAAGCCTTCCGACGTGGCTTCGGCCAGGGCTGACGCGTCCCTGCTAGCCGTCCGCGCTGCCGCAGCGGTAGTCGCCGCCGGCGGGGGGAAGTCGGTAGAAGCCGGCGCGACCGCAGCCAGGCTGATGCGCGAAGCCACCTTCCTGCTCGTGTTCGGCCAGACCACCGAGATCAGAGCCCGCCAAACTGCAGAGCTCGGCCTATAAGCTATGAGCAGGCGTTGACAGAGTGAACAAACATCACGCTCGCTGGGAGCCGGACCGTTATCTACGCTACGAAGGCGAGCGGCAACGCCCGTTACTTGAGCTCCTCGCTAGGATCCCGACCCTAGACGCCCGCAGCGTGGTCGACCTCGGCTGCGGAACGGGAGCTGGCACCGCCATGCTGTGCGAACGTTGGCCGGAGGCCGTGGTAGTAGGCATCGACTCCTCCGACGAGATGCTCTCCAAGGCGCTGGCCCGCAAACAAGCCGAAAGCGGTCACAGCCGGGGTGAGCTGATGCTACGCGACGGTCCTGCACTTTCGGCTCCTCCAAGAGGTTCGGTGAGTTTCGTAAAGGCTGACATACTCTCATGGACGCCAGAACCTTCGACCGTAGACGTGATCTTCTCCAACGCTGCACTGCACTGGATACCAGGTCACGAAGGCCTTTTCGGATCCTGGGTAGAAGGGTTGAGGAAGGGCGGGGCCTTGGCTTTCCAAGTCCCAGGCAACTTCGACGCCCCCAGCCACACGCTGCTCGCCGATCTCGCCAACTCGGCCGAGTGGCGGCAGCGCTTCCCTGCCGGCGACCCTGCCAACAAGGTTCGAAGTCCCTCCGAGTACTACAGGCTGCTGCGGCGTGTAGCAGAAGACGTCGACGTCTGGGAGACCACCTACTACCATCGTCTAAGAGGTGACGACCCAGTCTTCGACTGGGTTAGCGCGACCGCGTTGCGCCCATACGTCGAGGCGCTCAGCGCTGAGGAAAGGCCGACTTTCGCAGAATCCTACAAGGGATTGCTACGTGTTGCGTATCCCAGGGAGCCGTCCGGCGAAACGCTGTTCCCCTTCAGACGTATTTTCGCCGTGGCAACCAGATCACGCTGAGGCCGGTTGGGTGACGTCGGGCACGGTACCGTTTCCGCCGTGACTGACACTCCAACCGCTCGACTGCTTCTAACATGCCCCGACAGGACAGGCCTGGTAGCAAAGGTCGCTGACTTCGTGTGGAAGCTCAACGGCAACATCGTCCACGCAGACCAGCACACCGATTCCGAGGCTGGCGTGTTCTTCCAGCGTGTGGAGTTCTCCCTGCAAGACGTGAACGTAGGACGGAACGAGTTGGCACAGCGTTTCGCGCAGCTGGCAGACGAGTGCTCCATGGAATGGAAGCTGAGCTTCTCCGACGAAGTTCCCCGAGTCGCAATTTTCGTCTCTAAGTTCGGTCACTGCCTCTACGACCTTCTCGCGCGCTGGAGAGCCGGTCAGCTAGCCTGCGACATCGTCGCCGTCATCAGCAACTGGCCTGATCACGCCGACACGGCGAATCACTTCGGGGTGCCCTACCACGAGATGCCCGTTAGCGCACAGACCCGAGCCGTCCAAGAGCAGGCGGTGCTGCGCTTACTAAGCGAGCTTGACGTCGACCTTGTCGTGCTCGCCCGTTACATGCAGATCCTCGGCGAGGCGCTGATCAACGCTTTCAGGAGCAGGATCATCAACATCCACCACTCTTTCCTGCCTGCCTTCAAGGGCGGGCACCCGTATGCGCAGGCCTACGACCGGGGGGTCAAGCTGATTGGAGCGACCGCCCACTACGCGACGGAGGACTTAGACGAAGGACCGATCATCGCGCAGGGCGTCACGGCAGTGTCGCATCGAGATTCGGTCGGCGACCTGGTCCTCAAAGGTCGTGACCTCGAGACCGTGGTCCTCGCGAGGGCGGTCCGTGCACACCTCGCCGGACGGGTGCTGGTGTACGGTCACAAGACCGTGGTCTTTGACTGACCGGAGGCCAGCTCCGAAGCGGTGCTGGGCGACCCCGATGCTCCCGGATGAGCGGCAACAATGTTGGGATGCGCACGGCGGCTTGGACATCTCTCTGTGCTTGCCTGGCCAGTCTCGCCCTCACCGGGTGCGGCACCCACACAAAAGCTTCGAACGCTGGAACGGTCTCCTCGTCGCCAGCTCACGTCACGCCAACCAATGTCCCAGCGTCGGTTACTACCAGCACCACAAGCCCCGGCTCGACAACCCCTGAGGTGCCTGCGACGACTGTGCTTCCCCCGGACCCTGCGCCGTCGATCCTCAGCGCTACCACCACCTTGATACAAGCCTGGAAGTCGGGGGACCGCTCAAAAGCGGCCACCGTGGCTACGCCGGCTGCTGTTGCGTCCTTGTTCGCATCTGCGTACTCAGGCCAGACCGTGATCCTCAGGGGATGCTCGGAGATACCGCCTGTCGTGTGCAGCTACGGCCCTTACGGAGGGGCTTCCCCGAACTTGTCCCTCTACCAGCTCACCGTCTCCTCGGATTCGGGACGTTGGTACGTTTCCGCGGTGACCGTGGAAAGCCAGTAGCCCCTCCCCGGCTGCTTGTTTCTAGGCGCCCGAAGCGCAGGAACAGCCGGCTCCGCACCCCCCGCCGGTGAGGCCCGGCTGGTTGTAAGGGGTCCCCTGGCTTCCCAGACCCACCGAAGCGAACACGGAAAGGACCCGCCTCGTATCAGAGTGACCCTGCGGGCAGGTCGCAGGGTCGGACGAGTCGCTCATGGATCGGCGCACCTCGAAATGGCTCTCGCACGTGCGGCACGCGTACTCATATACCGGCATCTTTTCCTCCATGACTCGCAGAGGCCTCGGGCGACTTCCAGGCCGGCTTACTCTCAACCCGACCTGGCGCTTCATAGCCTATCGGGTGGATAACCCGGGTAGGACTGCTTGAAGACCCCGCTGTGAAGAAGCACCTCAGCGGCAACCCTACCGGAATGAATATCCGTCAAAGTCGTCTTCGTCCAATAGGACTCCGTACGGCGGCTCTGGCCGATACCTATGATCTCCCGGCTCAGCTCGTAGGAACGGCCAACAAAGATAGGCCCTTCGATGAGCCGGACCTCCAAGTCCAAGAACAGGCCGAGCGATGGTCGCCGGATTGGCCACTGCGCTCCCACCTTGTTGGACAGGACGCTGATCATCTCCATCGGCAATACGGCCTCTCCCCAAGGCGAGTCCGAGACACGTTCACGTAAGTACCACGGGTGCGACTCCGTTATGCGCTCGAGCTTGTCGGTCAGGCTGAACGGGTAGCCGTCCCCGTTGGGACTGTCAAAGTCGACCGATACGACCACTCCTCGTTCCGCCATGCCGACTTCGAGCTGGTCCAACACGAAGAGCTCACCAGGGTCCCCCAAGCCGGAGAGTCTCCGGGTCAGTTCGCTCGGTGCAGCGGCAGGGCCTTTCGATGCTGTCCCCCTAAGGACGGAGGTGCCGTCAAGCTTGTGAGCTTCGAGGTCCGCCGATGTTCCCCCTGAGGTGGTCACCGTGGCCTGGACTTCCTCTCCTTCAACGACCATCGTCTGGAAATGGCAGCTGATGCAACCTTCTTCGAACCAGGACCGCCCCCACATCAGATAGCACAACGGGTCGAACTGGCTGAAATGGGTCGGGGCTTCGATCGGAGCCCCGGCAAGCCCGAGGGAGGCGGCGGTCGTCGCGTCGTGGACACTTGAATGTCCGTCGTAGCTTTGCTCGGCGAGCATCTGAGCGGGTCTGCGCCAGGGACCGGTGAGGGTAACGGTGGTGTCGAAAGTCACTTTGCGAACATAACACCCGGGATGGTCCCGCCGGATTGCTACCTGGGACCGCTGTAGGAGCACCCGGTGGTGCAAGTCTCCCTCACAGTCACCTTGACAAGACGCAGCGGCGACGACAAGCGATCCGACAATCGATTCCAGATCCAACGGGCGAGGTTCTCGCTCGTCGGATTCTCCAAACCGTCGACCTCGTTCAGGTAACGGTGGTCCAGCTCGTCTAAGAGCGGGGCTAGATTAGCCTTGAGATCAGCGAAATCCGTCACCCACCCACTCACGGGATCCACAGGACCGGCCACGTGGACCGCAGCCCGAAAAGAGTGACCGTGGAGTCGACCGCATTTGTGGCCTTCGGCGACGTTGGGCAGCCTGTGCGCAGCTTCGAAGGTGATCTCTTTGAAGATCTCGACGTCGTCGCCCGCAATATTTGCGCCGTCCGAGAAGCTCACGGAATCCCCAACAGCTTGTGGGTCTGCAACGACAGCCGCCACTGCGGGTTGCGTAGACAGTAAGCGACCGCAGCCGCGGTGTTGTCCGCCAAGGCGGGCCCGTCCATAGGCTGCAACAGGCGGTACTCGAAGTCGAGCGACGCCAATCGCTCCAAGTCGAGGCCCTCCTGGGGGTAGACCACTTTGATCTCGTTACCGGCTCGGACTACCATCTCAGCTCCGGCCTTTGGGCTCACGCACACCCAGTCAATCCCCGGCGGAACGTGCCTGGTGCCGTTGGTCTCGACGGCAACCTCGAAGCCTTTCGCATGCAGAGCTGCTGTTAGGGCGGCGTCCATCTGAAGCAGAGGCTCACCTCCAGTGCATACGGCGTAGGGCACGGCGGAGCTTCCGCTCAGGTCCCGGAGGGCGTTGCCGGGCCATCGGGCGCCGACGGCCTCTGCGAGCGTGTCCGCGTCGGGAAAGCGACCGCCTCCGGGCCCGTCGACGCCTACGAAGTCGGTGTCGCAGAACCGGCACACTGCGCTAGCACGCTGCCTCTCCCGTCCGCTCCAGAGGTTGCAGCCGGAGAAGCGGCAGAACACCGCAGGCCTTCCCGCTCTGACACCTTCGCCTTGGAGCGTGTAGAAGATCTCTTTCACCCTGTACATACCGAAAGCCCGCCGCGAGTCAGCCTGGCAGATCAGGTCGAAATGGAACGTGATGCCTCATCCCAATAGGGGGTCCGCCAACCCCGCTTCGGCGAACCCCTTCGCTCTGAGAAGGCACGCGTCGCACGCCCCGCACGGCTTGCCCTGCTCTGTCGGGTCGTAACAGGTGCTCGTGATGGCGTAGTCGACGCCTAGCTCGACACCCCTAGCGATGATCTCGGCTTTGTTCATCGACATAAAAGGGGCGTGGATCTTGACACGGGTCTCGCCTTCGGTACCCAACCTCGTCGCAAGGTTAGCCATCTCCTCGAAAGCCCTTAGAAACGCAGGTCGGCAATCGGGGTAGCCGCTGAAGTCCACGGCGTTGATCCCGATGAAGATGTCCGCCGCCGGCAGGGTCTCAGCCCAGGCAAGAGCGAAGGAAAGGAACACCGTATTACGGGCCGGAACGTACGTTATCGGGATCCCCTCGGCCATGCGGTCCACCTCCCGCCCTTTCGGCACGTCAACGTCCGACGTGAGAGCGGACCCTCCGAAACGGCGTAGGTCGATACGGCTCACCACGTGGTCGGCCACACCCGTCGCAGTTGCCACCCTGCGGGCAGCGTCCAGCTCCACCGTGTGGCGCTGGCCGTAGTCGAAGCTGAGCGCGTAGCACTCGAACCCGGCTGCTTTGGCTTCGGCTAGCGCAGTAGCCGAATCCAGGCCACCGCTTAAAAGGACCACCGCCTTGGTCACCGCCCGGTGACCCTCACTGCTGGTGACGCCGACCCGGCGACCATCGAATCCAGTTTCATGCCCATGAACCTACCAAGCCGGCCGACGCCCCACGCAGGATGCCTCCCAGTGCTGGTGTCTATGCTCATCTGCCGTGGCCGAACTTGTAGTAGAAGGCAGCGATCTGGTGCTGCACATGCCGTTACGCCAGAAGATCCTCGGTTTCCACGGGGACATCCGGGTGCCTTTGACTGCCGTCCGCCGGGCGAAAGCCGTCGACAATCCCTGGATGACCTTACGCGGTCGGCGGATGGCTGGCACAGCTCTTCGCGGTGTCGCTGCCATCGGGACTTGGATACACGGTGACCGCCAATACGACTTCTGCGTCTTGAGGCGTGAGCGGGCCGCCGTGCTCGTCGAGGTCAACTCCGGCCGCTTCTGCCGCTTCCTGGTCGGCGTGCCCGACGACGCCGACGCTACGCTAGAGGCCGACAGGCTTGCCAGAGCCGCAGGCGTGTCACGCGGCTGATCCCCGCCCGATACTCGCCTGGAAGCATTTCAAGGGGATAGCACGCGAAGGGTTCGCCCCGGAAACGCTGGATCAGCTCTGAAGGTCGAGCAGGGTGCCCGCTAGCCACTCCAACTCGGCTGTCCAGCCTCCTGCAGGTCCCTCTGGCGGCGCGGCGGGACGGACCACGAACTTGGATAACCCTTCGTCCACGAGGCGGCGGATCAGGGTCCGCAGCTCCGAAGCTCCTACCGGGATAGCCTCGTGGGGTATGTCGCCGCCGGGCACTTCAGTCAAGGCCTGGGTTCCGAGAGACATTGGCCTTGACCGTGGGAGCCTGAGCGGCTTCGCTCTTTCCAGGTCGGAGGCTGTTCGAGCGTAGGCTAGCGACAACCCGAAATGCTCGGGGTCCATCGTTCTACCCGACATCTCGGCCTCACGGATTATCGCTCGCCTTATCTCGCCGGCGCGCTCGGGTGACACGCGAGCTCCGAGCCAGCCGTCAGCTACTCTGCCGGCCCGGCGTATCGCTCCCGAACCGGAGCCGCCCAGCCAGACTTCCAGCGGAGCTTGCATAGGGGTCACGGCCAGTTTCGCTGCCGTCCCGTCGCCGAGCTCCATCTCCTCGCCCGCCCACCAGGAACGCAACTCTGGGAGCATCTCCTCGATCAGGTCCCCACGCCGGCGCCCTGAGGTCCCTAAAGCCTGCCGTTCGCCAGGCTGATCCAATCCTGGTACCAGCGTCACAAGGAGCCTGCCGCCGGTCAGGCAGTCGAGCTGAGCCAGGCGGTGAGCTGTCACGAACGTCGTCGACCCGAACGGGATCAAGTTGATGCCTAGGCGGAGGCGCGAGCTGCGCGCAGCAGCGAATGCCACTCCGAGCATCGGGTCTGTTGACCCTAGCATCGGGACGTCGGAAAGCCAGATCGTGTCGAACCCTTTCTCCTCGGCTTCGACAACGACCTCACCAAGCTGGGCCGGGTCCGGAGGCCCGCCGGCCACGGACACGGCGAAGCGGACCTTCACCTCCGACCGGCTTCGGAAGCTTCCCAACGCTGCATCAACCCGCGGGCTATGACTACACGCTGGATTTCGTTGGTGCCCTCACCGATCATCATCAAAGGGGCGTCCCGGTAGTAGCGCTCGATGGGCAGCTCGCTGGTGTAACCGTAACCCCCGTGTATCCGCATCGCCTCCGCCGCCACCTCGAAGGCCGTCTCCGACGCAAACAGCTTGGCCATGCCTGCTTCCACGTCAGCTCGCTCGCCCGCTTCGAAACGTCTGGCTGCGCTTTCGACCAGCAGCCGCGAAGCCTCAATCTTGGTTGCCATGTCTGCCAGTTTGAACGATATAGCCTGGTGGCGAGCTATAGGCACGCCGAAAGTGACGCGCTCGTGCGCGTAACGCATGGCAGCGTCGTAGGCGGCCCGGGCGACACCCACCGCCCTGGCGGCTACGTTGATCCTCCCGAGTTCCAAACCACCGAGGATGTAGCGCAATCCTGCGCCTAGACCCTCCGGTCCGCCGAGCACGGACGACGCCGGAACTCTGTGCCCGGAATATGTCATCTCGACCGTTTCCAGCCCTTTGTAGCCTAGCTTCTCGATCCGCTTTGACACGGCGATGGCACCGCAGGACGGTCCGGGCTTCTTCTCGACCATGAAGCAGGTGACGCCTTCGGGGGCTCTCGCAGCCAGGGCGATGACCGAAGCGCGCTCGCCGTTAGTGACCCACATCTTCGTGCCGTCGAGGATGTACTCGTCGCCGTCGGGAGTCGCACGGCAGCGTAGAGCGGACGTGTCTGAGCCGGCGTCAGGCTCAGACAGCGAAAGCGCGCCGCGGATGTCTCCGGCGGCCATGCCCGGAAGCAACCGGTCTTTCATCTCCTGCGGCCCGTGACGGGCGATCAGGACAGCGGCGATCGTGTGGGTATTCAGAACCCCGGCGAGTGACATCCACCCGTATGAGAGCTCTTCCATTATCCGGGCGTAGGTGACGGTATCGAGGCCGAGCCCCCCGTACTCCTCGGGTATCCCAGCGCCGAAAAGCCCAAAGTCGCGCATTTGGGAAACCCACTCTTCGGGGTAGATGTCCGCGTGCTCGAACTTCGCAACGTCAGGGATGACCTGCTTGGCCACCCACCCTTTGACGGTAGCGACGAGCTCGTCGGCCACCTGCGCGTCGAGGTCCATCAGCGCAACTCTCGAAGCCCAGCAAGGATTTTGGCTGCTGTCCCCCGGCCCGAGTCATACGGCATGTAAAGGCTTATGCGGTCGATCACGTCGCCGAAGCGCCCGGCCAACAAAGCCGGTATCTGCTCTGGTTCGCCGCGCACAGCGAAAGCATCGAGGACGTCGTCGTCGATAAGCCTTCCCATTTCTTCCCAGCGGCCCTGCTTGGAGAGCGCCGTAAGCTCTGGTTGGAGATCCCCCCATCCGTGCAGGTCGAGCACCGCTCTGTAGGCGGGAGTCGAAGCGTAAAAGGCTATCTGCCGGCGCGTTCCCTGCTCGGCCGCAGCTGTCTCCTCGCTGTTCGCCCCCGTAACCACGAAGGCGGGGTAGGACAACTGGAAGTCAGCTAAAACCCGGCCGTTGTCTCGCAAGACTCCTTCGACGGTCGGCACCGTGACCTCGCGCAGGTAACGCTCGGTGGTGAAACCGTGAACTAGGAGACCGTCAGCCACCTCGGCGGCTACCTTGGTCATTTCTGTCCCGACCGCGGCGAGGAACACCTTCGGAGGCCCGTAAGCGGACGGCCCGGGATTGAAGAAAGGGGTCATCAAAGTGTGGGTGTAGAACTCGCCACGAAAGTCAAGCTTCGTTCCGTTCTGCCAGCAGTCCCATATAGCTCTCATGGCGAGGATGTACTCGCGCATCCGGCGGGCCGGGTGGGACCACGGCATCGAGTAGCGCTTTTCTATGTGCGGCTTTATCTGCGAACCGAGTCCCAGCAGCAGCCGGCCTCCCGAGAACTCGTTGAGATCCCAGCCCTGGTTGGCGAGGGTCATCGGGCTTCGACCGAAAGCCACGACTATGGCAGTGCCGAGACTGATCGTCTCGGTGTGCTCTGCAGCTAAAAGCAGCGATAGGAGAGGATCGTGGCCGGTCTCGGCGGACCAGATCGCGTCATATCCCGCCTCCTCTGCTTTACGGGCGGCGCCGGCCGCCTCTTTCAGGTCGCTTCCGATGCCTCCGTCTACGAGCATGCGGCAACTCTAACTACTTCCGTATCACCGCAGCCAAGTTTGGGGGCCGATCCTGAGCTGCCAACTTTTAAGGCACGGTC